>SFFJ01000001.1 GCA_004557855.1 Oscillospiraceae bacterium
AACAAACAGGTGCTATGCACCCAGCCGGGAGCATAGCGCCGTTTGTTGTCAGCAGCCCGTTTCACGGTCTGCGTGTAGTTCCTTGTAAACTGACCTAAACTACACTGGAAAAGCTTTCGCCTGGTCTGAAATTCAAGAAACAATAGCGTTTACTGTGCAGCCTTTTTTTGGCATACAATGCCTGCAATAAAACCCTGCATATTCCTTTTCGTGTCTCATGGTCATCCGTCTCAATCATATAATGGACGGGATGACCAATAACATTCTGCTTTCCTCTCCCTGCATAAATACGATTCAGTTCAGGAATTAAAGTGTCCTTTGCAAGAAATCGCCCGGCTTCTTCGTATACAGTTTTTTTGTTGCAATCATTAAGGATTTTCTCTTCATATGCAACTCCTCTGCCATATCCTCTTTCCAGTTTATCCAAATCGAACTGTTCAAGCACTTCATCATCATCGCGAATATAGTCGTTTCTGCAGGCATAGCCCAGCATATTACGAAGTGTGCTAAAAGTTACTTCCTCAAGACAGGTTTCCATCAGCTCTGTCCCAATTGCCCGGAGATATTCGGAAATCAAATCATTTAGATTGGAACACTTCTTCACGATAATACCAATAGTAACCATGTCCCCCGAAGCATCATTTACAAACAAATACGCCTCGGACAGCCGAAGCAGATTGAAAGTGTTTGTTTTTGTTGAGATTTTTCGTGCTTTTTCGCACATAATTCTACGGCTGTCATTTTCTCCCGGACGCCTTTCGGCAGTTGAAATACCCTCAAATTTATAGAATTGCATAACGTGCACCTCCGAAAATATTACCATTCTTCTCTACGGGATAAGAATACCAAATGAAGTGTTCCAAACTTGGTGCACAACATATTGTTCGGCACGGCAGCCAATTTAGAGCACAGAAAAAGCAGGCTGCTTTTCCACAGTCTGCTCTTCATGTTAATCCAGTCGTAATATAGATGATTTAACGGGTTTTCTCTTCGTCCGTAATATGATATTTCATTATGCCGTTTTGCAGTGACTCACGGATTCGATTCCTAACGGATTCCGGTGCCATAATCTCAACATGATCCATATACTGCATTGCCCAGTGCACCATAGCATTCGGGCTTGCTTTAACACTTACCTTGGCCTTGCTTTCTTCATCCGCATTTACGATACGAATATCGCTGCCGAACCAATCGATAATCTGATCGATTATTCCGATATCTGCAATGAAGTCGATATGCTCCGGTCGGTCGGTATACATATAAGGCATGGTAGACGACAGTTCCTTGTAATTGATACCACTCTCATAGCCCGGCACATTACGAATCGGTGTACCCTTTTTGTCTACGACAATCATATTGGTGATTCGGTCCAATCTATGAAACACCATATTGCCCCAGTATTCACTGTATGCCATAAGGTAATAGCGCTGATTGTGCAAAACCATTAAATACGGGGTCACGTATTGATGAGAAGACTTGTGGAGTTTCTTATCGGTTCCGTACTTGTTATAATCGTAATGTACCTGTTTTCCTTCCTCGATGGCCGTATCAATCAATTCAATATTATAAAACAAAGCCTGATTGTCCGTTTTATACCAATCGTTTACCGAATGGATATGCTTTACATTTGAACGGAAGTATTTATTAGACAGTCCGCAAAGCCGATTGATTATGTCTTTGGAATGTTTTGCGGTAATATACTTGCTGCTTAAAACACCGTCAATCAACATATGCAGCTCTGAATCCTCAAAATCCCGGCATTCGAGATAGCTTCCGGCTCTGCGTGACTCAATATCAATTCCCGCTTCCTTCAGCAGGGAAATATTTCTGCTGATAGCCTTTCTTTCAAGAATGATGCCATATTCATTTTGCAGCTTTACAGCGATGTCCTCCTGCGTAAGGGGATGATCAAAATCGCTGTAGTCTTTAAGGATCTGCCAAATTCTTATCAGTGCTAATTTCTTCGGTTCAAAGCTTTCCATAAATGCTACTCCTCATTAAATCTCTATGCCACAGTAAATTATATTTCCGGCACTTTCAGGTCGAAGCACTGATGAAAACAGCGGTGTCGTTCTCCTGCCGGAAAGTCAAAGCTGCTTCTACAACTTGAGCATCTATATCCAGCTCCGGAACAGAGGCATTTCTTATTTCAACATGTGCAATAAAGGAATTGTCATCGTTTTGGGTACAGCTGATAAAGCTATATTGATACAAATCGGCCGGTGCAATATAAAAGCGGCTGTTAAAATAAAACCGGATTTCATCGCCGGCAAGGCAGCCCTCCGGCAGGTTGTTTTGCTGACTGTTAAAGTCAAGACCGAAGTACTCACGCGTAAATTCTTCAAGACCACCCAAATCCATCCAAAATTCGATCCGCTCATCTTCCCTTACAAGCGAACTTTCCAAACCACTGGCGTAGATATGAGCGCTGTATATTTCCCGAAGCTCGTTCTGCCCTAACTGCGAAAGCGCGGTATTATAAAGCGGCTCCGAAACGATATATCCTATGGTCGCCCACTTTTCTACCGCAGCTTTTCCGATTTGACTCAATTCCTCCTCCGATAATAGAGCCTTCTGCGGAGCGTCCGTCTGTTCTTTTTTGGGGGGAGCGGGTGCTTTCTCTCCGCAAGCGCTAAAAGCCAAAAGGGCAAGGCATGCAATAATCAAGAGCAACTTATGCCACATTTTCATCGGGATTTCCTCCTTGTGCCTTCTCTTTTTATTGCAGCATCTATGAGTTGTGCTATCAGAACAATTCTACCCGCCCCAACAGCAGATCGATCAGGTTGCAGTGGAAGATGCCGCTTTCGTCATAAAAATTATGTGGTATATCCGTGCGGACGATGATCTTTTTGAAAAAATCCTTGGTAAGCATCAGTGATGACAACTCGGAGAAATCTTTTGCATCGGTATCCATGCGAAAAGCGGACTGAATATAAATTTTCTTATCCGCATCGTTTACCACAAAGTCGATCTCTTTTTGAACCTTGCTGCCACCTGTACGGTCGCAAACCACACCGACATCAACAGAATACCCCCGCTGCAGGAGTTCGTTGTAGATCATGTTTTCCATGATGTGACCGGGATCATACTGGCGGTAATTCAGCCGTGCATTCCGGAGACCAATGTCAGTATAATAGTACTTGTTCGGGTACTTAAAATAGGTTTTCCCTTTGACGTCATACCGCCTGGCCATCGAAATAAGGAAGGAGTCAATGATATACTGCACATAATTAGAGACCATCGCAGCATTGACCTTCTCGTTCTTCATAGACGAAATGGTGTTTGCGATATTTGTCGGATTCGTCAGTGAACTGATCTGCGAAGCAAGGAAATCCAGAATGTCATTCAGAACATCCTCACGCTCAATACCGTTTCGTTCCACAATGTCCCTGACATACAGTTCGCTGTAGAGAGAAGTCAGATAATCCTTCTTCTCCCTGTCGTCCTCCAATGCCAGCAATCTAGGCATACCGCCGTAAAGCATATAGATATCCAGTGCTTTTCGCTCGTCACCGCCCACAGCGGAATAAAACTCCGCAAATGAAAACGGGAACACATGAATCTGCGCAGCGCAACCGCGAAACTCGGTGGCAATGTCTTTCGACAGTCCCTTGGAATTGCTGCCGATGACATAAACATCAAGGTTCTTATATGCTTTGAGTTCGTTCAGCATATCGTAGATGGTAACCTCAATACCGCCGTTTTCCTTATCCACCACCTTCGTAGTGAGCTGCACCTCATCAATGAACAGATAGAACTTTTCACCCTTTTTGTCACGGACGATGCTTTCAACATATTCACACAGCATAATGGGATTTCTGAACTTATAATAGCGTCGCTGGTCCAATTCGATTTTCAGAATATGATCTTCCGAAACATTCTGTGAAAGAAGATACTCGAAAAACAGGTCAAAAAGCAATACGGACTTTCCGCATCTGCGTATGCCTGTGATGACTTTTATTTCACCGTTCCACATACTGTGAATCAACCGGTTCATATAGGAAACTCGTTTAACCATGCATTTTACCTCGCACTTTGGACGAAATAGTCCTAACTTCTATGTGTAGTATACCATGTTTTTGAAAAAAATCAAGGAGCTACGAAAATATTTACAAAGAAGTTGCGCCGAAAACGTACAAAGCACGAGGCAAACCTGCCAATGCAAGCTAATTTGCTTCCCGGTTGACATTATAACAAAAATCTCTTCCTTTTTTCAAAAAATACTCGGACGGCTAATCTTGACCGGCACTCATTTTCCCGTTTTTTTTTGCCCCATTTCGCCTCCCTTTTATTGGTAATTCTAAAAAATTTCGGTCATACAGGAATTGCGGTCACGAAAAAATGGCTTGATCAAGCGGTTTTCCCGTGTTGGTCCAATTATCACACACTCGCGGGAGAGTAGTAATTCCCAAAGAGATCCGCAGGACCATGCGCATTCGTGAGGGCGACCCGTTGGAGATTTTCGTCAGCAACGAGGGAGAGGTCATTTTTAAGAAGTATTCCCCTATCAGCGAGCTGGGCAGTATCGCGGCGCAGTATTGCGAGGTGCTGTATCGCACCGCCGGTTTTCCGGTGCTGATCACCGACCGGGATCATGTGGTGGCGGTCAGCGGCATCAGCCGGCGGGAGGTGCTGGAGCGTCGGGTGTCACATGGCTTGGAGGGTCAGATTGAGAACCGCAGGAGCTTTTCTGCGGGCGACGGGCAGCCGCTGCAGCCTATTGAGGGTGTTGCCTATTATGCACTGGTGCAGTCCCCTATCATCTCCTCGGGCGATGTATGCGGCAGCGTGATGTTTCTGCAAAACAAAGAAAGCGACCGTCCCGGTGACGCCGAGCAGAAGTTCATTCAGGTGGCGGCGAGCTACTTGAGGAAGCAAATGGAGTTGTAATTAATACCGATATATAAGGTATTCTATCCCGAGACTTTCACCCATAAGAACGTGCGCTCAATGGGCGTATCGCACAACAAAAGACCACCCCCGACCGCTGATGCGATGGGGGTGGTTTCGTTATGGGGGTGAGGAGGGGTGGTTGAGTTAACGATTGCTGCTTACATGAGGTCAGCCTTTAGACCGGGGATACGAGCGGAAGCCTTGGTGAGCAGCTCGCGCCCAACGGCAGCTGCATATTCACGTTTTTCTTCCTCGTTCACCTTGGTCAAGTGACCGTTCTGCACAACGGTCTCGCCATTGACCACGACGGTTTCGATCATTCTGGCATCACCGCTGAGCACGATGCAGTCCACAGGATCATTGCAGCCGCCGGCATATTGCAGCTGATTCCAGTTCATCAGGGTGAAATCCGCCGCCATGCCGGGGGCGAGATGACCGATGTCATCACGACCCAGTACCGCAGCGCCGCCGGCGGTGGCAAGGTACAGAATATCCTCGCAGCCGATGGAATCATCTCCCCAGCTGAGACGATTGAGCAGGTAGCTGACACGGATCTCCTCCATCATGCTAGCGGAATTACTGCTGGCAGCACCATCTACACCGATACCGAAGCGCCTGACACCGGCACGCAGCAGCTCGGGGATTCGGCAGGAGCCGGAGCTGAGATACATATTGGAGATGGGACATGTGGAGATACCGGTGTTGGTATCCGCCATCAGCTGCACCTCCTCATCATTGAGATGAATGCAGTGGGCATAGTAGAAGCGATCGCCCAAAAGGTCGTGACGGCGGAACCACTCGGCGGGACGGCAGCCGTAGTGTTCCTCCACGAAAGCCACTTCGCCGCGGCTTTCCGCCAGATGACCATGCACCTTGATATCCAGCTTCTCCGCCAGATCGATGGTCGCACGGACAATCTCCTCTGTTTCATAGTAGGCGATGCTGGGGCCGATGCCGACCTGACACATCGAGAAGCGGGAAGGATCATGATATTTCTTCACCAACCGTTCGACATCGCCCATGACGCCTTCAATACTGTCTACCACCTCGGGAGGGACAATATCACTGGTGACGGAGTGGTAGCTGCGCACTGGGTGGAAGCGGATTCCCAGTTCCTTTGCGGCTTCGATTTCGGCATCTACCAGACAGGTCACGCCGACCGGGTGCGGATACCACAGATCGTTGGAGGTGGTGATGCCGGTTTTTAATCCCTCACCCAGCGCCACATATACGCCGGCACGGGCCACATCGGTATTCAGATCCTTATAGATCTCATACATGGTGGTGAGCCACGGCTCCAGCCGCAGACCCTGCGTGGCCTTGATGTTGCGGATCAGAGTTTGCCAGGTATGATGATGGGTGTTGACAAAGCCGGGCAGGATCACTCGTCCGCTGGCATCTACCACTTGGTCGATGGTGACGGTATCTCCAAGGGTCTCCCTGATGTTTTTGCCGATGGCCTTGATCTCTTTGCCGCTGATGAGCAGATCCGCATGACGATAGCGACGGCGCTCCTCGTCCATGGTAATGATCCAATCCGCATTTTGATACAGTACTGTTTTCATAATATTTTCTCCTTTTGCCGGATCATGCAGCAGCTTTTTCGTCTTTTTTCTCGGGGAGGATCAAGCTGAGAATCACGGCTACAATAGCGGTACCGGGTACACCGCTGAGCAGGCTGGAAGCCCAGAAGGGCAGAGCAACCAATGCATCAGATGCTGCGCTGAAGCCAACGCCAACTGCAAGAGAGATGGCAACAATGGTAGTGGTTCGGGCAGTGAGGGGACCGCCGTTATGGATAACATTCATGCCGGAAACCAGAATGGTACCGAAGGCGGAAAGGGCTACGCCGCCCAAAACAGCGGAGGGGATGCAGGAGAATACAGCGCACAGCTTGGGACAGAGACCGCAGAGAGCTACCACGCCGCCGGCGATGGCGGTAACAAAGCGGCTGGTAACACCGGAAAGACCACACAGACCGATATTGGCGCTGCCGCTGATGACAGGAACCATATTGAACATAGAGGAAATGACGCTGCCGACCCCCTGAGCCAGTACACCGCCCTTGGTTTCATGGCTGGTGGGCAGGCTGTTCTTCGCCAACATGGAGGCGGTGGTCTGATCACCCATCAGCTCAACCAGTGCGATGAAGCACAGAATGGAGATGGAGATAATCGGCCCCAGTTCAAATTTGATGCCGAAATGCAGGGGCTGCGGAATGCGAATCCACGCTTCCTCGGCAATGGGGGAAAGATCCAACTTGCCAAAAGCAGCAGCAGCGGCGCTCATGACCAGAATGGCGATGAGGGGGGAAGCCTTGGAGAGGAAGCTCTTGCTGCAGAAGTGGTTGAGCAGGACCATGATAATGATAGTACCGGCAGCCAGCAGCAGGTTGATAGGATCGCCGTAGTCAGCGGAACCTACACCGCCTGCACAGTAGCCGATACCGACGCTGCAAAGGCTGAGCCCCAGCGCCATAACGACTGCGCCGGTGATGTAGGGCTTGAACAGAATGGAGAGCTGCTTATGCAGACCGGTCCAAAGAATGGTGGTTATGATGCTGCCGACGAGGCAAGCCCCGGTGAACGCAGCCAGACCATATTGGGCGCCTAGGGCAATGCCGGGGGCTACGAATACAAAGCTGCACTCCAGCGGAATGGGCAGCCGCGCACCGATGGGGCCGACGCCGATGGTCTGCAGCAGGGTGGCAATACCGGTAACGAGCAGGCAGCCGGCGACCAAAATGGTGATCTCGCTGGCGGAGAGACCGATGCCGGCGCCGATGATCAGCGGAACGGGCAGAACATTAAAAACGAGAACAACAATCTGCTGGATACTCAGTGGGACGGTTTCCTTGATGGGCGGGCAGTCATTCAGACCGTAGCCGACGGGGATCTTTGACATGTGGGACACTCCTTCCGAAACTCAAATCAATTTGTAACGTCAAGCGCTTGTTTCTCTTTGTAACAGCAAATCTTTGTTACATCTGTATCTTAACAAGAATACATCAGAATTTCAACAGTTTTTTGCATTTGCGACAGTATTTCAGCGGAATGGACAACAATTTGATGTAACATTTGTCTATTGTTACATCAATGTCAAGCAAAAGCCGGAGAGCGGCTGCCCTCCGGCGGAGATCATTTCATGGTAAACAGCTTTTTGGGGCAAAGGGAGACGCACAGGCCGCAGCCGGTGCAGGCGGAGGCATCGACGGTGACGCCCTCCGTGCCCTGAGAAATGGCATCGTACAGGCAGGCGCCGACACACCGCGTGCAGCCGTCGGGACAGGTTCCGCCACAGGAAGCAGTCAATTTCACACGCAGCAGGCGCTCCGGCAGCTCCTCAAAAGCGGAGAGGGAGGAAAGCGCTTTTCCTCGAAGCTCATTAACGCTTTCATAGCCTTTTTTTTGCAGCCATTCCTCCAGCTTGCTGAGTGTTTCGGCAATATGCCCGTAGCCCCGCAGCATGATCGCAGAGCCCATTTGAACAGCGGTGGCACCCATCATCAGGAATTCAATAATGCTGTGCCAGTCCTCCACACCGCACATTGCCGCTACTTCACAATCGGTCAACTGGTGCAGAACAGCCGTAGCCGCCAGCGAAAGCGGGCGCAGGTGACTGCCGGTACAGCCGCCGATTGCCGCCATTTCACAGTGGGCGGTCTCGATATTCACGCCGTTGATGCCCTCCAGTGATTCGATGGCGCTGATGGCACGGGCGCCATTCCGGGTGATTTGTCGGGCAAAGGCAGGATTGAGTGCTGCGTGATGCGGCAGCCGCACCATGACGGGGATCTCCACCGCCGAGGTGACGCCACGCACCATCTCGCCGACCTCCTCCGGTCGGATGCTGATATCCTCCAGCTTGGTGCCGATCGGGGTGAAGCAGCACAGCTCCAACGCATCGGCGCCCAGCCGCTGCATCCGGCTGGCAAGATAGCGCAGCTCCGAAGGCGTGGTGCCGCGAATATTGCAAATGAGGAAAGCATCACCCTTGTGCAGGCGTTCCGCCTCCTGCTCCACCTCCTCCAGCGTTTGGGTGCTGTACAGGGTGGTATTATAAACCTCCCCCTGCCGATAAAAGATGCGCGGGCTGACCATATGGCTTTTTTCCAGCGTGATAGTTTCTGTAACAACGGCAGCGGCTCCCGCATCAATGGCCTTTTGCATTGCCGCGGCATCACGGCACCAGGGACCGGCTGCCGCTATGATGGGATTTTTGAGCGACAAGCCCATAAAATTGACAGATAACGACATCTCGTGCCCTCCTTTACTCGAACAGCTCGTAAATTTCCTTGCGATTGCCGCAGCTGCGGCGAATCTTGAGTTTAGATTTGAGTACGATCTCCTGGGTTTCCACCTGATACAGCGCGCTGTCCTCAATCAGTTCAATGAGGCGGCGTGCCGCCACTGCGCCCAGCCGCTCCAGTGGGTGCTCCATGGTGGTCAGCGCCGGGGTAATAACAGCGGCAGCCTCACTGCCCGTAAAGCCCGCTACGGCCAAGCCATCCGGCAGCGGAATATTTTCCTCCCGCGCCGCCTTGATAACCCCCATTGCTATCGCATCACTGACGGCAAATACCGCCTGCGGCGGCTCTTCGGTGAGGATCGCCTCCCGGCAGGTGCGATATCCTCCGGCAACGCTGTCGTTGGCCTCCAGAATGCGGCACCGGCGATCATTCAATCCCAACGCTGCCGCCGCCTGCCGATAGCCGGCCGTAACCGCAGCTTTTTCCGGATAGCTTTGGTCGCTTTGCAGCAGCCAGATGGAGCGGTGCCCCATGGCATAGAGGTGGGCAAGCATCTTTTCGGCTGCGTCACGGTAATTGATGCCGCAGATATTGCAATTTTCCAACCGATCATAACTGCCCAGCAGCACCACCGGCACATCGGTCGGCAGGCTTTCCTGTGACAATGTGGATTCAGCCGCCACTAATATGCCAATGGGTTTTGCAGCAATTACCGCCTGCAGGCATGCTGCAGCCCCGCCGGGGACCTGTGCGGTCTCCACCAGATTGACCAGAATTCCCTTGGGTGCCAGCACCGACTGTACTCCAAGGAGCACCCCTTGTGCCCGTGCCGCGGCAGGAACGATAAGGGAAACAAAGCGCTTATTGCGGTTGACCGGCTTGGGGTCATAATTATACTTTTCAATAATGGCCTGTACCCGCTCCCGGGTCTCCGGCAGCACCGCTTCCGGATGATTGATGACGCGGGAAATGGTGGCGACAGAAACGCCGGCTTCCTTTGCCAGCTCGCGGATATTCACAAGCGCCCTCCTCTCATCTCTTTTTTCTAGTGTAACATATTTTGTTGTTACACGCAAATTGTATTTTATATACACCTGTGAGCAGGGCGCACAGCAAATGCGCTCTCTCGTAAACGAGGTAGTAGGCGGCAAGTGCAGCCAGAATTCCGATGTATTGTTGCATCCGTAAGGTGTCCCGAAATAAATCTGATACAGCCGCAGGATGTCGTTGAGGCTGTCTGGTATTTCGTATGTGCGGTATTAATTGCTTTTATTTTATAGTCTCTGCTCTTTCGGTGATTATTTTAATCAACCTGTCTTTCAATTCATTCGGGAGCAATGACTCATTGCACATTTCAAGCCATTGCGGAGCGCGCTTAACAAGACTTTTGATAAGCTTTTCGGCGGTTTGGCGAGTGATACCGCAAGCATCTGCAAACTTCAAAAAATTGCCTTTGCGGATATTCATCTTTTTGCCGTTCATAGCAAGTGCGAACTGTTCTTGATCCAACGGCATATTTGCATTTACAGGCAGCAAATCATATGCCGGAGAAAGCACGTATTTACCTGAAGCCTCTGCAGTTTCAATCAAAGAAAAGTTTTTCAGGTGCATATCCGGGATGCCGACGATAAAACAGAAAACAATTCTTACAAAAAACTCTGCCATATCAATACCGACTCTTGATGAATATTGCTTAATTATTTTTGCACATCTCTCGTATGAGTTTCGATACTTATCCTCTGTAAGTCTTAAATCAAGCTGGCAAAAATCCTCCATAGCAAGCATTTCAATTTTATTGTCGCTGATATTTCGGTCGACTCGCTTTGTGATGTATGCCGGTCCGGTTTTGCCTTTGATAAGTGCATGGGGAACTGTTGAAATTCCTGCCATATCTGCCATTGTCATTATGAGCTGTTCGGATTCGGGCAATGCCTCAAATTCGGCAACCTGCGGTTTAAGAATGTAACCTGTCGGATAGTTTACAAATGCTTTCTTTTGTTGTTTTGGCTTGGCGATATGCTATTGATAATCCAAATTCATAAATATCGCCAACACAAATAGCGAGTTACTAACAAGCAAAGCATCGGAAAGAATTCCAAAATTCCCAATGCTACTGCTTTCTGTGCTGAAAGCTTTTTAACCTTCCTTACCCAGAACTCGGAAAGTGCAGCCAAAGAGATGCCCACAACCCAATACCATAAAGTCCCAAAGAGTTGGTTGGTTAATACTCCCCATAAAATGGCTGTAAGAAAATCAAACACAATAAACAACTTAATCTTATCCATAAAAATATATAGTCATCTCCTCAGAAGCCAGGCATATGATAAGTAACAGTTACCTGAATATCATACAGGAGACGGTTCTGCCATGGCAAGCTGGGGAACCAACATGAAAAGAATTATCAAGTAGCAAATGATGTTTCTTGTTATCTTTTTCATTGTGTAGTCTCCTTTTTTGTTAATCTCTTTCTTCTTGTATGGTCAGCACTACTTCGCCATTGGAATCCACTCCCACCAAGTATTCTCACTATATATAACGGAATCAAAAGCAAAAATGCAACATTCTTTCAATAGAAATTTATCATGAATACGCGGCCGGCAAAGTGAGGCACCGTGATATACCTCCTACTCTGTGGTCATCGGGCACATTTATGCTACATTATTACAGTTTAATACTAACAGAACCGCTCCGGAAAATCAATTAAAGATATGGGCATAGCAGAAAAGCAGCAAAGGTCAGCAAGTAATGTGGGAAGGATGGGGCTCATGCTTATTCATCTGCAACTCCTGTCCTCTATTCGGTGCTCATTTATCGCACCCCTGCTCTGTCGCTACGGTGACGCCGAGCAAAAGCTCATTCAGGCGGCGGCGAGCTACTTGGGAAAACAGATGGAGCTGTAATGGATATAGGTGCGCCCTCCGGTCGAGTGATTGGAGGGCGATATATTAGTGTTCACTTAATGGCTGTTAGTCTGCCAAACCCATGCTTGTGCTTTTCAATTCACAATTACTGATACAGGGTATTACCGGTTCCTGTAAGCTATATCTTCTTTTATCCTCTTTTCAATTTGCGCAAGTTATTGTACATTATTTGCTGTTTTCGGATGGGCCGAAAGGAACGATACAAATACATAGCGGCTGGTCAGCCTCTCTCCTGCCCATGAAATGCAGCGCCCCATGACAAATGCGCAAAATACCGTCCCGACCCCGATACCGCGAATACCGTGCAGGAAAATCAATGAAAGGGTCACTGTCAGGGTAAGACAGGCCAGGTCGAAACGGGTCTTTACGGTTTTATAGGGCTTATTCAAAATAGCCGCCAACTCCCGCGGAAAAAGATCGGTGGGGATAATCGGAAGCTTACAGCAGTTTGAAAGAGCAATGCCAAGGGTCAGCGCTGCAAAGCTGATGAGGAAATAGACAACCCGCAGCACAGGGGTCAGCGGCAGCTTGTTGATCCACAGTGCATGGACGTCCATCATCTCGCCAAAAGCGAACCCCACCAGAAATGCCAGTAGATAGTCGGGAACAAACCTCCGGCGCAGCAGCATCAAGACCGCAACTAATGAGGTTTGAAAAATATAAGTCCAGGTTCCAAGGCTCCAGATCGGCAGGACCTCCGAAATGACATACGGCACCGAGGAGATGGAGGAAATCCCCGCACCGCTGTAAAGCATCAAATAGACTGCAAAGCTGTTCAGTACCGCAATGATACACAGTGCCAGCTCTCCGCAGAAAATGTGCCGGGGACGGTGCTGGCTATGAATTTGGATGGACATAAGAATACCCGCCTTTCGGATATTGTTGAATACGTAAAACACGCACCGGGACGCTGTGCCCGATGCGTGCTGTGCCGTGCGTCCCCGCGGCTCCCCCTACCGGAAGCCGCAGGAGAACATACACGGGCAATGAACCCCTATCGTTTCCGTAGTTTTTTGAGGAGGAAAAGTTCAGATGGAAACGACCATGTGGGAGATGGTGAAGACAAGGACGATAAATGCGGTAAGGAAGCCGCCCAGCCATACGGAGCCGGTCTTTTTGTGCAGGACACGGCTCATCACAGCGGTGATAGGCAGGATGAACAGCAAACCAAACAGCATGATGCCGGCAAGCGCGGTGGGGAAAGACATGCCGACAGCCGCGAGCCATTCGGGGGAGGTAGTGCCGGGGATGTACTGGATCCCACGGACGCCGGTGGAGAACAGCTTACCGTAATCATAGGCAAACATTACAGCCAGACCGCCGCAGGAAACAACGGCGCAAAGCAGGTAATTGAGCCAAGCCGGAGCATTATTGATGCGGGTAAGGGAATTATAGATCACGCTGCACAGCAGGAAGAACAGTAGCCAGACGGGCAGATACTTGAAGAATGCGACCCAATGGGTGCTGTCCATCGGCATGATGTTGAACTTGAAGAAGGAGAAATTGGTGCCGGAAAGGGCGGAGCAGGCATACACAACCGCATAAATCCCGCCAAAGGAGAGAACTGCCAGCAGCAGGCTCTTCAAAATCTGTGTGAAGGGGAGCTTCAGCCCGGTATTGTCAAGCGTTGCGCCCTTTTTACGACCAATAAGGAAGAATACCAGCAGATAAAGCACCAGGAATACCCCGCCCACAACGCCGTTAAACAGCATCAGGGAGTTCATCGGAGCCATATTAAAGAAGCTGTTGGGCATGAACTTGGTAAGGAATTTGAACCACTGGGGCTGCATGTAGTAGGGATATCCCACCAACCAGTAGTACAGCAGCGGTGCAGGCAGCAGGAAGATGATGTAGGGAATAATATAGCCGATCACACCCTTTGCACCGTGAACGGTGCTCATGGAAGGTGCCGCAGGACGAACGATAGTGGAGAAGAAAGGAACACGCAGCAGGGTGAGCGCCAGCGCAACAAAGGCAACCAGCGTAGCGCACAGCCCGATCAGGCCGCAGGCGGCACGACCGTGCCATACCTGCTGGGTGGGTTCAATGGTAGCAACGCCGCCCCGCAGGGTGATATCAAAGAAATCCATGCCATAGCTGATGGCGGTCTCATCATAGTAGGTATCGGAATGGGTACCGTCAAAGCTATAAGCGGCACGAATGGGTTTCATGGTCACGGCAGCGCTGGCGGCAGCAGTTACGGCCTCCTCACGGGTGAGGGGTGTAGCGCTGGCATCGCCGTACATAAAATAGGTGCCGGAGGGAACATTGGTAGCACCGCCGGTGCCGTAGGCAAACTTAAAGCTGCTGGTGTACTGGCTGGAATCCTCCACGCCCCACAGAAGTCCGGAGAATTCATCGTAGGTGCCCTGGATGGTGCAGATATTGACCGGTGCGGCAAACAGCGGGAATACGCCATTTTCTGCGGTAACGCCATTGTAGGTCAAGTCGTTGATATTACGGACATTGTAATTGTAGCCGGTGAGTACCATAGAACCGGGCAGCACGATTCCGGAGTTCATCGCCGCACCGTAGGCGGTGTAAGCAGCGGTTGTCTCATCGGAGCCTGCCGCAACTGCTTCGTTATAGGCTACAGTATAGGCTGCTTGCCATTTGGCATAGGCAAGATAAGCGCCCTCCTGGATGGCAGCGGTACCCATCGAGTGACCGAGCATGCCGATCTTGGTCAGGTCGATGAAGTCATAGTTTTTGAACTGCTGAAGGGCGGAATAGCTTCCGAGGTCGGGGGCGTAGTTTTCCACGTTCCCCATTTCTGCCT
The DNA here is from genome assembly GCA_004557855.1 of Oscillospiraceae bacterium. Lineage (GTDB taxonomy): Bacteria > Bacillota > Clostridia > Oscillospirales > Ruminococcaceae > Angelakisella. The sequence continues at coordinate 14,846 of SFFJ01000001.1, forward strand.
GTTTGTAGCCATCGGGCGGCAGGGTGCTTTCACCATGGCCGTACATATCCAGCGCCATTACCACATACCCGCGGCGGCTCAATTCAATGGCGTTCGCCTCCATGGCATCCTCGCTGGCGGTATAGCCGTGGCACAGCAGGATTGCCGGAGCCGGGGTTTCCGCAGTAGCTGTTTCCGGGATAAAGAGCTTTGCGTGGCTGGAGGCGCCGACATCGGTGGTAAATGTCAGCTCCTCGGTGCGGACTGATCCGCCTGCGGTTTGAATGTTGTGTCCGATAACCGAGGTAACGACCATCAGCACCAAACATACAGCCAGCACAATGGCGGACGCACGCCATTTGATCGGGGTTTTGTTCATTGACTGTTCCATATTAAGCCTCTCTTATTGATCTTCAAATCCCTTCGCAAAGCGGCGGCGAAGGTTCGAGCAATGCCGGGAAAGCCCGCTTTCGTGCCCGATTATAGCGGGAGGAAAACAGTTTGTAAATAGGGATAAACAAAGTTTGTCAAGTGCGTGTGGTTCAGGCGGATATTTTTGTCTATTTTTTGTGGGGTGCATATCACTTTACGATGAACCGCCGAAGCTTTTCCGGGATAAAAAACAAAAAACAGCCGCGTAGTTTGATGCATAATTGCAACAAACCATTTTCGGCTGTTTTTCGCGATACGGATTTTCCTTTATATTTCTTTGTTTTTTTATTTTTATTAATAATAAATGAGCATAATCCTTTGATGCAAATGTGAAACAAGTTGCAAAAATGAAACACCATTTTCCTTTTTGATATGCATCGCCTCCGGGAAAGGCCCCGTCCCCTGCCTAAATGAATCCCACTGTTTTTCCATACTACAAGCCCAAAGCCGGTATGACCTTCACATCGAAAGGCATTAAAAGCACAAGTCAGTTTGCACGGCAAAAACAGTACACACCCTCTTTGAACTTTGTAGCCGATTGCAAAGCATATCCAGTCGGACGAATACGCTGTGTTTCCCGGTGTATGAGTATTGTGGGTTATATCCCCCTAGCTGCGCCCCATGTTACTGTAATGATTCCACGGCCTTCTTGTACGCACCCTCTTTCGCGAAAAGGAATACGGTTACAGCGTATAACTCGCCGGTTTATCCGACCGTTCTAACCGTCGAAGGCGTTTTATGCCGGCAGAATGTCAGCGGAATGATCCCGTGCTTCACATCGTTTTCATTCCTCGTTGTGCAGGCAGGCAATGCAGCATGAGATGTTTTGGGACTTACGCATTTCTTATTGTATGCTGAAAACCACTCGCCTAGCGAGTGGTTTTCGATAGACAAAAAGCGATCGACAGAGCCGGCCGCTTTTGTATTGGGTCGCACCGCTAAAGCTACCCGAAACAAAAGAGCAGCCCTCAATTGCGAGAACTGCTCTATCTGTGTTTTATTCCGTATAATACTGCGCCTGTGCGTTCCAAAGAGCGTAGTATTTGCCGCCCCGATCGGCGAGCAATTCGTCATGGCTGCCCTGCTGGATGATCTCTCCTTCGTGAAACACGGCAATCTCGTCACAAAATTTACAGGAGGACAGCCGGTGGGAGATATAGATCGCGGTCTTATCGCCTGCGATCTCATCGAACTTACTGTAAATCTCCGCTTCGGCGATGGGGTCAAGCGCCGCGGTCGGCTCATCTAGAATGATGAACGGCGCATCCTTGTAGAGCGCACGGGCAATGGCGATCTTTTGTGCTTCGCCGCCGGAAACCTCTACACCGTCATCGGATAGATTTTTGTAAAGCATGGTGTCCAATCCCTTTTCCAGCGTTGCCAGTCGCTCCCCGAAGCCTGCATCGATCAGCGCATCTTTTGCCCGTTCGCGGTCATAGACCAAGCTGCCTGCTACATTGTTGCCCAATGGCTGGCAGATGAGCTGAAAATCCTGAAAGACTACGGAGAAAATGCGCATGTAATCATCGTAGCGGTACTTACGGATGTCAATGCCGTTGAGCAGAATCTGCCCCTCCTGCGGGTCGTACAGACGGCACAGCAGCTTGATGAAGGTGGTTTTGCCGCTGCCGTTTTCACCCACGATGGCAAGGCGCCTGCCGACCTTGAACTTCATATTCACATGGCGCAGCGCCCAGAGATCGGAGCCGGGATAACGGAAGGAAACATCCTTAAACTCCACATCATAGCGCCGGTCGGAGCGCTTCTCGGTGGTAAGGCTGCCCTGATACATTGTGTTGGGGATGTCCAGAAATGCAAAGGTCTTTTCCAGATACGATGTATTGGCCTTCAGAACGCCGATCATATCGGTGAGTGAAAACACATTAGCGACCATCGCCGTGGCTGCACCGATATACTGGGTGCAGCTTCCCACATCAAATGCGCCGCCCAGCGCTTTTAAGCAGGTGAACAGGTAGATCATACCGGTCGTGAGCGTTGTGATGCTGACGCCGAGGCTTGCATAGACGCCCATTTTCCCCCTTGCAAGCTTTGCAAAAACACCGTGGGCGCCGAAAACGGAGTCGCCGCTCCAGTAGGCGCGGACCAGCCGCTGCTGATCGTTCATGCGAATATCGATCGCGCGCCCCTTATCCTGACCTATAAATCCGAAATGGCTGAACTTCCGGTTTGCGAAGGTCGCTTCCTCCGAAAAATCCCCCCAACACTGCACCGCACCGGCGCTGAGCTGACCGGCAAGGACGCTGATGATCAAAATCCCCGCCGCCAGAACAAGAACAAAGATCGGATTATTCAGCACGACCAGCCAGCCGGCACTGCTCGGCACGGGTGTGGTGAACAGACTAACGGTCAGCGCCGCACCGCTGAACAGACCGAGGATACCGGTCACTACGCCGGAATAGATCCCATGAACGCGCATGAGCCCCCAGCCCGACCAATTCTCATTTTGCTTGATCTGCTCACGCAGGTCATGATTTTCCTGCTTGTCCAGCTCCGAATAATCCAAACGGAACATCTTATTGACAAACAGCATATCCTTGCGCCCGTACAGGTCCTCCAGCAGCGTATTATAGCGCCGATAGAGAAGTGCTTTTCCGATCGCCGCAAGTCCCACGCACAGCACCCCCGCCAGTACCCACCGCCAAAGGATCTCCGCACGGCGAAGCATTGCCAGCTCCGTCAGAATCCTTGCCGAGAAGAAAACGGTCACATACGGCGTGATTGCACCGAACAGGCAGTACAGGGTCAAAACCGGGAAAAACCGCGGCGTTACACTATGCAGTTCCTTGATGGCGCGCAGATGCATTGCAGCAGCCTTGCGCATCGTTACTTTTTCCTTCATATTCAGAACGCCTTCCCTTCCTGATAATAGCGGCTTTGGACTTCAAAAAGCTTTGCATACGCCCCGCCCAACGCCAACAGGCTCTCATGGGTGCCCTCCTCTGCAATATTCCCATCTGCAATAAAGATGATGCGGTCACAGAAGCGGGTGGAGGCCAGCCGGTGGGAGATAAACACAGAGGTCTTGCCCGCGGTCATATCGTTATATTTCATATAGATGTCATTCTCGGCGATGGGATCAAGTGCTGCCGTAGGTTCGTCCAGCAGCAGGATCGGCCCGTTTTTATACAGCGCCCGCGCCAGCATCAGCCGCTGCATCTGGCCGCCGGAAAACAGCACGCCGTCCAGATAGACTTCCCGCCCCATGTGCGTCTGCAAGCCCTCGGGCAGCTTCTCTATCATGGAGGTCGATCCGGCCTTCTCCACGCAATCGTCGATCCGCTTGTAGTCGATGTTATCCCTACTTTGGGCGATCTGCTCCGCAATGGTCACATCCAGCACGGAAAACTCCTGAAAGACAGCGCTGAACAGCGCATAATACTTTCTGCGGTCAAATTCCCGGATATCCCTTCCGTTCAGCAGCACCGCGCCCTGCGTGGGGTCCAACAGCCCGCACAGCAGCTTCACCAGCGTTGTCTTGCCGGCGCCGTTCAGACCCACGATCGCGAGCTTTTCTCCCGGATGTACGGTCAGGTTTATCTCGTGTATGGTATCGGCATCTGCGCCCGGATAGCGGAAGGAAGCATTTTCCAGCTTCAGCTCATAGCCCGCCGCTTTCGGTATCTCTTCCCCGTTTTCAAATTTGAAAGGCTCCGGATAGTCCAAAAACTCACGAATGCGGGAAATATCAAGGCTTTCCTTCTGCAATGTACTCATCTCCCGCAGAATACCCATGACCCACTCGGTAAATGTGGTGACCGCTGTGAAGTACAGCAGAAACTCGGAAACGCGCAGGCCGTCATTGAGCGCCATGCGGATCAGATACACATAGGCGATGCCGTTGCGAGCCATGGTTAGCACGGCCTCCGTAATATCCGCCAGCACCGCCACCCGCTCATACCGCAGGCTGAAATCCAGATATAGATTATGGACCTGATCCAATAATTCCGAAAGCCAGTTTTGGAGACCGAAAATGCGGATATCTTTCGCAAACTCCGTCGATTCCGCTTTGGCACGGATGTAGTGACTCTTCTGAAAATAGGTTTCTTCCTCCTCCCGGTGCCGATAATGCCAGTTGTTTGCGGCCCTGGAAACAAAAAAGCCGGCCACGCAGGTCGCAATCACCACCAGCAGAAGCACCGCGTCGATGCGGGAAAGAATCGTCAGATACACCAGCAGACCGCCCACATTCTTGAGGATCATCGTCAGCGTTTCCCAAATGTGCTCTGCGGCCTGATCGTTTCCGCTGCAGGAGAAGTGTGCTTTTTCACGAAGCTTTACAAAGTTCTCCTCCAGCGTGTTGGGATACGAGGTGCAGATGGACTTATTCGCAATCTTCCCGACAATCGCGGAGCGGACATCTATACGTGGGGACAGCGAATTTTGCTTGATATACTTCTTAAAGCCCTGAATCAGGAACAATGCGGCAGTGAATATTCCGATGGTCACCAACAGCTCCCGTACGGGCACCCGCTGCTCCACCTTGGCAAGAACCTCCGGCGCAATATACAGCTGCACCAGATTCAAAAGAACCTCCAGCGCAGCGGTCAGCAGGCAGAACAGGAGCGTTCGTTTTCCGTTCTTCCACGCGATATTTACCATCCACCCGACATTTTGAAGGGTGTTATATTTGGGCTTTTCTTTGGTTTTCATTTTGCCTCACCTCACGTGCATAGCATAGCAGAAAAAATCGTCCCCGGTTAATTTCGGGGACGAATCGCTGTTTCCGGGTGATGAATTGCAATCTTCATACCTGCGGAAGCAGTATTTCGGTGGTGAACGCCCCATCCTCACTGTTCCGGCTGATGTATCCGTCCAGCCGCTCCACGATGGCGTCGATGCGTACAAGGCCGAAGCCATGGCCCTCGCCCTTTGTACTGCGGAACAGCTTGCCCTCCTTCGGCAGCTTATTCCCGGCAGTAAAATTGGTGAAAGAGATATAGAGCTGCGTGTTTTTCATATCCATATATACCCGGATGAGTCGCTGCTCCTCCGGCAGCTTCATGCTGGCCTCGATGGCATTATCAAAAAGGTTGCCGATAATGCAACAAAGATCGATTTCCGAGGACTTCAGCTTGACGGGAATATGCGCATCAGCCACGACCTCAATACCCTTCGCCTTTGCAAGCGAGATTTTGGAGTTGAGGATGGCATCAGTCATGGGGTTGCCGGTCTTGATGACCGTATCCACGGTTTGAAGATCGGTGTCCAGCAGGTCGAGATAGTTTTTGACGGCCTCCCAGTCCTGCGCAGCGGCATAGGCCTTCATGGTCTGGATATGGTTGCGGTAGTCATGCCGCCAGCCACGGATCTGGCGGTACATATTGTCCACCTCGCGGTAATGTGTTTCGATCAGCTCCTGCTGATAGGAGGCAATCTGCTTTTCGATCTTCCTTGAAAACAATCCCATACGCTTTACCTCATGTTGATAATCGCCCGGTTGACGCCCTCGTATGCGCCCCGCGGCAGCGGGATAGCTGTTCCGTCGTTCAGCCGGATCTCTGCCCTGGTCACACGGCTGATCTGCGTCAGGTTTACAAGCGCAGAACGCCCCACACGGTAAAATCGCTCATCAAGCTGCTTTTCAAGCTCGCCCAATGTCATCTTCACCGTCACATCTGTCTGCGCATGAACGGTCACATAGTTGCCGAGCACGTCTGCGTAACGGATCTGATAGATCGGCACACGCACCATTTCGCCGCTGACCTCAAAGTTCAAAACCCGTTCGTTCTTCGCCAGCTTCTCTGCGGCACGGTCCAGCACCAAGCAGAGCTTTTCTTCATTTACCGGCTTCATCAGATAGTGGAGAGCCGCCACCTCGTAGCCCTCCGAAATGTAATCGGAATAGCCGGTGATAAATATGATCTGCACCGTATCGTTGCTTTTGCGAAGCTCCTTTGCCATCGTAACGCCGTCCATGGCGCCCATTTCAATATCCAGCAGGAGAATGTCATAGTCACTTTCCTCGGCATAGCGGAACAGGAAGCTCTCGGCGGAGGGAAAGTCGTCGATATGTACCTCATGACCGGCGGCCGATGCCCAAGAGCGCACCATATTCATAATATACCGTCTGTCCGCATCGGAGTCATCGCAGATCGCAACTTTGTACTTCATGTTCTCACCAACTTTCAATCGTATGCAAAATCATTATATCACAACAGCGCAAGCGGTTCCACGCCGTTCTTTCATGGGGAAGCATATACAAACGGCTCAACCCTATCGTGGCCGAGAAAGCCTCCTTCTTCCGGCGATTGCTCCTCATCCCGTTTTTTAGTATTCGCAATTTTGTTGGTCACGCAGGAATTGCAGCCATTATCTCGGGAAACCGATGGAGCTGTAATAGATAAAAATGAGCCCTCCGGTCGAGTGATCGGAGGGCGAAATAATAAAGGGGTATTCTATCTTGCGCAGGGATAATCATGGCTTATTTCCCATACACGCTGAACTGGCGGAAGTGCGTCAGCCGGTTCAGGTCCTGATCCGTCCAGTAAAAGCCCACGTGGTCAAGGGTGATGGCCTGCCACCTGCCGGTTACTGTTTCCTCCATCAAATACCCGTACTCCATCGCCTGATATGTCCCTTCGGAAACAGTAGTTGTGGTGGTATCCCCACCGTTCTTTTCAATGCGGAAAACCTCATACCGGCCATCGGTATATAGCTGTGCGTTGTAATAAATGTCGGTGCCCACTGCCGTATCGGACTGATAGACGCCCGCAATGTGAGAAAGCGGCAACTGTTTCGCCTGTTGGCCGTTCAGCGACAGCATAACAGCCAGGAGTGCAACAATAAGGACGAGCCAAACAGTCCCCGGAATACCATCGCGAAGTTTCAGATACAGCTTTTTCAGGGTCTTCATGTGTGCATTCCTCCCGCAATAAAATAGTAATCGATATCTTCGTCCCATCGGTCTACACTAATATTAACGAATAATAACACAAATTTGCAACAAAAAGAGATTACAATCTGCGTTCTGCACAAATATGGGTGGCTGTATTTATCGGGAATGACAATACCACCTACTGTACCGCACACAAGACCCGGAACGGCAGAAAGGCACTCTTTATGGGGTTGCGCTTATCACCCTAGGTATCGCCGGCAGCGCCCTGTCGGGAACCGTCGGAGGTGCGGATATGCAGGATTTTATTGCAGGTATTCTGATGGGCTTATCTGTTGCGGAAACCCCGGCAGGCGTCCGGATCATCGGAAAGCAAATCCTTTGCAGATAACCTCTGGCCCCCCTTACATCCGCCCCAAATGAAAGAACCCTGCCGGATGGCAGGGCTTTTTCTGTTTACTCCTTACAGGTGGAAATGCTTTTGCAGGGCTTTATACTCTCCCAAAACCTTCAGCGTCATTTGGTCTGTCAAAATCATTTCGGGCGATATGGTATAGCTTGTTATATCGTTCTGCTTTATCGCCAGCACATTGATCCCGTATTTTCGGCGGATCTCCAGCTCACCGATGCTTTTCCCCAGCCATTCCGGCGGCACCTCCACCTCCACTATGGCATATCGGCTGTCCAGTTCTATATACCCGAACAGGTGATTTGCCGTATAGCGAATCGCGGCCCACCGTGCAAACTGTTTCTCCGGATAAGCTACATCGTCGGCGCCGTTTCGCAGCAGGAATTTCGCCTGCACATCCCGTTCCGCACGGGATACCACATATTTTGCTCCCAGCTCCTTCAAAAGCGACGTCGTTTCCAGCGAGTTCTGAAAGTCCCCTCCGATGGCAACATAGCAAACATCATAGTTCCCCACGCCCAGCGAGCGCAGGAATTCGACCCGGGTGCTGTCGCCGATTTGGGCATTGGTCAAAAAATCCATGCATTCGTTTACCCGTTCTTCATTCCGGTCTACACCCATGACCTGGTGTCCCATCTGATTCAACTGCATTGCCAAATGCCGCCCGAATCTCCCCAGCCCAATCAACAATACATTCTTTTTCATGGTGGCTCCTCCTTATCCTACTGTTATTTTCTCCTTCGGATAGCGTGCAAAGGCGGTATCGTTCCCGGAAAATGCGGCGTAGATCATTGTTAAGCCGCCCACACGCCCGAAGAACATCAAAAGGATCAGTATCCCCTGCGAAAGCGCACCCAGCCCCGGCGTGATCCCGAGTGTCAAGCCTACCGTTCCTGCGGCAGAAGCCGTTTCATACAGGCAGGTGCCAAATGCCAGTCCCTCTATCTCGCTGATAATGGTAGCCCCCGCCAGCGGCAGCAGCAGGTACATCAGCAGAATGGCAGCGGCATTGTGTATCGCGGAATTTTCCAGCCTCCGCCCGAATAACTGCGGTTCCTTTCTGCGATGAAACACCGCAGCAGCATTGGCGATCAGCACCGAAAGGGTCGTTACTTTCATGCCGCCAGCCGTAGAACCCGGCGCACCGCCGATCAGCATAAGGAATACCGTAACGGCACGGGAGGTCTCGGTCATCGCCGTCAAATCCGTCGTATTATATCCCGCCGTTCTGGGCGTCACCGACTGAAACAACGATGCCAACACCCGTTCGCCGACCGGCAGGGATGCATAATCGGTAAAATAAAGCAGCACCGCCGGCAGCAGAATAAGGGCTGCGCTCGTTGCAAGAATGACCTTGCTTTGCATCCGGTATCGACTGAAATGCAGCCGGTGTTTACAGATATCATTCCAGGTAAGAAAGCCGATGCCGCCGATGATAATAAGCAGCATAATGACGGTATTGACCAGCGGGTCAGCGGCATACGCCGTCAGGGACGGAAATTGCGCATCCACTCTGCCCAGAATATCAAAGCCCGCATTGCAAAAGGCGGAAATTGAATGAAAGACCGACATCCATATTCCCCGTATGCCGTAGTCCCGGCAAAAGGCCGGCGCCAGCAGCAGCGCCCCCGCCAGTTCAATAAAAAGCGTTCCTTTCAGGATAAAACGGGTAAGCCGCACAATACCGCCCACCGCAGGCGCCGAGATTGCATCCTGCATGGCGCTGCGCTCCTGCAGCGAGATATTTCTCCCGGAGAGCATAAGGAAGGTAACAGCAAAGGTGATAACGCCCAGCCCTCCGATTTGGATCAGCAGCAGAATAATCGTTTGGCCGAACATCGACCAGTAGCTTCCGGTATCCAAAACCACCAGTCCGGTAACGCAAACTGCGGAAGCGGAGGTAAACAGCGACTCGGAAAAAGGCGTCCACTGCCGTGCCGATGAAGAAACAGGAAGCATAAGCACCAGCGCCCCCAGCAAAATGACACCCGCAAACCCCAGGATCATCATCTGAAATGAGGTAAGATGACGCCTGATTTGAAGCATTCTATCCTGCACGGCATAACACCCCCTAAAACGCATGTCCCTTTGGGCGCATTATAGCACCGCAGCAGCAGGTTGTCCACACCATGTTATGTAAAATATGTGCCAAAATTTTATCGGCTATTTCACCGCAGAAATCAATTCGGCTGCCTTCTTTCTTCTTCATTCAAATGCAAAATCGCCCTCCGGTCGTTTGATCGGAGGGCGACTAATCGAATTCCAGATTATCAGGCTTCCCATTACTGTAGTTTTTCGTTACCATTACACCTAAAATACGGCATTCTGCTGCCGTATCCCCTCACCCGTTTCGTAGCGCTTCATTCAGGAGGGCTCACGCTCTTTCTTCATTATCTCCTTTTCTATCCTCTCCAGGCGGCGATTGATACTTTCAATTTCTTTTATTGCACCATTGATGACCTCGGCAATCATCTCTTCAGTGATTCCAACCTCCTGCGGCGCTTTACTCCTTTCCGTGGTCTCTCGGATTTCTTCCTTCTCTATCATAGCCTATTTCCTCCGCTTCTGCTTTTGACTGAATACCCGCCATGTCTTTACGGCGGGCATAATGACTTTCGTTCCGGTTCCCTCTCATACTATATTAACAGGTGCCTTTTTGTCAAGCAGAACGGCCCTCATCATCGGCGGTTTCTTCCCGCAGGCGTTCTCATTATCTCGGCAAAAATACGGCGCATTCCTTAATGTATCCCCCAATTCATAGACAACCCGTCCCCCTTTGCGGTATAATAGGCAAAACGGCTATCGAAAAGAGGGATCCCTATGAAAAAAATACTGATGCTGGGCACCGGCGGCACCATTGCCTCGGAGATCACCGAAAGCGGGCTGTCTCCGCAGCTGACGACCGAACAGATCCTGCATTACTGCCCCGATATTTCCGCATTCTGCCGGGTGGACTGCCGCCAGCTCTGCAATCTGGACAGTACCAATATCGACCCGCAGCACTGGCAGATGATGGCGGATGCCATCCGGGAGGAATACGATCGGTATGACGGCTTTGTGCTGACCCACGGCACCGATACCATGGCCTACACCGCCGCTGCGCTCTGCTATCTTATCCAGTACAGCAAAAAGCCCATCGTACTGACCGGCAGCCAAAAGCCCATCAATCTTGAAATCACCGACAGCAAAACCAATTTGGTGGATGCGTTCCACTATGCCGCCAGCGAAGACGCCCACGGGGTCAGCATCGTATTTAACGGCAGGGTCATTCTGGGTACCCGTGCCCGCAAAACCCATTCCAAGAGCTTTCAGGCGTTTTCCAGCATCAATTACCCCGAGCTTGCCGTCATACAGGATGGGCGGCTGCTTTCCTACATTGAGCAGGAATATTTAGACCATCCCATCTTCTGTGAACGACTGGACCCGAATGTGGGGCTCATCAAGCTGGTGCCGGGACTGGAGGCCGATTTCCTTGAATTTATGCTGGAGCGAAAAGACGGTGTCGTTATCGAAAGCTTCGGTGTCGGCGGTATCCCCACCGCCGGGCCGAAAAGCTATTACGATGTAATCGGCAGCGCCGTTTCCGCCGGGAAAACGGTCGTAATGACCACGCAGGTTCCCAATGAAGGCAGCGACCTGCTGCTGTATCACGTGGGGAACCGCCTGAAAACCGGCCTGGATGTACTGGAAGCCTACGATATGACCACCGAAGCCGCCGTAACCAAGCTGATGTGGATATTGGGGCAGACAAAAGACCGGCAGGAGGTCGAGCGGCTGTTTTACCGCCCGGTCAGCCACGATATCCTCATCAAGGCCGGCGGAAAATAAGCACTCCTCCGCTTTCACATATTAAGAATAAGGAGAAAGAAAAACACACGGTGGTAAGCCGTGTGTTTCTTTCTGCATAAGTGTTTGGAGAAGTCAAATCAAAAAAGAAGCGAAACGCATTTCCCGTCTGCGTTGTTCTGCTATTAGAATATCGCATAATGGTGCCGTTGTCAAGACCTTTCTCATCAAAATTTGTGAATAAATTGAAAATTCGCCGTCTCCGGGCGGGAAACGGCGAACCATTCGGGATCAAAGCAGCAGCTCTGCGATCTGTACGGCATTGGTAGCCGCCCCCTTGCGGATCTGATCCCCGCAGCACCAAAGGCTTAACCCGTTGGGGTCGGTCAGGTCGGGGCGGATGCGCCCGACATAAACCAGGTCCTGATCGCTGGTGTCCAGCGGCATGGGGTAGCAGTCATTCGCAAGGTCATCAACCAACCGGCAGCCGGGTGCCGCGGCAATTGCCTCCCTTGCCTCCTCCACCGAAATCGGCCGTTCAAACCTTGCCGTGACTGCGATGGAATGAGACCGCATGACCGGGACACGCACGCAGGTGCAGTTCACCTTCATATCCGGCAAATGCAGTATCTTTCTTCCCTCGTTTTGCAGCTTCATCTCCTCGGAGGTATAACCCTCAAAGGCCGCCCCGCCGATTTTCGGGATCAGATTATAGGCGATCTGATGCGGGAACACACGGGGCGTGATAGGCTCCCCTTTATACAGGGCGTCCACCTCGGCTTCCAGCTCCACCGGGCCGCCGGCACCGGCGCCGGAGACCGCCTGATAGGTTGCCGCCACCATGGTAGTGATGGGGGAAAGACGGCGCAGCGCCGCCACGGCCACCACGGTAATGATGGTGGAGCAGTTCGGGTTGGCGATAATGCCGCTGTGATGCAGGGCATCCTCCGGGTTGATCTCCGGGACAACAAGCGGAACCTCCGGGTCCATGCGGAAGGCGCTGGAATTATCGATAAAAACCGCACCTGCGGCTTTTATGGCGGGGGCAAACCGGCGGGCGATCTCATTTTCTGCCGCCCCCAGCACAATATCCGCACCGGCAAAGGCCGCATCGGTCGCTTCCTCCACGGTGATCTCCCGCCCGGCAAAGGGCAGCTTTTTCCCCACACTGCGGGCGCTGGCCAGGCAGCGCAGCTCGCCGATGGGAAAACTTCTCTCCTCCAGTATTTTCAGCATCTCACGGCCGACGGCGCCGGTCGCACCCAGTATGGTCACATTGGGGGTATCTTTCATGGCAGGAACTCTCCTCTCGGTCATCTTACAAAGCTTTCGTACAGTACACGCACCGTTTTTTCAAAGTCGGCGTTATCCACGCCCACGATGATATTCAGTTCCTCCGGCCCCTGGCTGATCATGCGGATGCTGATGCCGTTTTCGCCCAGCGCCGCAAAGATCTTACCGGAAATACCGGGTCGGAATGCCATTTTCCGGCCGACCGCCGCCACGATGGAGATATTCTCTGCCACCTGCAATTTATCGGGCCGGAACTCCTTTTGCAGCTCTCCCAGAATGGAATATAGGCAGGAGGCAGCCTTTCCGCTTTGCACCACCAGTGAAACGCTGTCGATGCCGGAGGGGGTGTACTCTACATTCAAATTATGCCGTTCAAAGACTTCCAATACACGGCGCAGGCTCCCGATATCGGAGGACAGGCCGTTTTTTGCCACGGTGATGATGGAAAAATTGCGCCGCCCGGCGATACCGGTAATAAAACGGTTCTTTTCGCTTTCCAGCTCCTCGTCAAAATGCTCCCGGATGAGGGTACCGGGGTGGTTGGGGGCATTGGTATTGCGGATATTAAGCGGGATATCGGCCTGACGAACCGGGAAAACGCTGGCCTCATGCAGCACCTGCGCACCCATATAGCTCAATTCGCGCAGCTCGTTATAGGTAATGCGCTCGATGGGACGGGGATTTTCCACAATGCGGGGGTCCGCCATTAAAATACCCGAAACATCGGTCCAGTTTTCGTACACATCAGCGGTAAGCGCCGCCGCCGCCAAAGCGCCGGTCACATCGCTGCCTCCCCGGCTCAAAACCATCACGTGTCCATCGGGCATGACGCCATAGAACCCCGGAATGACCACCCTGCGGTCCTCCGCAATGCGGCGCAGCGCCTCATAGGAATGCTCCCGGTCGATCTGCCCGTCAAAGGTAAATTGCAGCCAGTCCGCAGCGTCAAGAAAATCATAGCCGAGATATTCCGCCATCAGCCGGGCAACAAAATATTCCCCCCGGGATACCAATTCGTCCTGACTGATTCCGTGCTGCATCTTCTCGTACAGGGCAGCCAGTTCGGCTTCAATATCGGCGGAAAGACCGCAATCGGCGGCAATGGAACGGTAGCGCTCCGCTATCATGCCGAAAACGCCTTCGGCGCTGACCCCGTACTGAATGTGCGCATAGCACAGGTACAAAAGGTCGGTGATCTTATGGTCGCCGTCAAAGCGTTTACCGGGAGCTGATACGACCACCACCCGCCGGGCGGGATCTGCCAGCACGATTTCCTTTACTTTACGGAACTGGGCGGCATCCGCCAAAGAGGAGCCGCCGAATTTTACAACTTTGAGCATAGCAAAAGTTCCTTTCCTTTAGCCCTGAAGTGCCGCAAAGAAGATACCGGGATCGTTGCGGCGGGCTTCCACATACCAGGAGTGCATCTGTGCGGGAGAGACCGGGCGGGTCAGCACACCGTTGCCCCAGCGTTTCTCCACGCAGCCATCCATAAACCATGTATCTACAATGTACCGCACGTAGTAGCGGCGCTCCTCACACATATTGTTGGAGGGCATGGGCCGGGCAGCCGCAGTATAAAAGTCCTTCTTATTTTCGCAAAGATCCAAAAGATCCTGCACCACGGCATAGGCGGTCGGCCAGCGGCCCGCCCCTTCCCCGAAGAAGCTCTGCCGGCCGGCGTATTCCGAAACGGCGGTGATGAAATTATAATTTGCGGGAACCGCCGCCTCCGGTGTTTCCGCCTTGAAAAGGGTCGGCTCTACCACCGCAAGAACGGCGCCGTCGGCAACCCGTTTGGCGGTAGCGTACAGCTTGCACACATAGCCCATCTCGTTAAAGCCCGCAATATCCTCCCGGGTGATGCCCGCAATACCCGCCGCAGGCACCTGCTGTTCGGTCAGGCTGGCATCAAAGGCCACATTGGCGCTGATCAGCAGCTTGCGCTGGATGTCGATTCCCTCGATATCGGCAGTGGGGTCGGCCTCGGCATAGCCGTAGCTTTTGGCGTCCTGCAGGACGCTCTCATAGTCATAGCCCCGTTTATGCATGGTATCCAGTATATAGTTGGTGGTACCGTTCATAATGCCGCAAACCTCATTCACGGCGCCCAGGCGTTTTATGCGCTGCAAGTTGGGCAGCCAGGGGATTCCCCCGCCAACGGCCGCAGAGGAACGAAAGCCCGCACGCGACTCCCGTGCAAGTGCGTGACGACGTTTTTCCCTGCACGCATCGCTGCGGTAATATAATCAAACGCAGGCTCCACACCGCCCATGACCTCCACAACGGTGTCCACGTCCCCGTCGTTCAGGATAACGGAAAAATCAGTTACGGAGCGTTCCCCCAGTTCCGGGATCGGTTCTTTATCCAGCACATATTTAACGGTAAAGCCGTCGCGGCCGTTCAGCAGCTCCGCTACACCGCCGCCCACGGTTCCATGCCCAAGGATCGCTACATTCATCTTTTATTCCTCCTGCAAAAGTGTCGTTTGTGCAAAAACGGTTGTATCTCCACAAAAAGCACTTGTATTTTTGTCGAATACAGTATATCATATGAAATAGCTAAAAACAAGACTTGTCCCCGTCTTTCGGAACGGAAAAGGAGCCCCCTATGCGATATAACAGTACCCGTAATCACAGTCTTACCGCTTCCCCGGCCGAAGCGGTGCTGCGCGGCATCGCCCCGGATGGCGGGCTGTACCTGTGCGACCCCGCCGCCCTGCCGCTTGACCCCGCCGAAATGCTGCAAAAGGACTTCACGGAAATGGCGGAAGCGGTGCTGGGCCGGCTGCTGCCGGATTACTCCCCCGAAATGCTGCGCCCGATGATCAAGGCGGCCTACGGTAAATTCGACACCCCGGAGGTGACCCCGCTGGTCCGGGCGGGGGAATACCATGTGCTGGAGCTGTTCCACGGGCCGACCTGCGCCTTTAAGGATGTGGCGCTTTCGCTGCTGCCCTATCTCATCACCGGGGCAAAGGAGCTGTTGGGCGATCACGGCAAGACCGTCATTCTGACCGCCACCAGCGGCGATACCGGCAAGGCTGCGCTGGAGGGCTTTTGTGATGTCCCCGGCACCTCCATTGTGGTATTCTACCCCGAAGGGGGCGTAAGCAAGATACAGGAGCGCCAGATGATGACCCAGCGGGGCAAAAATGTTGCGGTTGCGGCCGTGCGGGGCAATTTTGATGACGCCCAAACCGGCGTAAAGCGCATTTTTTCCACCGTAAAGCCCACCGAAGCCGCCGAGCTTTCCAGCGCAAATTCCATCAATATCGGCCGTTTGGCGCCGCAGATCATCTATTACTGGTGCGCATGGGCCACGCTGTGCCGCCGGGGGGAAATCAGCCCGGCCGAGCCGGTCAATTTCTCTGTCCCCACCGGCAATTTCGGTGATATTTTAGCCGGTTATTTTGCCAAATGCATGGGGCTGCCGGTCGGAAAGCTGCTGTGTGCCAGCAATGCAAATAACGTCCTCACCGAGTTTTTGACGACCGGCCGCTATGACCGCCGCAGACCCTTTCACAAAACCATCTCCCCCTCGATGGACATCCTCGTTTCCAGCAATCTGGAACGGCTTTTGTACCTTGCAAGCGGCGGCGAAGCCGACATGGTCGCTGAAAAAATGCACCAGCTGGAGCAGCGCGACTGGTATCAAATCGATGATGACCTGCTGCAAAAAATACAGGAGACCTTCCTATGCGGCTGCTGTGATGACCCGTTGACCTGCGAAACCATCCGCAACGTCTGGGCGCGGGAGCATTATCTGCTTGATCCGCATACCGCAGTCGCATGGGCCGTCGCCGGGCAGCACAGGGCCACCCTCACCGGGCAAACGGTCGTGCTTTCCACCGCATCCCCCTATAAATTCGCCCCGGCGGTGCTGGCCGCCCTGGGCAAAACGGTTCCCGATGACGCCTTTGCGGCGATGGACGAATTACAGGCTCTCACCGGCCTTGCGGCGCCTGCCCCGCTGGCGGAGCTTAAATCCCTTCCCATCCTGCACCGGGACTGCATCGAAATAAACGAAATGGCGGACTATGTGCGCCGCAACATGGAGGACTGATATGAAAAAAATCACCGTGCGGGTACCGGCCACCACCGCCAATATCGGCCCCGGCTTTGACAGCATGGGCTGTGCTTTGGCGCTGTATAATACCATCACCTGCGAGATGCTGCCGGAATATAAGCTCATTGTCACCGGCTGCCCGCAGCAGTACCGGAACGATGAAAACCTAGCCGTGCAGGGCTACCGTGCCGTGCTGGGGCGGCTTGGGCTGCCCCCGGAAGGTCTTGCGCTGGATATCAGAGCCGATATCCCGGTCTGCCGGGGCTTGGGCAGCAGCGCCGCCCTCATCGCCGGAGGGGCCGCAGCTGCAAACCTTTTGCATGGCTCTCCCCTCTCTCCCGCCGAGCTCCTCGAAGTCACCAATGCCATCGAGGGCCACCCCGATAACCTCGCCCCCACCATTTACGGCGGGTTGACCGCCAGCCTTGTGGAGGACGGCATCCCCCGCACCGTGCAGCTGCCGCTTTCTCCCCGGCTCCGCTGGGTGGCTGCCATCCCGGATTTTGAGCTCTCCACCCGGATGGCCCGCAATGTGCTGCCTGCCGCCGTTTCCTTCGGGGACGCCGTTTACAATGCCTCACACGCAGCGGTACTGGTCGGCGCCCTTGCCGATGGCAACCGCGAGCTTATCGCCATGGCGCTGCGGGACCGTCTGCACCAGCCCTATCGGGAAAAGCTCATCCCGGAGTATAACAAGGTAAAAGCGGCGGCCGAGCGCTGCGGAGCCATCGCCTTTTGCATCAGCGGGGCGGGGCCTACCCTGCTGGCCCTCACCGACGATAAAAAATTCGCAGCCCGTTTTACGGCGGAATGCAAGAAGCTTTCGCGTCAATGGCAGGTGATGGAGCTGCCCGTTGATACCGAAGGCATTGTAGAAATTTAACCTGTTCACAAGAGAAAAGCAGCTCCCTGCCCGGACCGGGTAAGGAGCTGTTTTTTTATTCCTCTTTTATCGTAACCTCTGCCGTTTCGATTTCCGCAACCGCTTCCTCCGGTGCGGTGTGAAGCTCCCCGCGGGCCCGCAGGTCGCTGATGATGCGGTCATACATCTCTTTATTGATCTTAAATTTGGCACGATAGATAATATATCCCGCCAGAATAAAGATCACCGGCAGAACGATCATCATCAATTTAACGGTAAGCTGCCCGCCGGCGGAAATGCTCTCTGCGGCGGTTTCCCCCACCTTGATGCCCGACCAGACCAGCATCAGGCTGGTGATGCCCATGGAAACTGCCCCGCCGATCTTATTGATCAGCGGCTGCACCGAAAGGGTAATGCTCTCGCTGCGCTTGCCGTTTTTCCATTGGCCGTACTCGATGGTGTCCTCAAGGAACATGAGCATGAGCAGCTGAATGAATGCCTGACCGATAAAGATGAACAACGCGCCCACAGCGATCAGAACAATGCTGACCTCGGCAAAAAAGAAGATGGCATAGCCGATCATCACAAGAACGGTAGCAAACAGATAGAGCTTTTCGCGCGGCATCCGCTTGGAAAATGACTGAAAGATAACCAAAGCCAGCAGCTGCGCCACCCCGACGACCGCCGCCAGCACCGCATACATATCCTTATTGCCGTAGACGTACTGCATATAATAGATTGCCATGGTGGTGGTGCTCATGTAGCCGATATTGAAAAGCGACATGGCAAGGGTCGTCCACAGCAGCTGGTCGTTTTTGGTCAGGACCTCCCACATCCCGCGCAGGGTGGTCTTTTCCTCCTCCCGGCGGAACATATCCTTGCGTTCCTTCACCCCGAAAAGGGTAAACAGCTGGAACAGCAGCATCAAAATGGTAACGGCCAGTGCCACGGTGAACCATGCCTTGGGGGTATTGCCCAGCCCGGAGGTGATCGGCTCCCACCCCACCATGATGGCAAACATACCGATATTGGCGCAGATACGGGCAAAGGCGCCCATTTTTTCACGGGTTTTCTGCTCCACCGAAAGGGAGGGCAGCATGGACCAGTAAGCAATATCATTCAGCCCGTAAAAAATATCCCACAGAATATAGGCAATGGCAAATACCGCAACAAACCAGTAATCCCGCAGGCCGAAATCGGCAAACAGTACAAGGTAGCAGGCGCCGCCCGCCAAAGCGCCCAGCGCCATCGGCGGCTTAAAGCGCCCGTGGCGGGAACGGGTATTATCTACCAGCAGCCCCATAATCGGGTCATTGAGCGCATCAAAAACACGCAGCACGGTAAATACCATACTGGTGGCAACAAACACGCCCAGCGGCAGGTCAAGGACATTGGAAAGATAGTAGATGAGGGCATTGGCCTCCAAGGCGTAGAACATATCCCGCCCGACGGTGCCAAGGCCGAAGAAAATCATATTTCTTCTATCCAGCTTGTTCATTTGGTGTCATCCTCCTCTTTTTCGCCGAGCAGCTCGACGAGATATAGCCGGGAACCGAAATCCCCCCAAAGGCGCAGGTCCTCATGGTAGCCTGTGCCGAGAAACTGATCGTTAAGCGGAACGCCCGCAGCCAGCGCCGCACCGCTGACCTCTGCCGAAAAGTCACCGTCCGGCAGGGCATAGTGCCGGTTGACGGTACGCATGATCAGGCCGTCAGCCGCCAACTTCACCGGCGTGATATGCTTCACCAGCCCCCCGAACCGGGCAACTGCCACCTGCTGCGGAACTGCCGTCACCCGGTAACGGGCATCGGGCCGCAGGCCGGGAACCGTAAGGATATCCGCCGGGGGCGCCGCACGGCAAAGCGTTTGCGCCAACAGCACCACCGCCCGGTCCCGGTTCGGCGAGACCGTCGCCCAGCTGAAAAGATTCTTTCGCCCCGTCGGTATCCGCAAAAATGTCCCGTATTGCAGGATGGTGCGGTACTGCCGGTACCATTCGATCTGCGCGGCGACCTGCTTTTTCTCCTGCGGGGAAAGCTCTCCCAAATCCATTTCATAACCCAATGCACCGAAGGCCGCAACATTAAAGCGGGTCGAAAGCGGCGTCGGCCGCAACGTTTGCTGGTGCGGCGACTGCGATACATGCGCCCCCATGGTACAGGGCGGGTAGAATAGGCTCAACCCCTGCTGAATGGACAGCCGTTCAATGGGATCGGTATTATCGCTTGCCCATATCTGCGGCGAATAGCACAGCATCCCAAGGTCGAACCGGTTTCCGCCGGAGGAGCAGCTTTCCAAAAGGATCTGCGGCCTTGGGGTAAAGATGCGGTCCAGCACCTCATAAAGCCCCAGAATATAACGGTGGGGCAGCTCTCCGCCCGGCGTCACCGCAGAATACAGATCGCTCATATGGCGGTTCATATCCCACTTCACATAGGTGATGGGACAATGGTCAAGGATATGGGTGACATTATGGACGATATAGTCCCTGACCTCCGGCCGGGTCAAATCCAGTAACAGCTGGTGCCGCCCCAATGAGGGCTGCCGCCCCGGCTGCTGCAGCGCCCATTCGGGGTGGATACGGTACAGGTCGCTGTCCGGGTTCACCGCTTCCGGCTCAAACCACAGCCCGAAGTGCAGTCCCATCGCCGTTATTTTCTCGGCAAGGCCGTTCATTCCCTGCGGCAGCTTTTTCCGGTTGACGGTATAATCGCCCAAACCCGCCGTATCGCTGTTGCGCTCCCCAAACCATCCGTCATCCAGAACGAAAAGCTCTGCGCCGACGGCCTTTGCCTGCTTTGCCAACGCCAGCAGCTTTGCCTCATTAAAATCAAAAAAGTGCGCTTCCCAGTTATTCAAAAGCACCGGGCGGGGCTGTTTCTTCCATTCTCCCCGCAGGATATTCTCCCGAATAAACCGGTGGAAATTCCCGCTGACACCGTTTCGCCCCTCGGTGGAAAACGTCATCGCCTCCTCCGGGGTGCGGAACATCTCCCCCGCGGGGAGCCGCCAGCAAAAGCCCTGCGGCTGGATGCCGGAAACCACCCGCACAAAATCACGGGGAGAGCGCTCCACGGCCGTATAATGGCTGCCGCTGTACAGTAGGTTAAAGCCGTAAACAAGCCCGCTATTCTCTCCGGCCCCCTGCTCTGCCAGCAGCACACCGGGGTTATGCCGGTTGGAGGACGCCCCTGTCGTGCTTTCATTCACGATGCACCCCGGCTGCACCGGCCGGGTATGAATGTGCGCTTCGCTGATCCAGTCGCCGTCAAGGGTGATCATCTCATATTCCCGCTGCGGCAGGTCGATCTGCATACTCATCAGTCGCCGGATGGTAACCGCCGAATTCTCCTCATTATGCAGCACCGTCCGCCGGGTAATGACATCAGCGCCGGGGAATACCGTAAATACCAGCTCCAGCCGCAGCGCATACTTCTTTTCCCGCAGGGAAAGCACCAGCGTTTCCGCCTCCCCCATCTCATCATATGCCGCCGGCAGCCCCACCGCCGGCAGCGTACCGGGGCGCAGGGTACAGCTCTCATAGATAAAATCCGTGGTAAAGGTGCCGTCCGGGAGCTCCAATTCGATCGGCGGGATGCGAAAATCCCCTTTGCCGCTGCCCGACCACAAAAGCGGAATGTTATCCAGGCAATATACGGGGTCATCCTCCGTATACATCACCTCGCTGCCGTAGGGCATGGTGCGCCGGGCCGCCATGGCCGGGGCGTCCTCCATCGGAAGAATTCCCCCGTAGTGCAGCAGCTCCACATGGCCGTATTTGGTTATTTGCAGCAGCAGCGCGGTCCTCCCGGCAGCAAGCCGAAAGACATTCCCCGCCTGTGTGATATGCTTCATCGCCGTACCACCTCCCGCAAAATAAGGGCTTCATAGGGCGCCAGACGGGCAGGGGCGGTTTCTCTGCCGTAATTGGAGCATACGACCTCCCCTGAAGCCGGGTTCTTCCTCTCTCCTTCCGCCAGACTGATCACAATCGTCAGCGCCTCTCCGTCGCAGGCGCGCCGGTAGGCATAGACGTCGTTTTTACGGTACAGCTCGGTAAAATCCCCCTCCTGCAATACCCTGCTGCCATTCCTGAAGGCAATCAGCTTTCGGTAGTAGGACAATACCGAACCGGGGTCATCCTCCTGCCGCTTCACATTGATGCGGGGGTAGTTACCGTTCACCGAAAGCCACGGCGTCCCGGCGGAAAACCCGCCGTTTATGCTGTCATCCCACTGCATGGGGGTGCGGGCATTATCCCGGCTCTTTGTCTTTATCATCCGCCAGCGCAGGCCGTACGGCAGGTGCAGGCGCTTGCCCATATTCCATATGTTGATCGACTCTACATCCCGCACCTTTTCCATATCGGGAAAGTCAAAATTGGTCATGCCGATCTCCTCCCCCTCATACAGGAACGGCGTCCCCCGCAGCGTCAGCAGCAGCGTCGCCAGCGCCTTGGCGCTTTGGTCGTGGTATTCGGCATCATTGCCGTAGCGGGAAACCGACCGGGGCTGATCGTGGTTTTCGAAGTAGACGGTATTCCACGGCAGCGCATTCTGCCACTTGGTCAGGCAGGCAAAAAAGCGGTCGGGCTTAAACTTCCGCAAAAACCACTTGATCTTAAAGCAATCGGTCTCCATGTGCTCAAAGGAAAATACGGTACAAAGCTCCTCCCGCTGCGGGTTCACCAGGTCATCCGCCATTTTGGGGGTAACAAATACCGTTTCTCCCACCGTAAAGGCATCATAACGGGACAGCACATCCCGGTTCAGGCGATGCAGCACCCGGTGGCATCCCGGGGTGGAAAGATAATATTCACAGCCGGTAAGGGCAGGGCGCCACCTGCCGTTTTTTATGGCCTCCTTGTAGATGATATTGATAACGTCACAGCGGAACCCGGCCACGCCGCGGTCCAGCCAAAAGCGCATCACATCCTCAATAGCCGCTATCACCTTTTCGTTGTGATAGTTGAGGTCGGGCTGCTCCTTGGCAAACAGGTGGAGATAATACTCCCCTCTCACATCGTCATATTCCCAGCAGTCCTCCCCGAAGAAGCTGCCCCAGTTGGTCGGCTTTTTGCCCTTTTCCCCTTTTCGCCAAATGTAAAAATCGGTATAAGGCTCCTCCCGGCGGCGGCTCTTTTGGAACCACTCATGCCGGTCGCTGGTGTGGTTGATGACCAAGTCCATGATAATGCGGATATCCCGCTTTTTCGCTTCGGCGATGAGCCGATCCATATCCGCCAGCGTACCGTAGTTCGGGTGGATCTCACAGTAATCGCTGATATCATAGCCGTTATCCTTATTGGGGGATGGATACACCGGCGAAAGCCACAGCGCCCCTACCCCCAGTCTTTGCAGGTAGTCCAGCCTGGAGATGATCCCGGGCAGGTCGCCGATGCCGTCGCCGTTTGAGTCGCAAAAGCTCATGGGGTAGATTTGATAAATGATCTTCCGTTTCCACCACGGGGTATCAGTCATGGGGATACTCCTCCCTTTCGGCCTCGGCCGCCATCTCCTCGGTAATGCCGTGCCGGGCAATCATCTCGGCATAGAATTTACCGCTTTCTTTTATCGTGCGCTTATGCGTTTCGGTATCAAAATGCACCAGACCGAACCGGGCGGTAAAGCCCTCCAGCCACTCAAAGTTATCCACAAAGCACCAGTGATAATAGCGGGTCACCGGCAGGCCGCTTTCGGCCAGCGCCTTCAGGTGCTCATATAAATACCGCCGGCGGAAGGCATCATGGTTATCGGCCGTCCCGTTTTCGGTGATGTAAATAGGCAGCGCCGGCAGCAGGTCATGCAGCTTGCGGCAGCACTCCACAATCCCCGCAGGATAGATCTCCCACCCCAAATCATTCACCGGAACATCCGGCAGGGTGCCGTCCCCCAGCCCGGAGGTCGCGGTTCTGGCATAGTAATTCAACCCGAGGAAATCGGCATAGGGGCCGTCCTTCCCCAGCATATAGGTCTTGTTTATCTTGGTTTGGAAATTATACTCCGAGATACGGCAGGCCAGCCGGTGCCACAGGTTTTTTGCATGGTACGGCACAAACGCCCGCATATGGATGGCAAGCCCGACCTTCGGTTCGGCATAGCCCAGCTCCTTATGGATGGCATGGATGAGACGGTAGGCGCGGCGATGGCACTCTCCCATTACCTTCATCACCCGCAGTGCATGGGGCATACTGAATTCACCGGGCGGGAACCCGGCGCCCAGATAGCCGCAGACGGCATACACATTCGGCTCATTGATGGTCACATATTCGTCCACCAGGTCGCCCAGCTGCCGCACCGCATAGTCCACCATGGCAAGGTACTGCTCCACGGCGTTTTTGCCCAAAAAGCCACCCTGCCGTTCAAACCACATGGGGTTGGAGAAGTGATGCAGCGTCAGCAGCACATGGATGCCGTTTTGGTGCAGCAGCTCGATCTCCTGCCGCACCTTTCCGATCTCCTCCGAGGAGAATTCTCCCTCTTTGGGCTCCAGTCTTGCCCATTCCAGCCCAAAGCGGTAGTGCCGGATGCCCATTTCGGCCATCAAGCGGGTATCCTCCTCCATGTGGCCCCGGTGGTCGGTAGCTACCGCCGGGTCGCTCCCGTCCTTGATGCGACCCTTTTGGTACCAGTCATACCAGTTGCAGTCCCCGCAGCCGCCGTCTATCTGGGTGGCGGCAGTAGCGGCGCCCAGCGCAAAATCCTTCGGAAAGCGTACAGCACTCATTCGGTCTCCTCCATTCTGTTTCGGGCGTGTGCCGATGAAAACATGCAAGGCGTCATTCACGGCGCTTCGCCCTCTCATAAAATTACAGCTTGATTGTAGCACACTGCCGGGCAAAATAAAAGGCGCAGAGTAACAGAGATTTTCCCGAAAAAATGTATAAATTGCCCGCTCCCCTTATTCATAAAAAGTTTTCATTTTCCGGCTGTTCTTATGGGACTTTCCGGTTGCATTTCCGGCACTCCTGCGCTATAATTGTTAGCATCCTAACAAGATAGGGGGTCAGAATATTGAAGCTGATCAAGCGTTCGGTCTGCATGGAGATCAAAGGCATCAACAATCTCGTCCATCAGGAGCTGAACAATGCAAAAGGGCGGCCGCCGCACCCCGGCACCATGATGCAAAAGCTGTTTCTCGGGTATCTGGATGCCCACCGGGACCGGGATATCTACCAAAAGGATCTGGAGGCAACATTTCATATCCGGCGCAGCACCGCCAGCGGCATTTTGCAGATCATGGTGCGGGACGGCCTGCTGGTGCGGGAACCGGTAGAGGGCGACGCCCGGTTAAAACGCCTTGTGCTGACCCCCATTGCGCAGGAACAGCTTTCCCAGATGCAGCAGGACCTGCTGCGGGTGGAAAATAAGGCGACCGCCGCCCTGACAAAACAGGAGCTGGAAACACTGTTCACCCTGCTGGATAAGGTACGGGGCAGCCTGGCCCCGGGTAAGGAGGAACCATTCATTGATTAAACGACTATCCCAATGTGTACGGGAATATAAAAAAGACGCCCTGCTTTCCCCGCTGTATGTGCTGGTGGAATCCTTTTTGGACGTCGCTATTCCCTTTGTTATGGCCGATCTCATCGATAAAGGCATCGAGGCCGGCAATATGCCCATGATCCTGCGGTACGGCGCATTGCTGGTGGGCTTTGCGCTGGTGGCGCTGGCCTTCGGTGCATTGGCGGGACGCAGCTGCGCCCGGGCCACGGCGGGCTTTGCCCGCAACCTGCGCCATGATATGTTCCACCATTTGCAGGTCTATTCCTTTTCCAATATCGATAAATTCAGCAGCGCCGGGCTGGTGACCCGCCTGACCACCGATGTCAGCAATGTGCAGAACGCCTTTATGATGATCGTTCGTACCCTCATCCGGTGTCCCGCCATGCTCATCTTCGCCATGGTCATGTCCTTCCGCATCAATCACGATATCTCCCTTGTGTTCCTTGCGGTCATTCCCGTCCTCGGCATCGGTCTTTATCTTATCATCCGCCGTGTCTACCCGGTATTCGAGCGTGTCTTTAAGACCTACGACCGTCTAAACGGTGTGGTGCAGGAAAACCTCTCCGGCATCCGTGTGGTCAAAAACTTCGTCCGGGAGGATCACGAGATCCAAAAATTTGATGCCATCTCCGGCACCATCTATAAGGATTTCTCCCTTGCCGAGCGCATTCTTGCCCTCAATTCCCCGCTGATGCAGGGCTGCGTTTATGTCTGTATGATCCTGGTTTCGTGGCTGGGCGCCAAGCAGATCGTCATCGGCACTATGTCCACCGGCAACCTGATGAGCTTTTTCACCTATATCATGCAGATCCTTACCAGCCTGATGATGCTTTCGATGGTCTTTGTCATGATCACCATGTCCCGTGCCTCCGCCGAGCGCATCGTGGAGGTGCTGGAGGAGAAAAGCGACATCACCAACTGCGAAAACCCCGTTTACGAGGTCAAGGATGGCAGCGTCTGCTTTACCGATGTCTGCTTCAGCTATGCCAAGCGCCCCGATAAAACCGTCCTCAATGATATCGACCTTGTCATCCCCTCCGGGCAGACGGTCGGCATCATCGGCGGCACCGGCTCCTCCAAGAGCAGTCTGGTGCAGCTCATCCCCCGGCTGTATGATGTGACCGGCGGCAGCGTGACGGTGGGTGGCGTGGACGTCCGTAACTACGATCTGCAAACCCTGCGGCACAGCGTCGCCATGGTATTGCAGAAAAACACCCTCTTCAGCGGCACCATCAAGGAAAACCTGCGCTGGGGTAACCCCGACGCCACCGATGAGGAACTGGTACACGCCTGCCGGCTGGCACAGGCCGATGACTTCATCCGTTCCTTCCCCGATGGCTACGATACCAAAATCGAGCAGGGCGGCACCAATGTTTCCGGCGGGCAGAAGCAGCGTCTGTGCATCGCCCGCGCCATCCTGCGCAAGCCGAAGATCCTCATTTTGGATGACAGCACCAGCGCCGTCGATACCAAAACCGATGCTCTCATCCGCCGGGCCTTCCGGGAGGAGATCCCCGATACCACCAAGATCATCATTGCCCAGCGCATCAGCTCGGTCATGGATGCCGATCAGATCATCGTCATGGATAACGGCCTCATTAACGGCTGCGGCACCCACGAGGAGCTGCTGGCCTCCAATGAAATTTACCGTGAAGTATTTGAATCACAGCAGAAAGGGGGGCTGGAGGAATGAGCGGACCCAGAAGAGGCTTTACCGGCGGCAAAAAGGCCAAAGACGCCAAAGGAACCATGAAGCGACTCCTCGGCTATATCGCCCGCGGCAACCAGCTGCGGCTGGCGGTCGTATTCATCCTGCTGCTTGTCAGCACCGTTGCCAGCGTGGCATCCTCCCTGTTCCTTAAATCGCTGATCGATGACTACATCGCTCCTCTCATCGGGCAGGCCGCCCCCAATTTCGCCCCGTTGTTCGGTGCGCTTACCGTCATGGCCTGCATCTATCTGGCCGGCATGCTGGCCTCCTACCTGCAAACCCGCCTGATGATCCCCGTGGCGCAGGGTACTCTTAAAACCATCCGGGACGATATGTTTGCTCATATGCAAACGCTCCCCATTAAATATTTTGATACCCACACCCACGGCAACGTGATGAGCTACTACACCAATGATACCGATACCCTGCGGCAGATGATCGGCCAGAGTCTGCCCAATGCCGTCAGCTCCCTGATCAGCATCACTGCGGTATTTATCGCCATGTTGAGCACCAGCGTCTGGCTCACGCTGCTGATGTTCGTCTTTTTGGGGCTGATGATGGTCGTCGTGAAAAAGGTCGGCGGCGGCAGCGCCAAATATTTCGTCAAGCAGCAGCAATCCCTCGGCCGGGTCAATGGCTTTATCGAGGAAATGATCGGCGGGCAGAAGGTCGTCAAGGTATTCTGCCACGAGCAGCAGAACCAGCAGGACTTTGACGCCATCAATGATGAATTCTGCCTCAACGCCACCAAGGCCAACACCTACGCCAATATCATGATGCCCATCATGGGCAACCTCGGCCACCTGCAATATGTACTGGTCGCCATTGTCGGCGGGCTTTTGGCCATCGCCTCGGTCCCCAATCTCACCATCGTCGGCATCGGCGTGATAACGCTGGGCGGTATCGCTTCCTTTTTGCAGCTTTCCCGCAGCTTCACCATGCCCATCAGCCAGGTCTCCCAGCAGATCAACTCGGTCGTCATGGCGCTGGCCGGTGCCGAACGCATCTTTGAATTGATGGATGAACCGAGCGAGGAGGATCACGGCGTGGTCACCCTGGTGAACGCCGAGGAGGTAAACGGCGCCCTGGTCGAAGCCGACCACCGTACCGGCATCTGGGCATGGAAAAAGCCCCTGCCGGAGGGCGGCTATGAGCTGATCCGTCAGCACGGTGACGTCCGCATGAAGGATGTGGACTTCGCCTATGTGGAGGGAAAGCCCGTCCTGCATGATATCACCCTCTACGCCGAACCGGGGCAGAAGGTCGCCTTTGTCGGGGCCACCGGCGCCGGCAAGACCACCATCACCAATCTCATCAACCGCTTTTATGATATCGCCGACGGCAAGATCCGCTATGACGGCATCAATATCAATAAAATCAAAAAGAGTGACCTGCGCCGCAGCCTTGGCGTGGTGCTTCAGGATGTCAATCTCTTTACCGGCACCGTCATGGATAACATCCGCTACGGGCGGCTGGATGCCACCGATGAGGAATGCATCGAGGCCGCGCGGCTTGCCAACGCCCATGACTTCATCTCCCGCCTGCCGGATGGCTATCAGACCGTCCTCTCCGGGGATGGCGGCAGCCTTTCGCAGGGGCAGCGGCAGCTTCTCTCCATCGCGCGGGCTGCGGTCGCCGATCCCCCGGTGATGATCCTGGACGAAGCGACCTCCAGCATCGATACCCGCACCGAGGCCATCGTGCAGCGCGGCATGGACCGCCTGATGCATGGCAGAACGGTATTTGTCATCGCTCACCGGCTCTCCACCGTACAGAACGCCGACGTCATCATGGTACTGGAGCACGGGCACATTATCGAGCGCGGTACCCACGAGATGCTGATTGCCGAAAAGGGAAAATACTATCAGTTGTATACCGGCGCCTTCGAGTTGGAATAACAACGAAAGCGGAAATTTCGGGCAGAGGCAAAACTTTGCCCGATTTTTTTGCAAAAAACTCTTTACAAACCCGGCGGGATATGCTATTATAGTCAAGCAGTCCAAAAACCGCTTGGGGGCGTAGCTCACTTGGGAGAGCGCTTGACTGGCAGTCAAGAGGTAGAGAGTTCGATCCTCTTCGTCTCCACCAAAAGAGATCCGCAGGAACACAGTTTCTGCGGTCTTTTTGTATAAACAATTACAGCAAATTGTCCCGGTATGTGTAAGGAGTGTGTACCATGAAAAAGAAACTGACTGTAAAAGAGTACGTGTATGTTGCCAGTATGCTGTTCGGCTTATTCTTCGGCGCCGGCAACCTGATTTTCCCCACCGCAGTCGGTCAGCTGGCCGGCCGCAATATGTGGAGTGCCATTCTTGGTCTGCTCATTACCGGCGTGGGATTGCCGCTTTTGGGCGTTGCGGCGCTGGGGCTTTCCCGCAGTGACGGCCTGTTTGCGCTCAGCAGCAAGGTGAACCGCCCCTATGCCTATTTCTTCACCTGCGCGCTGTATCTCACTATCGGGCCATTCTTCGCCATTCCCCGCTGCGCCACCGTTTCCTTTACCGTCGGTCTGGAACAGATCCTTCCCCAGAACGGCAATATGAAGCTGTATCTCCTGCTGTTCACGCTGGCGTTCTTTATTGCGGCGCTGCTGTTTTCTCTGCGCCCCGGCAAGATCCTCACATGGGTCGGCAAGATCCTCAATCCCTTCTTCCTGCTGTTCCTCGGCATCCTTGTCGTGGTAACGCTGGTCTCCCCCGCCGCCGTTCCCGTTTCCAGTGTGGAGCCCATGGGCGGCTACATCCAACAGCCCTTCCTCACCGGCTTTTTGGAAGGCTACAACACCATGGACGCCCTTGCAAGCCTTGCCTTCGGCATCATCGTGGTGCAGGTCATCCGGGAACTGGGCGTTGATGAGCCCGGCGCCGTAGCACGCAATACCGCCAAGGCCGGTATCTTCAGCTGCCTGTTCATGGGGCTTATCTATGTTGCCGTCACCGCCATGAGCGCCAAGAGCCGCGGCGTGCTGCCCGCAGCCGAAAACGGCGGTGTAGCGCTGGCGCAGATCTCTCAAACCTTCCTCGGCCGGATCGGTCTGCTGATCCTCGCCGTCACCGTAACGCTTGCCTGCCTCAAGACCGCCGTCGGTCTTATCACCAGCTGCTCCGAGACCTTTACCGGCCTGTTCCCCAAGGGTCCCGCTTACCGGGTCTGGGCGGTCATCTTCACGCTGGTATCCCTCATTTTCGCCAATTTCGGTCTTTCCGCCATCATCGATTATGCCGTTCCGGTGCTGATGTTCCTCTACCCGCTGGCCATCGTGCTTATCCTGCTGGCGCTGTTCGGCAAGTTCTTCTCCCACGATAAGAAGGTCTATAACTGGGTCATCAGCCTTACGCTGATCTCCGCCCTTTATGACCTGCTGCGCACCCTGCCCGCCGCTCTGCGTGCCGCCTGCCACCTCGATGGCATCATCGAAGCGATCGGCAGCGTTCTGCCCCTTGCGGGCCTCGGTCTCGGCTGGATCTGCCCTGCCGCCGTCGGTCTTGTCATCGGTCTTGTGGCACACAGCACCGCCAAGGCCAAAAAACAGACCGCATAATCGATCCGTCACAGTAAAAGGCCTCCGAAGTAATCAGCTCCGGAGGTCTTTTTTCATATTCATTTTAGGATAGCTGCCCGCTTTCCCGCAGGACCTCTGCATCGGCGGCACGCTGCTCCAGTATCGCTTCCTTCAGGATCATATCCTTGACCTTCATCAAGCGAATGGTATTGGCGCGCTCGTTTTCATCCAGCTTCATGGTGATATAGCGGATGCTTTCCATCATCTGCGGGATCTTCACATACTCCAGCGCATTGACGCGGCGGCGGGTCTTTTCGATCTCCTCCGCCAGCAGCTGGGTCGTCTTTTCTATCTCCGCCAGCCGCAGCATATCCCGGAACACCCCGGAAAGTGCCGTCACGGCGTCATCCAGCTCACCGCTGGTTTGGGCATAGCCGTAGGGGGTGGCCGTGCCGCCCTTTTGCTCCGCAAAATGGTAACGGGGCACCTCCACCGACATGATGTTTTCATAGGTCATGTCAAGCTCCACACTCCGGCTGGGGATCAGCAGGGATTGGCGCAGCATTTCGGGCGTCATCAGCGCCGCCGCCACCGTAAAGGACGCATGGGCTTCGGAAAGCCCCTGCTCCACCCGTTGGCGCAGGGCGCGGTTTTCCCGCACCGTTTCCATAAACTGCTTCATCAGCTCGTCCCGTTTATCCCGCAGCAGCTTATGGCCTCGCTGGGCGGTACGCAGCTGACGTTTCAGGCGGGTCAGCTCCATGCGGGTCGGGTTAATTATTGTTCCCGGCAAGTTGCTCCCTCCTTAATTCTGCTGCGGCAGATATTTCTCGATATACTCCGGCTTGATGCGCTTCAATTCGCTCTTGGGCAGCAGGCTCAAAAGCTTCCAGCCCAGCTCCAGCGTCTCCTCGATGGAACGGTTCTCCTCGCTCCCCTGCGAAACATACCGCTGCTCAAATTCATCGGCGAAATGGGCATATTGCAGGTCGGTCTCGGAAAGCGCCGCTTCACCCAGGATGGACATCAGCTCCTTGTTTTCCTTACCAGTGGCGTAGGCGGCAAAGAGCTGGTTCATCGTGCCGGCGTGGTCCTCACGGGTCTTTCCCTCGCCTATGCCCTTATCCTTCAGTCGGGAAAGGGAGGGCAGAACGTCCACCGGCGGGTTGATGCCCCGGCGGAACAGCTCTCGGGAAAGGATGATCTGACCCTCGGTAATATACCCGGTCAGGTCGGGGATGGGATGGGTCTTATCGTCCTCCGGCATGGTCAGGATGGGGATCATGGTGATGGAGCCCTCCTTACCCACCTGCCGGCCTGCACGCTCATACATGGTGGCAAGGTCGGTATACAGGTAGCCGGGGTAGCCGCGGCGGCCGGGGACTTCCTTTTTTGCGGCGGAAATTTCCCGCAGCGCTTCGGCGTAGTTGGTAATATCGGTCAGGATGACCAGCACGTGCATCCCCAGGTCAAACGCCAGGTATTCGGCAGCGGTCAGCGCCATACGGGGGGTGGCGATACGCTCAACCGCCGGATCGTTGGCCAGATTGGTAAACAGCACGGTACGGTCAATGGCGCCGGTGCGCCGGAATTCATTGACGAAGAACTCCGACTCCTCATAGGTGATGCCGATGGCGGCAAATACCACCGCGAAGTTACTTTCGCCGTCCAGTACCCGTGCCTGACGCGCGATCTGTGCGGCAAGCTGGGCGTGCGGCAGGCCGGAGCCGGAAAAGATGGGCAGCTTCTGTCCTCTTACCAGCGTATTCAGCCCGTCAATGGTCGAAATACCGGTCTGGATAAACTCATTGGGGTAGTTGCGGGCGGCAGGGTTCATGGCCAGGCCGTTGATATCCCTGTATTCCTCCGCCAGAATGGCCGGGCCGTCATCGATGGGCTGGCCCATTCCGTTAAATACACGGCCCAGCATATCGCCGGAAACCGCCAGCTGCAGCGGGTGACCCAAAAACCGGATCTTGGACTCCGCCAGGTTGATGCCGGCGGAAGCCTCAAACAGCTGCACCACAGCGGTATCGCCGTTGACCTCCAGCACCTTGCAGCGCCGGGTGGAACCGTCGGTCAGCTCGATCTCCGCCAGTTCATCGTAGGTCACGCCCTGCACATTGTCTACCACCATCAAGGGGCCGGAGATCTCCCGGATCGTCTTATATTCACGGATCACAGCGTTTCCTCTCCTTTCTGTGCCAGCGCTTCCAGTTCTTCTTCCATCTGGGTCAGCAGCTTATCGTATTCCTCGGCGTAGCAGTCGGCCGGCACGCTCTTGGCACGGCCCAGCTTCTCGCGGGAGGGTGTCATAAACAGATCGGCTACCCGGCAGCCGCGCTCGGCGGCGGTACGGCACAGGCCGTCGTACCGGCGGATCATCGAAAGCATCCTTGCCTGACGGTCGTATTCCGAGAAGGCATCCACATCCACAAAGGAGTTCTGCTGCAGGAAGTCCTCCCGTACCATACGGGCGGTCTCCAGCGTGATCTGATCCTTGGCGGAAAGGGAGTCCTTACCTACCAGCTGCACGATCTCATTCAGGCTTGCCTCCTCCTGCAGGATGGACATCGCCCATTCCCGGTTCATCAGGAAGGCCTTGCCGAAGTTCTGCTCATACCACGGCCGCAGGCTGTCGATATAAAGCGAATAGGAATTGAGCCAGTTAATGGCCGGGAAGTGCCGCCGATAGGCAAGGCTTGCATCCAGCGCCCAGAACACCTTTACAATTCGCATCGTTGCCTGCGAAACCGGTTCGGAAAGGTCACCGCCGGGGGGCGATACCGCACCGACTGCGGTCAGCGAGCCGCGGCGTTCCTCATCGCTGCCGATACAGGCCACCGAACCGGCACGCTCATAGAACTGCGCCAGACGGGAGGAAAGGTAGGCGGGATAGCCCTCTTCACCGGGCATCTCCTCCAGACGGCCGCTCATCTCACGCAGAGCCTCTGCCCAGCGGGAGGTGGAGTCGGCGATAACCGCCACGGCATAGCCCATGTCACGGTAGTATTCCGCAATGGTAATACCGGTATAGATGGACGCTTCACGGGCGGCCACCGGCATATCGGAGGTATTGGCGATGAGCACGGTACGCTTCATCAGCGACTCCCCGGTACGGGGGTCAACCAGCTCCGGGAATTCCCGCAGAACGTCGGTCATCTCATTGCCGCGCTCGCCGCAGCCGATGTAAACCACAAGGTCCACGTCCGACCACTTGGCCAGGGCGTGCTGCATCACCGTTTTACCGGAACCGAACGGTCCCGGGATCGCGGCGGTACCGCCCTTTGCCACCGGGAAGAAGGTATCCACGATGCGCTGGCCGGACTGCAGCGGCACGCTGGGTGGGAATTTCCGCCGGTAGGGGCGTCCCACACGAACCGGCCACTTCTGCATCATCGGCAGCTCCACACGGCTGCCGTCTGCCTGCTCCAGCACCGCCACCGTTTCGGTAACGGTATAGCTGCCGGACTGAATGGAAACGATCTTGCCCTTCATTTTGGGCGGGATCATAATTTTATGCAGAATGGAAGGGGTCTCCTGCACCGTACCGATGATATCACCGCCGATGACCTCATCACCGGGATGGGCGGTGGCGGTAAACTCCCACTTTCTTTCACGGTCCAGCGCGGGAACCTCCACACCGCGGGGCAGGTTATTGCCGCCCACCTTCTTCATAATGGCATCCAGCGGGCGCTGAATACCATCGTAAATGTTTTCTACCAGTCCGGGGCCAAGCTCCACCGAAAGCGGTGAGCCGGTGGTCACCACCTCGGCGCCGGGGCCGAGGCCGGAGGTCTCCTCGTAGACCTGAATGGAGGCGGAACCGCTGTTCATGGTCAGGATCTCACCGATGAGGCGCTGTTCACCGACCCGAACCACATCCGCCATATTGGCTTCCTCCAAACCGGTGGCAACCACCAGCGGCCCGGAGACTTTAACGATTTTTCCCATGGGGCTTTTCTTCCTTTCCTCAAATGATGTCGGCGCCGACAGCACGCTCCACCGTGGTTTTCACCTGCTGCATCCCCAGTCCGAGGCTTCCCTCCTTGCCGGGGATGAGGATAATGGCAGGGGTAACTGCCTTGCGGTAACGGTCCAGCTCTGCGGTCAGACCCGCTGCCAGCTGCTCCGTCACATAGATAATGGCTGTATCCTCCTTGGCCAGCCGGTGCAGGATGGGGCGGGCCTGCTCGGCGTTTTCGGCCGGGCATACCTGCAAGCCAAGCGCCGCAAAGCCCTGTACGCTCTGGGCATCGCCCAGCACGGCAATTTTATACATAGGGCGCCTCCTTTATCCTGCGTTTCTCAACCGGCTGCGGATCATTTCGGGCGAAAGCCCCGCCTGCCGGCCGGTCATTATAATGCGAATGGCTGTGATCTCATTTTCCACGGCGGCAAGATAGCACAGCACCGTTTCCTCCCCGAAGGGGGTACGGCGGGCTGCCGCCAGATAAGCATCGGTTGCTTCGTCACAGGCTTTTTCAAAGGCGGTAAGCGAACCGCCCCCCGCTGCCGCGGCGCCCAAAGCTGCCGCCTTTTCCAGCGCCCCCGCACCAAACAGCTCGCCCAGCTTGCCGGGCTCTGTCATCATTATGCCGTGGGGGGAAACGCTGCCGCCCTCCAAAAGGGCACGGGGCAGTACCTCGCTGCTGCCGCTGCGGGCGGCCCGTACGGCGGTACGCAGGTTTGCAGCGTCAATGAGCTGCCGCACATATCCCTGCAAAAAGCCGCTTTTGGTCTCCGCCGCCAGCGCCGCCATTTCGGCATAGCAGGCGGCATCCAGCACCAGGTCCGCACCCTGCGGATCATTTTCACGCAGCAGCGCCGCCGCTTTTTCGGCAGCATCCCGGGCAGCATCACTTGCGGTCAACCGGTGCTCTTGATGCCATTCGTTCTGCATCCGTTCGGCATCGTACCGGCCGCCGGAAAGCAGCAGCCCCTCGGGAGAGATCCCCCGGCGCTCCGCCTTGAGGATCGCTTTGATATTATGGTAATCGAATTTGATCCGGAACAGGTCCAAAAGCCTCGGCTCCGGGATGGAGGAGGAAAGATCCTTGAACAGGCTTTCCCGCCGCAGCCGCAGCGCCTCCTCCAGCGGAGAATTTTCGGCATAGCCGCATTCCGCCAGCAGCTTGCGGGCCTCTGCTTCGTTTGCGGCCTCCAGCAGCCGTTCCTGTTTTTCCGGGGTCAGCAGGCGGTTTTCCATGGCGTGCAGCCGGGCGGAGACCGCCAGATAATCGGTATCCTTGATGCGGGTCATGGCCGCCCCTCCTTACTGTACCGGGAAGAGGATCGCAGCGACCTCTTTCTCCAGCTTTTCCCGCTGCAGCCGCACCAGTGTATCAAAGGCGCAGTTGAGCTCCACATCCCCACAGCTTAAAATAAACCCGCCGGGGATGGGGCGTGTTTCGCTGCCAAGGGTCAGCTTGCCCGGCTTTCCGGCCGCGCACAGGGCGGTATTGGCCATCAGAATCGCCTCCGCACCCAGCTCCTCGGCGTCATGCCGGTTCAGCAGCATCTTCTCGTTTCCTTCGGCAGCCTCCGCCGCAAGTGCGGCGATCAGGGCAAGATAATCCTCCCGGGGCAGGCTGCACAGCTGCTCCACAGCCGCATCAAAGGCTTCCCCGAGAAGCTCCTGCTTGGCGGCCAGCTCCAGCTTGCGGCATTCCACCGCCGCCGAAGAAGACAGCCGTTCCCGGCGTTCTTCCGCCGCACGGCGCCCGCGGGCCAGCAGCTCCAGGCTCTCCTGCTCCGCCGCCGACTCCGCTTCGGCCGTGATGGTATTGATTTTATCCTCGTTTTCCTGCTGCATCAGGGCGATCTCCCGTTCGGCATCCTCTATGATGCGCGCGGTGATCTTATTGATTCCTTCCATAGGGGGCTCCTTTCTGCTGTCCCGCTTACGCCAGGAACAGGAAGTTCAGCATCAGCATGGAAGCCAGCAGCGAAAGAATGGCGTAGAATTCCACGATGCCGCACAGCACCAGGCCCTTGGACCAGTCGGAGGGCTTTTTCGCCAGAATATTGATGGAGGCAGCCGCAACACGTCCCTGTGCAATGGCCGAAAGCAGGCCGCCCAGCGCCATAGGCAGGCAGGCCGCAAAGCAGCGCAGGCCGTCCATTACGCTCAAATCGGGCATACCGTTCAGCAGGCCGATGGCATAGATGGAGAAGAACCATACTACCGTACCGTACAGGCCCTGCGTACCGGGCAGTACCTGCAGGATCATCGCCTTACCGAACTTGCTGGGGTCCTCACACATCAGGCCGGCAGCGGCTTCACCCGCCAGACCGGTACCCTTGGCCGAGCCGACACAGCTCAAGCCTGCTGCCAGACCGCCGCCCAGCAGGGCCAGCGCCAAACCGCCGAAAGATTCCAAAAAACTCATAGTCTATACGCTCCTTTTTATTGTTCTGCTATTCTGTAATATTTTGGCCGGGCTTCGACAGGCTGGAAAGGCCGCCCGCCGTCCCGGTAAAAGTACTTGAAAAATTCCAGACACTGCAGGCGCATATCATGGACATAGCAACCCAGCAGGTTCAGGGCAAAG
Source organism: Oscillospiraceae bacterium (assembly GCA_004557855.1). Classification (GTDB taxonomy): domain Bacteria; phylum Bacillota; class Clostridia; order Oscillospirales; family Ruminococcaceae; genus Angelakisella. The sequence continues at coordinate 51,800 of SFFJ01000001.1, forward strand.
TTAAGGGCATTGCCCAAAAGGGAAAATGCAAAGAAGATGATGAGATTGCCAGGGATGGCCGCCAGGGTATTGAATACCTGTGCGATGACCGCACCGGCCAGCATCAGCGCCATCAGCCGGACATAGGAGAGGATATCCCCGAAGTAGCCGGTGATGTGATTGTAAACCGAACCGCCGATGCCGACGATCTTTCCGCCGATACCCTTTTTGCCGTAGCCCTGGGTGACGACCAGCACCGCCAGCAGCACCCACAAAAAGATCTTATTCCCGGTGACGCCCAGCGCAATGCCGCACCCGATGATGACCCACCATGCAGCCTCCTCGCAAAGGGCTTCGGCTACCTCGCCGTGCTTCAGCTTGTAGATAAACCCGATGATCATACCGACAAGGATCTGCACACAGCCCAGCGCCAGCGAGCCCAGCATGATGAGGATGATATCATTGACCGGGGAAAGCAGCGGCTGCCAGAACCACGTAAAGGTGCTTTCCGGGTTGATGACCTTCAGCATCTGCGGGATGAAATCCCCGAAGAAGCCGCCGGTAAGGGCGCCCATGAGGAAGGTAGAGACACCGCACAGCCCCAGCAGCGCAAAAAAATCATGTCCGCCGCCGGTGGGCTGCTTCTTTTTCAGCACGATGAGCGACGCCAACATCATCAAAAGGCCGTAGCCCATATCCGCCATCATGATGCCGTAAAACAGGATGAAGAACGGCGCCATGTAGGGGTTGGGGTCCAGTGTACCGTAAAGCGGCAGGGAGTACATCTCGGTGACCATGTTGAGGGGGCGGGTCAGCCGCCCGTTTTTCAGCTTCACCGGTACTCTCGGGTAGTCCTCCGGCTCGGGATCGGTCATCTGCCAGGCGCAAGTCTTGCACTCCAGCAGCATTTCCAGCTCCTTGGTGTTTTCCGCCGGGAACCATCCCTCCAAGAGGAAGGTCTCGGCGGTTTCCATGGTGCGCTGCCGGGCCTCTCCGCGGTCTATCTCGATCCGGGCGGCATCCGAAAGCTGCCGCAGCTGGGGGCGTTCCCCGGCTTCCCCGGTGATCTGCTGCTCCAGCTCCGTCCTGCGCTGCGCAATGGCGGTCTGTTCCCGCCGCAGCGCCATCAGGTTTTCGGCAGCGGTCCCGGTGCGCTCGCCCAGCGTGACACGGCTCCAGCCAAGGGCCTTCAGCGCCGCTATGTGGTCCTCCGCCTGCGAGATATGTACCGTTATCATGGCATACCGGCGTTCCCGGTCGGCGCTTGCCTCGGTGTATTCGTACAAATCACCGGCTGCATCCAGCGCCTCACGGATCTCCTCGGGCGATACCGTCGTCCCGGGCAGCGTCCCCAGCTGGATCAGCACCTTTTCGGTGGTGGAACATTCCAGCGGGGTGGCAAGACCTTCCCACGGCAGCAGCTGCGCCTCCTCCGCCGCCAGCTTATCGCTGCGGCTTTGCAGGGCGGCCAGCTCGCTTCGGCAGTCATTCAGTCGCCGTGCGGCCTCCCGGCCGCCTGTCAGCTCGGCTTCGTCGGTCAGCGCCTTTTCCGCAATCGCGGGAAGCGGCGCCAGCTTATTCTTTTCCTTGGGGGTATGCTCCGCCAGCGTTTGCAGGGCCTGCTCGGCTGCGGTGTACTGTTCCCTTGCCTTGGCAAGCTCCGGCGAACCGGATATCCGCAGCCTTTGCATCAGCGGGTCATCCTGCGCCATCCCGGGTTCGGTAATTTCCAAACAGCCGAGATGCTGCAGCTGCCGCAGCATTTCCTCCCGTTCCGCCTGCAGCCCGATGAGCCGCAGGTGACGCATTGCAACAATAGCCATTAGCGTTCCACAACCTTTTCCACGATCCACCCGGCTGCCTGCGGGACTCTTTTCCGGGCTTCTTGTTTTTTCTGCTCCCATTGGGCGGAAGCCGCTTCCAACGCCTTATAGGTCTGCTGCGCTGCCTGCCGTTCCGCCTCGGACATCATCTCCCGTACCTCGGCCTCTGCCTCGGTGCGGGCCTGCTCCCGCAGACGCTCGGCATTGCGCTGCGCCGTCAGCAGCTTTTGCCGACATTCGGTGGCGGTTTGCTCCCGCCGTAAATTCATTTTTTCTTCGGTGTTTAGAACCTCCGTTATGGTATCCTGCGGCAAAACCGATAACCTCCTTTGATTATGATATTACTATATAAGTATAATTGTATAACATATCATGAATAATGTAAAGCCATTCTTTGCGGACAATTTATACTTTTTGTGGTATATGATCAATTGTTTGAGCAAAATTTCACAAATATTTCACAAACCCTTTGTTTTGATGATGCTGCCGCCCTTACATTGCCAATATTCCGCCGATTTTCCTATTTTTCGGTTAATATTTTATAAATACTGCAAGTTTGCTTATATAATTATTCATTTTTTCCATATCACAGAAGCTATACCGACCCGCCTTTTTCCCTTTTTGCCCGGAATTTTGACGCATTTTTTCTATCGAACTTCGTTAAATTTTCGTAAAACTTCTTTCCAACGGTTTGCCAAACCCTCCTTTTTTATGTTATATTTATTAAAGTGACGTGCGGAAATGTGAATGATCCGCATATACTTTATTATTTGCCCCACCGAACAAAGAAAGGAGCGAGTGCGCTGAAACACAAGAACAATGCGGTCCTGGCCGCAAACCGAATTAAGATCATAGAGAAGATGCGGGAAGCTGCAATTTCCGTCCTGCCCATCGTTGTGATCGTCCTGCTGCTGTGCCTTACCATTGCACCGGTCGGCAATGATCTGCTTCTCTGCTTTATGATCGGCACCATCTTCGTTATCGCCGGCATGGGGATGTTCTCATTGGGTGCGGAAGCCTCCATGACCCCCATCGGCAACCGCATCGGTACGGCGCTTACCAAGACCCGCAACCTGCCGCTGATTTTGATTGTCAGCTTCCTTTTGGGCTTTGCCGTTACCATCGCCGAGCCTGACCTTCAGGTGCTGGCCGAAACGGTCCCCCACATCAATAATACCGTTCTGCTGGTCACGGTCGGCCTCGGCGTGGGTTTTTTCCTTTCGGTCTGTATGCTGCGTATCGTCACCGGTGTAAAGCTGCGCTGGCTGCTTATTGCCTTCTACGGCATCGTATTTATTCTGGCCTCCCTGGCCGCCCCGGATTTTTTAAGCGTTGCGTTTGACTCCGGCGGCGTGACCACCGGCCCGATGACCGTTCCCTTTATTCTGGCGCTGGGCGTCGGTGTTTCCTACATACGAAGCGACGCCCGTGCCGAAGCGGACAGCTTCGGTCTGGTCGCGCTCTGCTCCATCGGGCCTATTTTGGCGGTGCTTATTTTGAGCTTCTTCTATGCCGAAAGCAGCGGTTCTTTGGATATTGCCGCATCCTCCTTTGCCGATACCGCTGCCATCGGGGCCGCCTACCTGCATGAGCTGCCGCAGTTTATGGGCGAAATGGCGATAGCGCTGCTGCCCATTGTCGTTATCTTTTTTGCGTTCCAGCTGCTTACCCTGCATATGTCCGGGCGAAGCCTTGCCAAGATCCTCATCGGTATTTTTTACACCTATGTGGGGCTGGTGCTGTTCCTCACCGGCGTCAATGTCGGCTTTTCCGCACTGGGCGAGGTACTGGGCGCCGGGCTTGCCACCGGCTGGACCCGCTGGCTGCTGATCCCCCTTTCGATGCAGCTGGGCTGGTTCATCATTTCGGCGGAGCCCGCCGTTACCGTTCTGGAGCATCAGATCGAAGAAGTCAGTGCAGGGACCGTCCCCGGCAGCGCCATCAAGCGCAGCCTTTCCATCGCCATTGCGCTGGCCATGGGACTTTCTATGCTGCGGGTGCTTACCGGCATCTCGATCATGTGGTTCCTTGTGCCGGGCTACGCCATCGCATTGGGGCTTTCCTTCTTCGTCCCGGATCTCTACACCGCCATTGCGTTTGACTCCGGCGGGGTGGCCTCCGGCCCGATGACCGCCACCTTTATGCTGCAATTTATGATCGGCGCTTCTACCGTCATCGGCGGCAACCCGTTGGTAGATGCCTTCGGCGTGGTGGCCATGGTGGCCATGATGCCCCTGATTTCCATTCAAATGGTCGGCTTTATTTACAGCCGCCGCGCCGAGCCCGAAATCACCCGTGAGCATTACGGTGATGATGAGATCATTGAGCTGTGGGAGGTGAACGCCGCATGAATTACCTGATCTCGGTTGTCAATCCCGGTGCCATGGACCGTGTGTGTGAGATCGCCGCGGCCCTTGACCTTCCCCAGACCGTCACCCTGCTGGGGCACGGCACCGCCGTACAAAGCATGCTGGATCTTCTCGGCATCGAGTCCACCGAAAAGCGTGTCATCATGACGGTGGCGAACCCCGAAAAGACCCGAAAATTCATTAAGGAAATGCGCCGGCAGGTGTATATCGGCATCCCGGGACACGGCATCATCATGGCTGTCCCCATCAAAAGCGTGGGAGGAGGAAAAACCTTGGCATATCTGAATAACGGCGAGCAACAGTCCGCCCGCTACACCCCCGAATTGAGCGATCGCTATGAGCTGATCGTCATCGTGGCCAATGAGGGCCGCACCGACCAGGTGATGAACGCCGCCCGCGCGGCAGGCGCCACCGGCGGTACGGTGCTGCACGGGAAAGGCACCGGCAGCCAGAACAAAAAGTTCTACAATGTGTCCATCGCCGCCGAAAAGGAGGTCATCCTAATGGTGGCGCCCAGCGACCGCAAGGCTGCCATTATGCAGTCGGTGCTGCACCATGCCGGCCCCGATAGCGACGCCGGCGCCGTGCTGTTCTCGCTGCCCGTCAGCGAGGTCGCCGGCTTCGGCCTTATGGATGAAGCCGCAGAGTAAGCCTTCACCGATATCGAAAAAAGATCCGCAGCAGCGGGTCTTTTTTTATTTCCCCTATTGACATTTTACCTCATTATGATATCATAAAGATATCACAGAAAGGAGTGACAACTATGACTGAAAAATTACTCACCAATAAAAAGAACGGGATGGCCATGCTGCTTTTGTTCCTTGCCGTCATCGCCGCGGCCGCTGTGGCCATTATCGTGGGCGCAAATCTCCATCTGCTCGGCCTGATGGTCGCCGGCGTCATTGTCATCAGCCTTATTTGGATTCCCATGATCGGCCTGCGCATCCTGAAGCCGCAGGAAGCGCTGGTGCTTACCCTGTTCGGGCGGTACTACGGTACCCTGAAGGGTGAGGGCTACTATTATGTCAATCCCTTCTGCACCGGCGTAAACCCCGCCGCCAAGACCCGCTTGAGCCAAAGCGGTGACGTGAAAACGTTGGGCATCAAGGCCACCACCGGCGACAGCAGCGCCTCCCTTGAGGTCGATACCACCGGCAAAAAGCTCTCCCTCAAGATCATGACCTTGAGCAACAACCGCCAGAAGATCAACGACTGCCTGGGCAACCCCGTGGAGATCGGCATCGCCGTAACCTGGCGCATTATCGATACCGCCAAGGCTGTGTTCAATGTCGATAACTACAAGGAATTCCTTTCCCTGCAATGCGATAGCGCCCTGCGCAACATCGTGCGGCTGTACCCTTATGATGTCGCCCCCAATGTCGATACCACCGGTGACGGCATTGCCGATGACGGCAGCCTGCGCGGCTCCAGCGAACTGGTCGCCTCCCGCATCCGCGGTGAGATCCAGCAGCGGGTAGCGGAAGCCGGTATCGAGATCATCGAGGCCCGCATCACCTACCTTGCCTACGCCACCGAAATCGCTGCCGTCATGCTGCAGCGTCAGCAGGCCTCCGCCATCATCGATGCCCGCAAGATGATCGTAGAGGGTGCGGTAGGCATGGTGGAAATGGCGCTGGAGCGTCTTTCCGAAAGCGGCATGGTGGAACTGGATGAGGAGCGCAAGGCCGCTATGGTCAGCAATCTCCTGGTGGTGCTGTGCGGCAACCACGATGCCCAGCCGGTCGTCAATTCCGGCAGCCTGTACTGATCTGCCATGAATGATAACCAGAAAAAGCAGGTACCGCTGCGCCTCTCCCCCAAGCTGTACGCCGCAATCGCAGCATGGGCGGAAGACGACTTCCGGTCGGTCAACGGGCAGATCGAGTATCTGCTGACCGAGTGCGTGCGCCAGCGAAAGAAAAACGGAAAATACGTCTCCGATGAAATCGATGTCCCACCGGAGCTGGATATCGAATAACCACCCCACCGCATCAAATCGACCCGCCGCAGCATTTCTGCCGTGACGGGTCGTTTTGTTCTATTATTGCTCGTTTTCCTGCCAGCCCTTGCAGACATCCACCCACGCCAGCGCACCGGAAAGGGCATACAGCTCCTCGCAGGTCAGCTCTATGGCGCTGTTGCTGCTGCCGCAGGCGGGAAACACCGTGGAAAAACGCCGCAGCGAATGATCCAGGCAGGTTTTCACCCCGGCCTTTACCGCAAAGGGGCACACCCCGCCCACTGCGTGGCCGATCAGCTCCACCGCCTCCTCCGGGGTCAGCATCTTGGCCTTGCAGCCGAAGGTCTCCTTGAATTTATGGTTATCGATTTTGGCGTCCCCGGCCGTTACCACCAGCAGCGGGCCGTCCGGCGTCATAAAGGAAAGTGTTTTGGCGATGCGGGCCGGAATGACCCCCACCGTTTGGGCGGCCAGCTCCACCGTCGCACTGGAGGTATCAAATTCCAGCACCCGATCCTCCATTCCCCTTGCCGCAAAAAACGCTTTCACTTCCCGAATTGACATGATCGACTCCTCCGTTTACATCATAATGTACCTATCATAGCCCCCCGGCGGAATTTGTCAAGCGTTGTCGGCATATTTTCCCGCAAAAGGTCTTGACTCCCACCGCATTTCACGGTAAAATAGATAGGCATCCAAAAGTAATGCAGGCATAGTTCATCGGTAGAATAACGGCTTCCCAAGCCGTGGAGGCGGGTTCGATTCCCGTTGCCTGCTCCAAGAGAAAAACCGCCTTCGGGCGGTTTTTCTCTTGGAGCAGAGGGGAGCGCATACTTTCTTGCAGGGTACCATTCCCTGCCCTGATTAAACGCGAAAGGGGAACCGCAAAGGTTCCCCTTTCACACTTTCCTCTCCTTGCCATACCGAAAGCCCACCCCTCCCTGTGGGGCGGTTTTTCTCTTGGAGCAAAGGAGAGCGCATACTTTCTTGCAGGGTACCATTCCCTGCCCTGATCAAACGCGAAAGGGGAACCGCAAAGGTTCCCCTTTCACACTTTCCTCTCCTTGCTGTGCCAAAAGCCCATGCTACCCTGCGGGGCGGGTTTTTATATGGGGCAATATACCTTACGGCAGATAATCTTCTAATGGCACCGCCGGTTTTCGCCGCAGGATAGGCACATTTCCCAAATAATATCCCCGCATTTTCACCGATTGTTGCAAAAAAACTATTGACACCGTCCGTCTGCGATGCTAATATTAGTGCATTAAAGCGACAACACCGCTGTGAAAACGGAGGAAAGGAGAAAGCTGCAATGAAACAGAACTGCTTTATGATGATGGCTATGATGATGCGCATGTGCGGTATGCGCACTTTTTCCGATGCAGTTTTTTCCGATCAGTCCATCATCACAGATTAAAAACAACGCACCGCTGCGGTGCGGCTATCCTTTGTTTTTAACCGGGAGACTTCATCGGAAAGTCACCCGGTTTTTGTTTTACCAAAATCCCTTCCGAAAGGACGCCTTCCCATGAACCTGCACTTTGAAGCTCTGGTTCGGGCCAATCACCTGTTGGGCCGAATGTGACCGTACCCTGTACCTTTTCGCCCACAGCCAACCGATACACCGAAAAAGAAAGGAAAATCACCATGAAAAAGACTCTCAAGGCTCTGTTCTCTGCCCTGCTCATCGTTTGCCTGCTGCTGCCGCTGGCCGCCTGCGGTAATTCCTCCGGCGAAGCGACCCTCAAAATCGCCATCCCCAATGACACCACCAACGAAGCCCGTGCGCTGCTGCTTTTGCAGGATAAGGGCTACATCAAGCTCAAGGACGGCGCGGGCATCACCGCCACCGTTCTGGATATCGCCGAAAACCCCAAGAACATTCAGTTCAGCGAGGTAGAGGCCGCCCAGCTGCCCAACCTGCTGCCCGATGTTGACTATGCCGTCATCAATTCCAACTATGCTATCTCTGCCGGGCTCAATCCCACCAAGGATGCGCTGGCGCTGGAGGGCTCCTCCTCTGCTTACGCCAATATCCTGGCGGTAAAGGAAGGCAACGAGGAAAATCCCCTGGTTAAGGCGCTCATCGCAGCCCTTTCCAGCCGGCAGGTCGCCGATTACATCACCGAAAAGTATGACGGCTCCGTTATTTCCGTCGTGGAAAACCCCGGTGACGGCTATGACCCCGACCTTGATTATTCCGCCATCGCCGGCCAGACCATCACCGTAGCCGCCTCCCCCGCCCCCCACGCCGAGATCCTTGCCGTAGCCAAGGAGATCCTCGCCGCCAAGGACGTCACCCTTGATATTCAGGAATACAGCGACTATGTCATCCCCAATAACGTGGTAGAGGACGGCACCGTCCTGGCCAACTACTTCCAGCACACCCCTTACCTCGATGACTTCAACGCCCAGAACGGCACCCACCTTGTTTCCGTTCTTTCCGTCCATGTGGAGCCTCTCGGCCTCTACGGCGGCAAGCAGTCCTCCCTCGATGCTCTCAAATAATTAAAGAACCGGGGTTATAACAGTATGATCGAGCTAAAAAACCTGTGTAAGACCTATTCCCTCTCGGATGGCAGCGTGGAAGCACTCAAGGATGTTTCCCTCACCATTCCCGATGGCGATATTTACGGCATCATCGGCATGAGCGGCGCCGGCAAAAGCACGCTGGTGCGCTGCATCAACCTGTTGGAGCGTCCCACCTCCGGCAGCGTGATCATTGATGGCCGGGACCTGACCCGCATGACCGAAAAGGAACTGCGGCAGGAACGCCAAAGCATCACTATGATTTTTCAGGGCTTTAACCTGCTGATGCAGAAAAACTGCCTGCGGAATGTCTGCTTCCCGCTGGAGCTGGCCGGTGTAAAAAAGGCAGAGGCTGCCCAAAAGGCGCAGTCGCTGCTGGAGCTGGTCGGCCTTGGGGATAAGGCCGCAGCCTACCCTGCCCAACTCTCGGGCGGGCAGCAGCAGCGTGTCGCCATTGCCCGGGCGCTGGCCACCAACCCCAAGGTGCTGCTGTGCGATGAAGCCACCAGCGCTCTTGACCCCAAAACCACCGGCGCCATTCTGGAGCTCATCCGGGATATCAACCACAAGCTCGGCATTACTGTTATCATCATCACCCATCAGATGAGCGTGGTCGAGTCCACCTGCCGCCATGTCGCCATCCTGGAGGAGGGCGTCGTGGTGGAGCAGGGCGAGGTCAGCACCGTCTTTTCCCATCCCAAATCGGAGGCCGCCCGGCGGTTGGTCTTCCCGGAGGGCAACCCGGAAAGCCTGCTGTGCGCCCTGCCCGGCGCCCGGCTCATCCGTGTCGTCTTTAACGGCGCCGATGCCACCGGCAAGCCGCTGATTGCGCGCATGGCCACCGAGATCGGCATTGAGGCCAATATCGCCTACGCATCCACCCGCAGCATCGAGGGCCGCGTCTACGGCTCCATGCTGCTCTCCATCGAAAATAAGGGTGATGATGTCACCCGTGCCATTGCCTACCTGACGCAGGACGGCGATGTGACCGCCCAGGAGGTGACCCAGTATGCTGAATAATCTCTTTTCCGCCGAGGTATTGCAGGAGACCATCGCCATCGTCAAGGGGCAGTTCCTGCTGGCCTTTTGGGAAACGCTTTATGTCACCGTTGCGGCCATGTTCTTCGCCGTTCTCATCGGGCTGCCGCTGGGCGTGCTGCTGGTGGTGGGGGAAAAAGACGGTCTTGCTCCCCTGCCCGGTTGGCTGATGAAAACCGTCAACGTCATCATCAACCTGCTGCGCTCGGTGCCCTTCCTCATCCTGATGATCCTGCTGTTTCCCTTCACCCGTGCGGTGGTGGGGACGGCGGTGGGCACTACCGCCTCCATTGTGCCGCTGGTGGTGGCTTCCTTCCCCTTTGTGGCACGCTTGGTGGAAAGCAGCCTGCGGGAGCTCAATCCCAATATCATTGAAATGTCCCGCAGCATGGGCGCCTCCCCCCTGCAAACCATCGTCAAGGTGATGATCCCGGAGGCCATTCCCTCCCTCATCTCCAATGCCACCATTGCCATCACCACCATTTTGGGCTACACCGCCATGAGTGGTATTGTGGGCGGCGGCGGCCTCGGTAAGATCGCCATCAACTACGGTTATTACCGCTATAAATACCTGGTGATGCTGCTGGCCGTCATCCTGCTCATCATTATCGTTCAGGTATTCCAAAGCGTCGGCACCCGCCTTTCGGTCAAGCTGGATAAGCGCCTGAAACAGAATCGCTGACCCCATAAAAAATCGGCTCCCGGATCCTCTGTGATCCCGAAGCCGATCTTTTTTATTTTTCGTCCCTGCGCCGCCGTTAATCCCCATTCAGCACAAAGCGCATCAGCACCGGGTTGTGGTCGGAATACCGGAACCCGGTCTGCACATTCTCCAGATAATTCACCGTCACATTATCGCTGACGATAAACCCATCCACGATGATGGTGAAGTTCCCCTCCACATAGGGGATATCGCAGTTGCGGCAGGTGGGCTGCGTCACCCCGCCGGTGTAGTTATCGCAGCGGGTCAGCCCCTCGGGCAGCATCTCAATGGGGAACGGCTGCGCCCAGCCGAAATCGGTCATTTCGCCGCCGTTTAACACCTGCGTGGAATTGCCGGTGAAATCGTGGTTAAAATCGCCGCCGCACACCACATAGTTGCCCTGCCGGTACTCGCCCAGCATATCGCCAAACAGCATATTCATCTGCGCCGCACGGATCTCATCACTGCCGCCGTAGGCCGAAAGATGAACATTGTAAAGCACCAGCTCCCGGCCGTTTTCGGTGGGCACCCGGCTCACGGTATAGCAGCGGTCCAAATCAAGGAACTTGGAAAAGCCGGTGGAAATGGGCAGGCTGCGCCGCACCGCCCCGGTGATCCCCACGCTGCTGAAGGTCACAAGGCTGCTGTTGGAGCTGCCATGCGGCTGGCTGAACGGGTACATCAGGAAGGCGGAATGATAGTTGACGGCATCCACCTCGGCCATTGCGGCATATTTTTCCCGCAGCAGCGCCTGCTCATTGATGTGATAGCTGCGGGTGGAGTCAAAGTCCACCTCCTGGAACAGCACAAAATCCGGGTTCAGCGCCGCCACGGTATCGGCAGCGTCGTTCACGCAGGTCGTCACGCTTTCGGGGCTAGCCGCCCAGGATTCCACTCCGCCATCCATGAAGAAGGTATAGTCGGCGGTATAGGCGCCAAAGCCGATATTCTGCGTCGTAATGGCGTATTCCTTCTCTATCTGTACCGTCTGCTCGGCCTCCAACGGGTTGCGGGGCGTCAGTTCCTGCCCGTCGGGGATGCGGTTATAGCTCAACATCACATAGGCCACATAAATAACGGCCGCCGCCAGCACCACCGCCAGCAGGATAAGCAAAATCTTCAGTACTTTTTTCATTATGATGATCCTCCCGTTAAGCAGGTTATGTTACAAAAGCTCCAAAAGATCCTCATCCTCCACACGGGGGGCAGCGGCGTTTTCGCGCTCACGGTAGCCGGACATGATCACCCGGAACAGCTCCTTGGTGGAGGGCGGCGTATAGCTGATGGCATTGGCACCTGCCTCTATCGTTTCCAGGATGGACTCCTCGGTGGGGCCGCCGGTGGCAATCATAGGCACATCGGGGAACTTCTCCCGAATCTTCCGCACCACCCCGGCGGTACGCTCGGCAGCGGAAACATTCAGGACCGAAGCACCGGCCGCCAGTCTTGCCGCGATATCATAATTTTCACTGGTCACGGTGGCGATGATGGGGATATCCACCACCTTTTTCATCGTTTCCACCGTCTGGTTGCGCATGGGTGCGTTCACCACCACACCAAAGGCGCCCTGCGCCTCGGCATCCTTGGCCAGCATCACGCTGCGTATGCCGTCGGTAACACCGCCGCCCACCCCGCACACCACGGGGATGGAGGAAGCGGAAATAATGGCATCCATAATGACCTGCTGCGGCGTAAAGGGGTAAACCGCCAGCACCGCATCGGCATTACAGTTGCGGATGATGGCAATATCGGTGGTGAAGATCAGCGACTTCATTCGTCTGCCCATAATGATGATCCCGCTGGCTCGTCGGATGACCGAGGGCAGGGCAAGGCTGTTATGATCCCGCAGCGCACTGTGGATAAATGCGGGCGGTTGTCTGTTTTCATTCTTGCTCATGATGGTTCCTCCTTTGGGATCAGTGTGGTATCTGCCATAATACAGGGTAATTATACCACATCCCCCCGCAAAAAGATAGCCCGGAGCAGCGATCTCTCCGGGCAAATCCGTTCTTTTGTGGCCACCGGCCCTCTTTTTAATAGAAGGTGGCAACCTCCTGCTCCGGCTCCTCGGCGGGGACGCAGGCGGTCACGGCCAGTACCGGGCCGCGCTTGCCGTAAACGGTGCTGAAGCGGATATCCAGATTGGCGGTGACGGTGTACCAGCCGCCGTTTTCCAGCTTTTCGGGGGGATAGCCGGTACAGGCCAGCCCCATAAAGGTGATATCCTCCACGCAGCAGGTCATCACATGCCGCCCGCACACAAAGCAGTTTTTCAGGCTGCGGTGCTTGGTGACCACCCGCCCCTTGAACCGTACCGTTTTGCCCTGATATTTTTCCATTTCCTCGGTCAGGTCACGGTACCATACGGCAAAATCATTATCCCCTATTTCGATGACCGGGGTGTTGATATCAAAGGGCAGCGGGTCCTCTATCTCGTCATAATCAAAGCTGCCGTCCACATAGTCATAGCCGATATCGGTCCGGCGGCTCACCCCTCTTATCACCTTGTGGATCTCCATTTTATCGGCGCCCACCGGTGCGCGGTTCAGCAGCACCATTTCGCAGCTGGTCAGCTTATCCACCATCAGGCTGCGCATATTGGTATTGTAGCTTAAAAAGGTATTGTAGTCCGCCAGCATGACCTCCTGATAGATCATCCAGCCCTGCGGCATCTGCTCATACAGTCTTTGCAGCAGCCACATTCCGTTATATTCTATCACTACCCTGTCCACCCGGTGGATCTTCTGCCATTCTCCAAGCTTTTCGGCGGTCAGCTCCTCCTCGCTTTCGATGGGCAGGATATGCACATTTTTCATCAGCGGGTGGGAAAGGTCGTACTCCTCCTCGCCCTCCTCACACAGCACCAACAGGGTATGCTCCCCGGCATTGAATTTCTTATCCTCCAGCGTTTCCCGGATAAAGCGGGTCTTGCCGCCCTCCAGAAAACCGGTGAACAGGTAGACCGGGATCTCAACAGCCTTTGCCATTTTCATTCCCTCCGTGATCAGTCAAGATGGAACAGCGAGGCCAAGGCGTTCTCCTTCAGCTCGGCACCGATGACGCACAAACGGCCGGTCACACCGGCAGCACCGGTGCGTACCTCCACCTCACCGGGGACGTAGTCAAAGTGCAGCCACTTGCCGTCCGTCCCCGCCACAATGCCCTTGGCACGCAGCACCTGGCCGTAATCGCCGGTATCCAGCGCCTGAAGCGCAGCAGCCAGCTCCTGCTGCTCGTAGGGGTGAGCGGTCTCACGGCCCCAGCTTGTAAACACCTCATCGGCGTGGTGATGCTCGTGGTCATGGCAGCCGCAGCCGCATTCCTCACCGTGCTCGTGGTGGTGATGCTCATGGTCGTGGCAGCCGCAGCCGCACTCCTCACCATGCTCATGGTGGTGATTCTCGTGGTCGTGGCAGCCGCAGCCGCATTCCTCGCCATGCTCATGGTGGTGATGCTCGTGGTCGTGACAGCCGCAGCCGCATTCCTCGCCATGCTCGTGGTGGTGATGGTGATGCTCCTGCTCCTCGGCCAGCTCCTCCAGCGCCGCAGAAAGAGTATCCCGGCGTTCCATGGCCGCCAGCAGCTGCTTACCGTCCAGCTCGTCCCACGGGGTCGTCACGATGGTCGCAGTCGGGTTCTTTTCCCGCAGCAGCGCAACACAGGCATCCAGCTTGTCCTGCTTCATCCCGCCGGTGCGGCTCAAAATAATGGCGCTGGCGTGCTCCACCTGGTTATTGAAAAACTCGCCGAAATTCTTCATATACATCTTGGCCTTGGCGGCGTCCACCACGGTGGTAAAGCCGTTCAGCACCACATCCGGCATCTGCAAATCCTGCACCGCACGGATAACGTCGCTCAACTTTCCGACGCCGGACGGCTCGATAAGGATGCGGTCGGGGTGATAGGTGTCCATCACCTGCCGCAGCGCCTTGCCGAAATCCCCCACCAGACTGCAGCAGATGCAGCCGCTGTTCATTTCGGTAATGTTGATCCCGGCCTCCTGCAAAAAGCCGCCGTCAATGCCGATCTCACCAAACTCATTTTCAATGAGCACCAGCTGCTCGCCGGTATAGGCCTCGGCAATCAGCTTCTTGATGAGGGTCGTCTTGCCGGCGCCCAGAAAGCCGGAGAAAATATCGATTTTAGTCATAAAAGCATCTTCTTTCCATAAGAATTATTTACTGTAATGATCCCTTCCCTGACAAAAGCACACACCACGGCGGGCGCAGCCTCCGCTTAAGTCGTGCTGACCCTCCGCTGCGGCGGGCGCAGCCTCCGCTTGAGTCGTGCTGACCCTCCGCTGCGCTTCGGGCGGCCCTCCCCGCTGCGGCGTGCCCGCCTCTCACAGCAGAATCCTGCGGCGTATCTCCCCGCAAAAGCCCTATGCACTCCTGCCAAGTGAAGCAATCTAAAATATTATACTACTTTTGTCAACATTTCGCAATCCCGCCGTTTTACACCACCTGCAGCAGGTAGAACTTCAAATAATCGGTCTCCGGCACACCGGGCAGGATGGGGTGATCGGGCGCCTGCTGCCTTGCCTCGATCTGGCGCAGCGTGACCCCGGCATCCAGCGCCGCCTCCTGCAGCATCCTGCGGAACATCTCATCGGTCATAAAATGGGAGCAGGAGCAGGTGGCCAGATACCCGCCCCGGGGCAGCAGCCGCATCGCCTTCATGTTGATCTCCTTGTAGCCGTGGTAGGCGTTTTTGGCGGTGGCCCGGCTTTTGGTAAAGGCCGGCGGGTCAAGAATAATATAATCGTAGCCGCACTTTTTCTCCCGCGCCATTTCGGTCAGCAGGTCAAAAACATCGGCGCACTTATAGTCAAGGTTGGTCAGCCCATTGCGCCTGCCGTTTTCGGCGGCCAGCTCCAGCGCAAAGGCCGAAACATCCACCGCAGTAACCTGCTGCGCCCCGGCCGCTGCGGCATTCAGCGCAAAGGCGCCGGTGTGGGTGAAGCAGTCCAGTACCCGGCGGCCGCGCGCCAGCCTTGCCGCCGCCTGCCGGTTATACTTCTGGTCAAGGAAAAACCCGGTTTTCTGCCCCTCGATATAGTCCACATCGTATTTTATCCCGTTTTCGGTGATGGTCACATGGCCGGAAAGGTCGGTTTTCAGTCCCTCCATCGGGTAAAAGCCCTTTCCCTGCTCCAGCCCCTCCAGCGCCCGTATCGCCACATCGTTGCGCTCATATATCGCATCGATGGTCTCGCCGTCCTCCCGCAGCAGTTCTACCAGCGCCCGGTACACCATATCCTTGCGGCGCTCCATTCCCAGGGAAAGCACCTGCGTCACCAGCACATTCTCAAAGCGGTCTACCGTCAGCCCGGGGAACTGGTCGGCCTCCCCGAAAATCAGGCGGCAGCAGCGGTAGTCAGTCGGGCCCATCACCGTCTTGCGGTAGTCCAGCGCATAGCGCACCCGCCGCCGGAAAAACGCTTCATCAAAGGTATCGTTGGCGTTCCGGCTGATGACCCTTACCCGGATTTTGGAATGGTCATTCACCCAGCCGCTGCCCAGATACCGCCCCTTACTGCTTACCACATCCACCATGTCGCCGTTTTGATAGACGCCCTCTACGGCCGCCACTTCCTCGCCGTACACCCACGGATGACCGGCCTTCAGGCTGCGCTCGGCCTTCGGTGTCACAGTAAAAACCGGGTAATCTCTTGCTGTCATAGTATCTCTCCCATCCGGCTGAAATCTCCCTATATCATAGCCTTTTTGCCGGCAAAAAGCAACACTTGCCGTTCCCCGGCAAATGGGCTATAATCATACCGTACGGCGGCAGCCATAAGGGCCGCCTGACTGCGTCGCTCCCTTGACAGGCATCAGCCCGCCTTGCGTCGGGCATCAGCCTGCCGGCGGCGCTCCTTGTCACACAACCCTTCTGCCCGCCGCCTGCTCCCTGCCCCTGTCCCACTAACATCATGCCCAAGGAGGTCCCCATGAAAACCGCCATCTGCTACTATTCCCGCCACCACGGCAATACCCTGAAGGTACTGGAGGCCATGGCCGAAGCCGCCGATATCGACCTCATCGATGTCACCAGCCGCATGGCCGCCCACCTCCCACAGTACGACCGCATCGGCTTCGCCTCCGGCATCTACTATTCCAAATTCCACCCCACCGTCATCGATTACGCCGAGCGTTACCTGCCGCAGGGCAAGGAGGTCTTTTTCGTCGCCACCCACGGCTCTAGATCCTGCCCCGATAAATACTTTTCCGCCATCTCCGGGGTCGCCTCCGCCAAGGACTGCACCGTCCTCGGCCGGTTTGCCTGCCGCGGCTACGATACCTTCGGCCCGTTTAAGCTCATCGGCGGCATGGCCAAGGGCCACCCGGATGCCGCTGACCTGCAAAACGCCCGTGCCTTTATCCAAGCCCTGTAAAAACCGAAAATCGACCGGCAGCTCGCTCCTTTGTCCCGCGGAGCTCGCTGCCGGCCTTTTCTTTTTATATCACACCGCATACTGGCTGGTATACAGCCGGTAGTAGAAGCCCTGCTTTTCCAGCAGCGCCTCATGGGTGCCGGTCTCCACGATCTGCCCGTCATTGATGACCAGGATCAGGTCAGCATCCACAATGGTGGAAAGCCGGTGGGCAATGACAAAGCAGGTGCGGTCCCGCATCAGCTTATCCATCGCCTTTTGCAGCAGGATCTCGGTACGGGTATCCACGTTGGAGGTCGCCTCGTCCAGAATAAGCAGCCGCCGGTTGGCCAAAAGCGCCCGTGCGATGGTCAAAAGCTGCTTCTGCCCGCCGGAAATATTGATGCTGTCCTCGCTGACGACGGTATCATAGCCCTGCGGCAGCGTGCGGATAAAATGATCACAGTAGGCTTCATCGCATGCGGTGATGATCTCCTCCCGGGTCGCGTCGGGCTTGCCGTAGGCCACATTATCGGCCACCGTGCCGCCAAATAGCCAGGTATCCTGCAGCACCATCCCGAACAGCCCCCGCACATCCTCACGGCTCACGGCGGCAATATCCTGCCCGTCTATCGTTATCTTCCCGCTTTGGATATCATAAAACCGCATCAGCAGGTTCACCAGCGTGGTCTTTCCGGCGCCGGTCGGCCCCACGATGGCCACCTTCTGCCCGTGGCGCACCTTTACGGTGAAATCCCGGATCAGCGGCGTTTCGGGGTCATAGCTGAAATTGACCCCGTCAAACTCCACATCGCCCTTTATGGTGCCGGTCAGGTGCCCGTCGATGGGCTTTTCCTCCTCGGCGTCCTGCAGTTCATAAACTCGCCCGGCGGCGGCACAGGTACGCTGCACCGATCCCATCACCCCGGCGATCTGCTCCAGCGGGGAGGAAAACTGCCGGGAATACAGCAGCACCGTCACTACGGCGCCCACCCCCAGTGCGCCCTTTACCGTCAGGTACCCGCCGATGACCGCCACTAAAATATAGGCGATGGCATTGGCGGCGGTGATGCAGGGGGTGATCAGTCCCTGCAGGAAGATCGCCTTGGCCTCGGCATCCTTCTGCCGGTCGTTGATAGCCGCATGGGCGGCAATGGTCGCCTCCTCATGGTTGTAGGCCTTGGTGGTCTGGTAGCTGGCGTAGCTCTCCTCCACCACCGAATAAAGCTCTCCGCTTTCTCGGAACATCTTGCGGAAATAGTTGCCGCACCGGGCGGAAATGCGGGAGGAGATCAGGATGGAAAGGGGCATCAGCAAAAGCACCGCCAGCCCCATTTTCCAGTTTTCCCGCAGCATCATCACCGCAATGACGATGATCTGCATAAAGCCCATGATGAACACATCCACGATATCATGGATGCTGCCGCCCATATTGGAAACATCCTCCTGGATGCGGTCGATGATCTGCCCGGCAGGGGTCTTATCGATAAAGCTGATGGGCAGCCGGCTGATCTTATCGGAAATACTGATGCGGAGATTGCAGGTGTAGTAGCGGCTCACCACATTGTTCATCAGGTACATTTTCCCGGCTTCCAGCGCGCTTTTTATCAGGTAGACCGCCGCCAGTCCCCCGCAAAGGGGCAGTAGGGCGTCGGTCAGCCCGGCCAATGGCCGTTCCCCGGCCCATGCGTCGTACAAAAGCTGGATGGCAGCCCCCAAAAGCTGCGGGGCTATCACGGCGCAGGTCACCACGGCAGCCCCCATCAGGGCGCCCAGCAGCAGCCACCCGTAAATGGGCTTTGCATCCCTCACCAACCGGGCAAAAACCTCCCAGTTGGTCATTTTAACGTTATGCGTTTCCCCGTTCATCGGCGGTCACCTCCCGTCTGTGAGAGATAAATCTCCCGATAGACGCCGCAGCGCTCCAGCAGCTCCCGGTGGGTCCCGGCATCCACTAGCATTCCGCCGTCCATCACAAAGATCTTATCGCTGTTCATGGCGCTGGTCACCCGCTGCGTCACCACGATCTGGGTTTTCCCGGCCGCTTTTTCGGCCAGCGCCCGCCGCAGGTTCGCTTCGGTCATAAAATCCAACGCCGAAAAGCTGTCGTCAAAAAGGTAGATCGGCGCATTTTTCAGCACCGCCCGGGCGATGCTCACCCGCTGCTTCTGCCCGCCGGAAAGGTTTTTCCCGGCCTGCACCAGCACGTGGTCCAGTCCCTTGGGCTGCGCCTTAATGTAGTCGGTCATCTGTGCAACAGCCGCCGCCTGCCATATTTCCTCCTCGGCGGCATCGGGGCGGCCCATGGCGATATTCTCCCGGATCGTCCCGGTGTAAATGCCGGCCCGCTGCAAAACACAGCTGATATTCTGCCGGATGGTACGGCGGTTCAAGGTGGCGGCATCCCGCCCGTCATAGTAGATTTTGCCCTCGGTGGGCTGCCGGAAGGCCATCAAAAGCTGCACCAGCGTGGATTTTCCGCTGCCGGTTCCGCCGATAATGGCGGCCTTTTCTCCCGGTGCAATGTGCAGCGTCACATGGCTGACCGCCGCGGCGTCGGCGCCCTCGTAGCAAAAGGTCACGTCCTCCATGCGGATATCCCCGGCAAAGGTGATATCCTCCCCCGGGGCGTCGTTCACCGTTTTGGCGTTCATTACCTCGCCGATGCGCTCCGCCGCAACCTTGGCATGGGGGTACATCACCAGCGCAAACGCCGCCATCACAATGCCGTTCATCACCAGCGCCACATACTGCACCATCGCAAAAATATCGCCGCCGGAGGCGGAGCTCACCCCGCTTTGCATCCGGCTGCCGCCGAAAAACACGATGGCAACCGCCACCAGATTCATCAGCGCAATGGCCAGCGGTGAGGCCAGCCCCATTTTCACATTTGCTTCGATGATATGCTCCGCCATCACACGGGTCGCATCGGCAATTTTCCTCTGCTCCTGCTGCTCACGGTTAAACGCCCGGATGACCCGGATGCCATGCAGCCGTTCCCGGACGAGGTCGTTCTGCTTATCGCAGTAGCTGTCGGAAATTTTCCACAGCGGCTCCACCTTTCGCCCGATAATGAGCATGGCCGCCGTGATGATGGGCAGCGCCAGCAGGATGATGAGCGCCAGTGCGGGGTCCTTGGAAAAGGCCAGCGCCACCCCGCCGAAAAACAGCACCGGTATGGTGATGATATTGCTGGAAAGCATGTCGGCGACCCATGACATCGTTCCCACATCGTGGGTGGAACGGGTCAGCAGCGCCGACGTGCCGATGCGGCTGACCTCCTCGAAGGGCATTTGGTTCACCCGGCTGAAAACAGCGGCCCGCAGGTCGGCGCAGAAACCGGAAACCACCCGGGTGCGGAACCACGTTCCGGCCACCACAGCCCCCAGCGAAATGGCCGTTACCACCAGCATTTTTGCGCTGCACCGCAGGATATAATCCCAGTCCGAGCGATAGACGCCCCGGTTGAGAATATCACTCATGATGGTGGGCAGCAGCAGCGAGCAGACGCCCGAAACAGCGATGAGCAGGACGCCCAGCAGCATCTGCCCACGGTATGGCTTGAGATAGGTAAAAATTTGTTTCATAGATTCTCCGTTTGGTTTTTGGCTCGGCTCTCTCCCGCCCCACAGGCGCAAAAAAGCCGGGAGCAAAACAACTCCCGGCAAAAATGGTACGGCCTTAAAAGGGCATTGTCACAGAGAGAGCTGCTGTACTGGTATTCTGTTATGGTCATTACGCAATTTAATCATTTCAGCAGCTCCTTTCTTCGGTATTGGCATCTTTCGAAAGTATAGCATACTGTCCCGGCTTTGGCAAGCCCTTTTTGCGGGGTCGGCGGGGTTGCCCGGCCTGCAAAAGGCGAGAATTCGGCCCGCAGGGCCGGCCATGCTCCGCATGGCCGTAGGGGCGGCCGGAGGCCGCCCCGGCCCCGGCGAAGCCGGGGCGCCCTGCGGGCCGTCCCCAACCGGAAAGCCTCTGCATTTTCCCTGTAAACGGTCAAAAACGCCCCCTATCACACCGATGACGGGGGCAGTATTATGCATTTTCAGTTTTTCGCACCGGCGGCCGGCTCAAGCCTCCGGCTCCTCCGCAAGCTGCTCCTCGTTTTCCGGGAACAGGGCGGCCGACTGCTCCTGCGGCAGGCTGGCAACCCCCCGCAGCTTCCGCTGGATCTGCCGGGTCCTCACGCCGACCAGCCGGTCCAGCTCACTGCTGGCCTGCTCCAGCCGGCTTTGGGTCATGGTCAGGGCATCGGCAAACTTGTCAAACTCGGTCTTAACGGCGCCCAGGATATTCCAAACCTCCCCGCTGCGCCGCTGGATGGCGATGGTCCGAAAGCTCATCTGCAGCGAGTTCAAAAGGGCAGCCATGGTGCTTGGCCCCGCAATATTGACCCGGTACTCCCGCTGCAAAACCTCCACCATGCCCCGGCTGACTACCTCGGCATACAGCCCCTCAAACGGCAAAAACAGGATGCCAAATTCGGTGGTATCGGGCGGGCAAAGGTACTTTTCGCGGATGTCCTTGGCTTCCATCCGGACGGTAAGCAGCAGCTGCCGCACCGCCGTCTGAACCGCCGCGGGATCCCCGGAATCATAGGCATCCCGCAGGGCGGCATAGCTGTCGCCGGGGAACTTCGCATCGATGGGCAGCCAAACAAAACCGCCATCCTCGACCGGTAGTTTAACCGCATATTCCACCACATTACGGCTGCCGGGGACGGTCGCCACATTTTTCCCGTACTGCTCCGGAGTGAGAATATCCTCCAGAATGGCGCCGAGCTGAACCTCCCCCAAAATACCGCGGGTTTTCACGTTGCCAAGCACCTTTTTCAGGTCTCCGACCCCCTGCGCCAGCGTCTGCATTTCCCCAAGCCCGCGGTAAACCTGTTCCAGCCGCTCATTGACCAGCCGGAAGGACTCGGTCATGCGGTCATTCAGGGTCTTTTGCAACTTTTCATCGACCGTTTGACGCATTTCGTCAAGTTTGGCATTATTGTCCTGCCGTATTGTGGTAAGTTGACGTTCCATTGACATACGCACGTCCTCAAGCGCACGCGAGGACTGCTGGGAAAATGTGGATAGCCTGTTCTCAAACTGGGTGAGTTTATCGAGAAGGGCGCGGCTTTCGGCCTCGGACTGGGTTTGCCCGCTCTGCATCAGGTACTTGCCGAGCGCAAGAATATCGGCCTGCACAGAATGCTCCAGATCGCTTTGCAAGCGCTGGAGCCGGGCGGAAAGGTCATTATTTTCGGTTTTTTTGCTGCGGACGAGCAGCAGAATGAGCAGGGCAATGATGAGGGCAGCCGCCCCCAACAGAATATACCCCAAAGTTTGCTGATCCATGGGTGGTTTCTCTCCTGATTTTGGCCAAATAAGAACGATTGTTCTCTTTGTTTTTCATTGTAGCACAAATGTTCGCATGTGTAAAGGGCACCCCCGAAATTTGTAGGAATGAATGAAAATCACGCCGTAACACTTGGGTATTATTATGCAAGGTGCTTTTAGTCTATCGGTCAGCCGGGCTTTTTTTACTCTTTATATCCATGACTGAAGCCGTATCAACTGGGGCAACAGAAAACAGGAGCCCGGTGGGGGCTCCTGCTTGGGGATGGCTTACATTATTCCTCACGTTTTCTGCGGGTGGCGCGGACGATATTGAGGGCGATGATACCCGCCACGCACGCCCCGAGGAACATGGGCATGATCATGGCGCTGTACTTTTCATCGGCGGTCAGCACCTCGGCCCACTTGCTGTCGATGTAAAGGGACAGCTCCGGGCCGATATAGGTGTAGTAGCCGCAGTGGGCCAGGGACTCCTCATCGGGGTAGGCGGTGGGGTCGGATTTTGTCTCCTCATCCAGCAGCTCGTACACCTTCGTATTGGGGGTGGAATAGCCGATGGCCTCGGTATTGGCAAGGCCGACCTCCGGCTCCAGCATAAAATTGATATACATTTCCGCCAGCTCCCGCTTCTGACTCTCCTTGGGGATGCACAGGCAATCGGTGAAAAGATTGCTGCCCTCCACGGGGATGGAGAAGGCAAGGTCGGGGTTGTCCGCTATCATGGTGACGGCATCGCCGTTATAATAGGGCGCCATGGCCGCTTCCCCGCCGATCATTTTATCGAATACCTCATCGGCGACGTAGGCCTGAATGACCTTTTTCTGCTCCTTCAGCAGCACCACGGCCTTATCCACCTGCTCGGTGCTTTCGGCATTAATGGGCAGCCCCAAATAGGCAAAGGTGATGCCGAAGGCGTCCTTGGAGTTATTGATCATCAGGATATTATCCATATAGGCTTCGCTCCACAGGGCGCCCCAGCTGGCCACCACCGCTTCGTCCTCTACCATTTTGGTATTGTAGATGAGCCCCAGCACGCCCCAGGTATAGGGCACCGAATACTCATTGGTGGGGTCGTAGGACTGGTAAAGGTACTTTTCATCGATGTTTTTCAGGTTGGGGATATTGGACATATCCGGCTTTTGCAGCATCCCCTCGGCGATCATACGGGAGATCATGTAGTCGGAGGGAACGACGATATCATAGACGGCGCCGCCGGTTTTCAGCTTGGCGTACATCGATTCATTGGTATCGTAATTGGAATAGATGACCCGGATGCCGGTGACCTCCTCAAAGGCCTTGTTGACATCCAGCCCGCCATCGGCACCGTCGGAGATATACTCGCCGCAATTGTAGACGCTGATGGAATAGCCCTTATCCTTGTACCGGCCGTAGTAGTTCATATCCAGCACCGAGGTATCGATGCCGGTACCGGCAGCCAGTGCGGTGACCGGCAGCAGGGCAGCGGCCATCACAAGGGCCGAAAGAAGGGAGAGAATACGCTTTTTCATACCGCAGGTCCCTCCTTTCGCATCATCTGCTTTTCCTTGCGGGCGGAATAGTAGTTGCTGAACAGCAGCAGCACCAGTACCACCACAAAGATGATCGCAGTCAGGGCGTTGACCTCCGGGCTGACGCGCTTGCGCACCATCGAGAAGATGGTAACGGGGAGGGTCTGCGAGGAGGCGCTGGATACAAAGTAGCTGATGACGAAGTCATCCAGCGAGTAGGTGAACGCCATGAGGAAGCCGGATACCATGCCGGGCATGATCTCCGGGATGACGACCTTGTAGAAGGCCAGCTTGGGGCTGCAGCCCAGGTCCTGCGCGGCCTCGAAGGTGAAGCGATCCATCTGACGGAGCTTCGGGAGGACGTTTAGGATGACATAGGGGGTGCAGAAGGTGACGTGTGCGATGATAAGCGTCACAAACCCCAGCTGCATTTCCGGCAGCTGCAGGAAGGAAAGCGCCGTCCCGCCGATCCAGCTGTTGAACTTCTGGATGCCGTTGCCGAAGGACACAAACAGCAGCAGCATGGAAACACCGGTGACGATCTCCGGATTGAGGATGGGCAGGTAGGTGATGTTCATAATAAGGGACTTGAACCATTTGCGGCGCATGGCATAGATGCCGACCGCCGCCATGGTGCCCAGCACCAGTGCGATCACCGAGGACGCCAGCGCAATGATAAGGGTATTGCGCAGCGAGGAAAGGATCAGCTCATTGTGGAACAGCTCCCTATACCAATGGAAGGAAAAGCCCGCCCAGTGGGCACGGGATTTGGACTCATTGAAGCTGAAAATGATAAGAACGATGATGGGCAGATACAGGAAGATAAATATGAGGCGGGTATAAAGCTTTGCGTACCATTTCATATCAGCATCCCTCCTCTGTCGTCGTTGTCCTCAAACTGGTTCATCAAACTCATGACCAGCAGGATAAAGACCATCAAGACCAGCGAGATGGCGGAGCCGAGATTGGGATTGTAGGCGTTGCCGAGGAACTGGGTCTCGATGAGGTCACCGACCATCATATTGGAGCCGCCGCCCAGCATACGGGAAATGATGAAGGTGGAAACAGACGGCACAAATACCATGGTGATGCCGGTGGTGATACCGGGCACCGAAAGGGGCAGCACCACACGGGTAAAGGTGTTCCACGGGTTGGCGCCGAGGTCCCCGGCAGCCTCCAGCGTGTAGGGCTCTATTTTGGTCATGATGGAGTAAAGCGGAATGACCATGAAGGGCAGGTAATTATATACCATGCCCAGCACCACGGCTCCCTGCGTGTAGATCATCTTAAAGGGCCCCATGCCGAAGACCTCCAGGATGCTGTTGATGACGCCGTTATTTTCCAAAAGGGTCATCCACGCATAGGTGCGCAGCAGGAAGTTCGTCCACATGGGCAGCATAACCAGCATAACCAAAAGCCGCTGGTTGTTGGCGTCATAGCGGCTCATGATGAAGCCCAGGGGATAAGCGATAACAAGACAGATGGCGGTAGCCACCAGAGAAAGCCAGATGGAGCGCACAAATACGGCGGTGTAATCCGAGACCTTGGCGACATTGGCAAAGGTGAATTCACCCTTGGTGGTGGAAAGGCCGAAAACCGCCACCAGTATAAGCGGCACTACCACAAAAATAGCCGACCATACGATGTACGGGACGGAAGAAAAGCGAAACTTCATGGCTCAATCCTCCGTGCGCTTCATGATATGAATATCCATAGGCGCTACATCCATACCGATGAGGGTACCCGGCTCCACATACTGGGTGGTGTGGATCTTCCACTTATAGCCCATGGCGTCTACCATGATCTCATAGTGAACGCCCTTGAAGATGATGGACTCCACAATGCCGGAGATCTTGCCCTTATCGGCGGGAACGATCTTGAAGTCCTCCGGACGAACGACGACCTGAACACGCTCCTTGAGGGAAAATCCCTTATCCACGCAGTCAAAGTAATCGTTGGCGAATTCCACAAGGTAATCCTTGTGCATGATGCCGTCGATGATATTGCTTTCGCCGATGAAGTCGGCTACAAAGGCATTGCAGGGCTCATTGTAGATATCCTGCGGGGTGCCGATTTGCAGGATGTTGCCGTCCCGCATGACCACCACACGGTCGGACATGGTAAGCGCTTCCTCCTGATCGTGGGTGACATAGATGAAGGTGATCTCCAAAGCCTGCTGGATCCGCTTCAATTCGATCTGCATTTCCTTGCGGAGCTTGAGATCGAGCGCACCGAGGGGCTCATCCAACAGCAGCACCTTGGGGCGGTTAACCAGCGCACGGGCGATGGCCACACGCTGCTGCTGGCCGCCGGAAAGCTGATTGATATGGCGTCTGTCATATCCCGAAAGGCCGACCAGCTTGAGCATCTCCTTGACGCTCTGGCGGCGTTCCTTTTCCGGCACCTTGGCGATCTTCAGGCCGAATTCGACATTTTCGTACACATTGAGGTGCGGGAACAGCGCATACCGCTGGAATACCGTATTCACCTCACGCTTGTAGGGGGGCAGGTCATTGATGCGGACACCACCAAAAAAAACATCACCCTCCTTGGGTTGGATAAATCCGCCGATTATGCGCAAGGTAGTCGTCTTGCCACAACCGGACGGCCCAAGAAAAGTAATGAATTCCTTGTCCATGATGTCGAGATCAATCCCCTTGAGAACGGGCTCGTCATCATAATCAACCTGAATGCCACGCAGGCTGATCAAAGTATTTTCGTGCATTTCAACATCCTCCTTTTGCGGTAAATCTGCAGGCCCTCACACCTGCCGCAGCCGCTATTGCACCGTCCCCGCAAAAGGTTTTTAGGATACCCCGGTTCCGGGGTTCTTTCAGATGGGCATATACGAGCCGCCTTTTTATTGAATGGTTAAAATGACAACACAAATAATATCATATTCTGCCCAAATGTCAATGTTTTTTCGAAAATTCCTGCATCTTTTTGGCGAGGGAGCAGACGAACTTCAAAATTCTCCTGTTTTCTCTGTTTTTTTCACGATTTCTTCATTTGCTGTTTTTAGGCTTTTGGGGGCGCAGCAGCGAAAAAAACCACGAGAGCTCCTCCCGCTTTAGTGCGCCCGATAACAGCAGTGCCGCCGTATAGCAGGCAAGGTACAGCAGCACCGAAAGGATGAGCGAAAAGGGCCGGCCTGCACCGGGCACACCCCCGGTCAGCAGCCGCAGCAGGAGCCAACCCCCGCCGGCCGCCGCTGCCGTAAGCACCCAGCACCCCGGCTGCAAATGAAAGACCGCCACCCGGGTGAGCCGGGAGGCACTTAATGCGAAGTTGAGCATCTCGGTGGCGAAGATGGAAAAGACATACCCCGCCACGCCGAACCGGGGCAGCAGCAGCCATACCATCATCAGACCGGTTGCGGCATCTATGATATTATACCGCATATTGGCACGGTACTCCCCTACCCCCTTCAGCATCCCGTCCACCAGCGTATCCATATACATCACCGGCACCAGCGGCGCCAAAAGCCGGATGTACTCCCCGGCCTTCGGCTCGGAATAGATGAGCTCCCCCAGCGGGCGGGCGAAGAAAAAACAGGTCCCGGCGACCGCCATTGCAAAAAACAGGCCGAGGCGGTAAAGGCGTTCCAGCATATAGCCCAGCCCCCGCAGCCGCCCCTGCACCTGCGCTTCGGTCAGCTCCGGGACGATGAGGTCGGAGATGACGCCGATGAGTGCCGCCGGGAACAGCAAAACGGGCAGGGACATCCCCTGAATGACGCCATAGGCCGCAAGAGCGGCTTCCACCCCGCCGCCGTGCAGCCGCAGCCCCCGCGGGACAAGCAGGTGCTGCGTTGTGGAAAGCGCCGAACGGGCATAACTGCTTAATGACAGCGGAACGGTGATGCGTAAAAGCTGCGGCAGCATGGGGGTACGGCATCGGCCCGCCCCGCGCGGCAGCCCGGAGAGCATGAGCAGGAACAGGGCAAGAAAGGAAAAGACCTCCGAAGCGAGCATCCCGAGGGTAAGGGCGCCGCAGGCGTATTCCAGCCCGTAGCCGCCCAGCCGCCACAACGCCAGCACCGTGCAGCCGATGCGGATGAGCTGCTCCGAAAGCTGGACGAGGGACATTTTGACCGACCGGTGCAGGGCGATAAAATACCCGCCCATCGCCCCGGAGCAGGCGACAAACGGCAGCGAAAAGGAAAGCACCCGCAAAGAAAGGATGATGCGGTCATCCCCGACCCAGCGGGAAGCCGCCGGCGCCAGATAAAAGAGCAGCAGCATGGCGGCCATCCCGAAAAAGAGGGCATACCCCAGGGCGCAGCAGGTCGCCCGCCGGACAGCCGGGTCGTCCTCTCTGCCGATTTGCTGTGAAATAAGGCGGGTGGCGGCCAGCCGCACGCCGGAAACGGCGACGGTGGTGGCGAGGGTATAGACCGACATCACCAGCTGAAAAAGACCGATGCCCGCCGCCCCGATACGCCCGGCAACATAAACCTGAAAGGCGAGGGCGATGGTGCGCATGAGGAAGCTGGTGGCGGCCATGGCGGAGGTATGGAGAAGGAGCTGTCTGGCGCGGCGCATACGGTAACTCCTCCCCTCTGTGATCTTTTCTATCTTATGGGGAGAGGGGGCGAAATAGACTGGGAGCGAGCCAGCGGGGAGAGGGAGGGCCGCAGGCCGCCCCGGCTGCGCCGGGGCAAACGGGCTTCGCCCGTTTCGGCGGCGCTTCGCGCCGCCGGGCCTGCGGCCCTATCCTACGGGGAGCAGCAGCCGACCGGGGAAAAAGGGCGGCAGCGGTCACCCTGCGGAATGCAGGGAGATACGGTGGTGCAAAAGCCCCAGCAGCGCCAGCGCCCCCAGCACGCCGAATACCGGGTAGACGGTACCGATCAGGCGGCCGAAGCCGAATAGACTGCAAAGCCAGGATAAGGGCGCAAAAACCGCCGCAAACCTGCCCGGCCGTACCGTCCGGGGCGCCCGCGCACTGCAAAAATGGAGTATCGCCACACAGCAGGAAAGCGCGGTACCCCACATCGCGCCGAATAGCAGCAGGGCGTAGGCGCCGTACCAAACGGGGCCCAGTTCCCCGGCAGCATACAGCATGGGCAGCGGTGCGGTAACCGCCGCCGGTAACGCCTGCAGCGCCAGAAAGATGCCGAGGGCGATGGAAAAGAGCATCACGCAGCCGCAAAGCACCCCTGCCCACACGGACCGCCGGGACCGAAGCCCCGCCCCCACCGGCGCCAAAATCCCGATGGAGGAAAACAGGTTATAACTGACGAAAATGCAGGCCGCAGCCGCCCAGTTCCCCGCAAATGCACCGTCCGGTGGGGCTGCCGCAATGTAAAAATGCCAATCCGCCCGCCGCAGCGTCAAGATGCTGACCATGACCGTACAAATCACCAGCATCGGCACAACGGCCGAGAAAACCCGCACCATACCGGAGGTCCCGCAAAAGGAAAGCAGCGTGACCGCCACGCAAAAGAGGGCACTCCCCATAGCGGAAGACAGCCCGAACAGCTGCCGCAGCAGCGCCCCAACCCCGGCCGCCATGATGACAAAAAGCCCGAACAGGATGACAAACTGCAGCACCCCAACGGCACCCCGCAGCAGCGGAATGGGCCGGCGCACGACCAGCGTATCGGTTTGGTGCAGGCCGGTGCGCTGCACCAGCCGCAGCAACAAAACCCCGAAGAAAAAGGACAGCGAAACTGCCAAAACCAGTCCCCCTATCCCCCGCCGCCCAAAGCACCCGAAAAACTGCCAAAGCTCCTGCCCGGAAACATACCCCGCCCCCAGATAGCAGCCCGCAAAGGTAAACCCCACCCGCAGCGCGCTTTCTTTTTGCAGCAAAAGGACGCCCCCTACCGTTTAAATGTGTAATGTGCGTCCTTTTTTATGCTGTTCCTTTTTTTGATTTTCTACCCGCCGAAGCGCTCCACGGTGATGTAAAACCGGCCCTTTTTGGAAAGCCCCACCCGCAGCGAACTCTCTTTTTGCAGCAAAAAGGACGCCCCCTACCGTTTGATTGTGTAATGTGCGTCCTTTTTTATGCTGTTCCTTTTTTGATTTTCTACCCGCCGAAGCGCTCCACGGTGATGTAAAACCGACCCTTTTTGGAAAGTCCACCTATCTCCCGCAGGATGAGCCTGCCCTGCCCCCGCACCGAAAGGATATCCCCCTCGGCCAGCTGGCGATCCGGCTTCATGCATTCGCAGCCGTTCAAACTCACCCGCCCGGCGGCAATCAAATCCGCGGCCTTCCCGCGGCTGATGGAGAATCCGCTGCCCAGCACCGCATCCAGCCGCAGCGATGCCACGGTGTCCCGCACGGTTTTGCCGTCGGCGGCGGGGATGCGCAGCCCCGAAAGGGGTATTTCCACCGGGTGCAGGCCGGTACGCCCGGCACTCAACCAGTTATCCCGCAAAAACGGGATGCACTCCCTCAATGCGATGACATCGCAGCCGTTTTCCGCCACAAGGATATCTCCCAGCACCTCCCGGCGGACGCCCTGCGCCATCAGGCTGCCCAGAATATCCCGGTGGGAAAGCACGGCGCCGTGCCCCCATTCCGCACGGATGGCGCCAAACGGCAGTTCCTCCTCGGGGATGCTTAAGGCGTCCATATAGTCGGGCAGAAAGAGCATCACGCAGCGTTCTGCCTCGGGGTGGCCTCCCATTATTCTATGCGGCGGCTCCCCGCAGCATACTACCACCTGCCGGGCCACGGCACGCTGGTGCGGGGTGAGGAACATGGTATGGGTTAAGCGGTTTTGGCGGGCGCACTGCTCCAGCTTATCCGCTATCTGGGCGGCGGTCATGCGATCCTCGCCGGAAAACGCTTTGAGAAAATCACGGTCCTTGGGCATGGTCGGCTCCTTCCCGGGGTTTGTGGGGGCGGACGGCCCGCAGGGCAAGCCGCCTGCGGCGGCTTCGACGGCTCCGCCGTCGGTTTCGGCTGCGCCGAAACGCCCTGCGGGCCGGGTCCCTGCGGCTTGCAGGGGCCTGCGGAGAAGCAAATGCCGCCCTCTATCGGTTTGTATCTTACCAAAAATGCCGGCAGAATGCAAGAAAGGCAATGTCCCAAAGCGGAACACTGCCTTTCCTGCGGAAAAACTGTACCGGATGATATCTTGATCAGCTCAAGGTGGTGCCGGTGGCAAAGCTCGCCACGATGATCACGATAATACAGATCGGCGCCAGATACTTCACGAGGAAGCTGTACGCCCCCTTGAGCCCGAACGGCTTGCCGTCCATCTCGATCTCCCGGATGGCGTTCTGCGGCTTCCACGCCCAGCCCACAAACAGGCAGGCGCCCAGGGCGGAGATCGGGATCAGCAGGCGATCGGTGAGGAATTCCATGAAGTCGCCGAAGATGGGGGTGGTGAAGCCGTTCTTGAAGTCGAACCAAATGCCCTTGATATCAAAGGCGGCCTGGGAACAGGTGTAAACACAGCCGATGATAAACATGATAATGCCGAGGATCACGGTGGTAGCGGTACGCTTCCAGCCAAAGCGCTCGGTCACAAAGGCCACTACGCCTTCCAGCAGGGAAATGCAGGAGGTGAGCGCCGCAAACAGCAGCAGCAGATAGAACAGGATGCCGAAGATCTGGCCGCCGGGCATCTGCTGGAACACCCCGGCCAGGGAGGAGAATGCAAACCCCGCGCCCTTACCGACGCCTTCGGCGCCAAGGGTAGCAAATACGGCGGGAACGATGATAAAGCCTGCGATCAGTGCGACCAGCGTATCCATGCCGCAGATGATGACGGTATTCTTTGTCAGGTTTTCTTCCTTTTTCAGGTAGGAACCGTAGGTGATCATAATACTCATGCCAAGGCTCAAGGAGAAAAACGCCTGTCCCAGTGCCGAAAGCACGGTGCTGAAGGTGACCTTGCTCCAGTCGGGGATCAGCATATAGGAAAGTCCCTCGGCGGCGCCGGGCATGGTAAGCGCACGCACCAGCAGAATGATCAGAATGATGAACAGGGCGGGCATCCCGAACTTATTAAACCGTTCAATGCCGTCCTCGACGCCCTTGATGATGATATAGCAGGTGGCCGCCATAAATATCGCACCGAAAATGATGGCAGTCAGCGGGAACCATGTTTCGCCGGTGGCCGCATTATAGCCAAGCAGCCCGTAGAAATACCCCAGCGGGTCCGCATAGATTTTTCCCGACTCGGTGGCATAGCCCGCCACATAACGCAGCACCCAGCCGCCCACGTGGGCATAGTAGCTGGTGATGATAAACGCCACAATCACGCCGATCCATCCGACCCACTTAAAGCCGGGGTGCCGCAGCTTTTCAAAGCTGTCTACGGCATTGGCCTGTGCGGCACGGCCGATGGTCAGCTCCGAAAGCATGACGGGGATACCGATGAGCAGAACGATGGCAAGATAAATAAGAATGTATGCACCGCCGCCGCCCTCAAAGGCCTTTCCGGGGAACTTCCAGATGTTTCCGAGACCGACAGCAGACCCTGCCGCCGCTAAAATAAAGCCGACTTTACTGCCCCATTGGGCGCGTTTAGGTTCCATGCAAAATACTCCTTTTTTCATTTCTCTGTGGGAATTATCCCAATGATAATATAATTTTTAATGGATAGCAACAATTTTTTTAATGAATTGTGAAATTCCGTCATATCCGCTAAAATCACCGGGATTATTGGCTTTTATTGTGCATAGTTGCATACTATCCATTGTCTTTATTGGTGATGTTGCATAAATTCAATTTATCGTATTTATCGTTATCATTAAAAATTATAATTGATTGCAGCGAGAAAAAGCACCGGCGGGAACCGGTGCTTCATCGGCTTATGCGTGGTACAGCTTTTTGGTCTGGTACTTCGGCTCGCAGGTCAAATTGACCCCCAGCTTGTGGTACACATTTTCATCCACCCGCGAAAGGATCACACTGGCGTGTGCTTCACACCCGCGCAGCTTGCTCAACTGCTCCATGGCCAGCGCCGCGGTGGGGTTGGTGGCGGCACAGATGGAAAGCGCGATCAAGATCTCATCGGAGTGCAGCCGGGGGTTGTGGTTGCCCAGGTAGTCCACCTTCAGCCGCTGGATCGGCTCGATGATGATGGGCGAAAGCAGGTGCATCTCATCATTGATGCCGCCCAGCTCCTTGAGGCTGTTGAGCATCAATGCGGCGGCAGGCCCCAGCAGCGAGCTGGTCTTTCCGGTGACGATCCGGCCGTCCGGCAGCTCCAGCGCCATGGCAGGCTGCCCGGTCTCCTCCGCCTTCTGGTTGGTGGCAGCCACCACGGGGCGGTCTGCGGTGGAGATCCCCAGCTGGTTCATGATAAGCTCCTGCTTGTGGATCTCCTCCGCTTCGCTGAGGCCCTGCCGCACCGAACAGGCGGTGGCATAGTACCGGCGGATGACCTCCTGCTGGGATGCCTTGCAGCAGGCCTCATCATCGATGATGCAGTTGCCTGCCATATTGACGCCCATATCGGTCGGGCTCTTATAGGGGCTGGCGCCGTAAATGCGCTGGAAGATCGCATTGAGCACCGGGAAGATCTCGATATCTCTGTTATAGTTGACGGTCGTGACGCCGTAAGCCTCCAGGTGGAACGGGTCGATCATATTGACGTCATTAAGGTCGGTCGTGGCGGCCTCATACGCCAGGTTCACCGGGTGCTTCAGCGGCAGGTTCCAGATGGGGAAGGTCTCGAATTTGGCATAGCCCGCCTTGACGCCCCGCTTATTTTCATGGAACAGCTGGGAAAGGCAGGTGGCCATTTTGCCGCTGCCGGGGCCGGGGGCGGTCACCACCACCAGCGGGCGGGTCGTTTCGATATACTCATTCTTGCCGAAGCCGTCATCGCTGACGATCAGCGGCACATTGGCGGGGTAATCGGGGA
This sequence comes from Oscillospiraceae bacterium, assembly GCA_004557855.1. Classification (GTDB taxonomy): domain Bacteria; phylum Bacillota; class Clostridia; order Oscillospirales; family Ruminococcaceae; genus Angelakisella. The sequence goes on from SFFJ01000001.1 coordinate 85,267, forward strand.
TGATATAGTGACGGTACACCTTCACCCCCAACGCCTCCAGCCGCTTCTGGAAGATCTCGGCGGCGGCCTGCCCGTGGTAGTGGGTGATGCAGACGCTGCCCACATACAGCCCGATCCCCCGGAAGGCATCGATCAGCCGCAGCACGTCCAGGTCGTAGGTGATGCCGAGGTCGCCCCGGCGCTTATTCTTTTCGATATCATCGGCGCTGATGACGATAACGATCTCGGCGGAGTCCTTCATTTGCAGCAGCATCTTCACCTTGGCATCCGGCGCAAAGCCCGGCAGCACACGGGAAGCGTGATAATCATCGAACAGCTTGCCGCCGAATTCAAGGTACAGCTTGCCGCCGAACTGCCCGATGCGCTCCCGTATCTTATCCGACTGCATTTGCAGGTATTTTTCGTTATCAAAGCCGATTTTGTTCATGTTTTCCTCCTCGTACTCCTCTATATAACGGTTGCGGGAACCGAAAGTCACAGGCAAAAATAAAAAAAGCGCCGGTTTCAGAGGCGCTTCTTTCGTTCCCCTTTCAGGGGAGCCCTTACGATTATAGCACTATCGGGCAGGGCATGGCAAGGGGGAAAGCGATATAATTTCCCCCGAAATTTTTAGCGATAAGCGCCAAAAGCTACGGCTTTTCCCCGGCACGCCGCCCGGATATGATGACCCCTCCGACAATCAGCAGCGCCCCCACGATGGCCGTCCAGCTCATCGGCTCCCCCAAAAGGAAGTGCGAGGCCACAATGGTGATAAAGGGCTGGAGATAGATATAGTTATTGGCGCGCACCACCCCCAGCCGGCTGATGACGGTATTCCACATGGCAAAGCAGACGGCACTGCCCAGCACCGCCAGAAACAGGATGCAGAAAAGCATTTTGGGCTGCGCCAGCGGCGCCAATGGAATGGCAAGCTCCCCGCGGGCCGCCAGCAGCGGCACCGCAGTCACCACCCCGTACAGCATCACCCGCCGCGCCAAAAGGATGCCGTCCATATGGCCGGGCAGCCGCTTGATGAGGACGGAATAGCACGCCCAGCTCCCCGCCGCCAGCAGCGAAAGCAAATCACCCAGCGGGCTTAATTTCAGCACGAATGCGCCGTTGAGCACCACCAGCACCACCCCGGCCATCGCCACGGCAAAGCCCGCCCATACCGTCATATGCAGCTTTTCATCCCCGGTGAAAAAGTGTGCCAGAATGGAGGTGAGAATGGGCGCCATCGCCACAATGATGCTGACATTGGCGGCAAAGGTATGCTGCAGGGCGGTATTTTCGGTCCAAAAGTACAGTGTCCCTCCCAAAATGCCCATCAGCAGGAAGGTCAGCTCTCCCCTGCCCTGCCAGCGCAGCGGGCGGGGGCGCAGCAGCCACAGCACAAAATAGGCCAGTACAAAGCGCATCAGCATGACCTGCGCCGGGGTGTAGTAGGCCAGCAGCTCCTTGCTGCAAACGAAGGTGGTCGCCCAAACGGTACACACCAGCAGCGCCATCATATGCGCCCCGATTTGACGGGATTTTATTTCACGGTTCGCAGTTGTCATAGGGTTCGGGTCTCCTTATTGCACGCCCTGCGGCCGGATGACCGAAAGGGCGCTGTTGGCGGGGTCGTAGTCCTCCCGCAGGCGCTGCTCCAGCTCCTCCACCGTGGCGGAGCGCAGGATCTCCAACGGGTAGTAGATATCCTTCATGCCCGAAAAATGGGCGGCGGCCATCAGCCCGGCGATGGATTCCGCCCGGCCGTACAGCCCGATGGTTCTTCCGTAGTTGGCACGGCGGCAGCGGGTAAAATCCCCCTGCGGGATGCCGTCCCTTTGCAGCGCCGTCACCCGTTCGCACAGGGCGTCGTACACCGCCTGCGGCCGGCGGCTTTCGCCGTCAAACATGGCACAGATGAAATCCCTGCCGGCCATCACCTCGCTGCCGAAGGTCGCATTGATCTCCCCCGCCTCGTACAGGCTGCGGTACAGGTCGGTCGTTTCTCCGCAGATGAGGTCCAGCAGCAGCTCATCCAGCAGGCGGTGGCGCATATTTTCCTTTTCGCCGCCCTCCGCCTTAAAGCCGACCTGAAAAATCGGCGTGGCGATGGGCATTTCCTGCTCGCAGTAGTGGGTCTTTACCGTTTTCGGCTCCTCTGCCGTCAGCGGCTCGGCCGCCTTTTTCCCGGTGGGGAAATACCGTTCGGCCAGCTCCAGCACCGTTTCCTCCTCAAAGCAGCCCGCCACCGAAAGCACCATGTTGCCGGGGCAGTAAAAGCGTTCATAGCAGCGGCGCAGCAGGGCAGCGTCGATCTCCGCAATGGACTCCTCGGTCCCGGCAATATCCACCCGGACGGGGTGTCGGTGGTACATGGCCTGCAAAAGGTTGGCCGTCACCATCCATTCGGGGCTGTCCCGGTACATCCGCAGCTCCTCGGCTATTATGCCCCGTTCCCGCCGGACGGAACCCGCCGTAAAGTAGGGGGTCGCCACAAAGTCCAAAAGCACCTCCAGCGCCTGCGGGAAGTTTTCGGTACAGCTGAAATAGTAGGCGGTCTTATCAAAGGCGGTAAAGGCATTGGCGGCGGCGCCCAGCGCATCAAACCGCTGCATGGCGTCCCCGTAGGGGCAGTCAAACATCTTATGCTCCAGATAGTGGGCAACACCGGCGGGCAGCGGCACCTCCCGGCCCCGCATCCGGTAGCCGGTATCGATGGAGCCGACCCCGACGGTGAGCATGGCATAGGCGGTGACAAAGCCGGGCATCCGGCACATCTGCACCGTCAGGCCGCCGGGCAGGGTGACGGTGCGGGTGCTTTGCCCCAGCAGCGCCGAGCAATGGATCACATCAGTTTTCATCGTCGTCCTCCCCCTTTCCCGCCGCCTGCAAAAAGAATACGGTATCAAGAGAAAGCGCCGCCGCAGCCGCCGCAACCTCCTCCGCCGTCACCGCATCGATCTCCTCCTGATCCTGCTGCGGGGTAACGGCATCGCCCATCAGCAGCCCGGAAAGATACCAGCCCTCGGTGCGGGCCAGGCTATCCCCGATGGAGGCAAGGGAGCTTTTAAACGCCAGCTTGATATGGGAAAGCTCCTCCGGGGTGATATGCCCGGCGGCAAGGTCGGCTATTTCCGCTGAAATAGCGGCCTGCAGCCGTTCCCGGTTGGCCTCCTCCAGTCCGCATTCCACCAGTAATATCCCGGTAAGCAGGTTGATGCGTGCGCCGCAGTAATAACAGCAGCCCAGCTTTTCCCGCACATTGGTAAACAGCCGGGAGCCGGTGCTTCCCCCCAGCAGGGCAGTCATCACCCGGGCGGCGGTGCGTGCCCGGCGGCCCTGCGGCAGCCCGGTACGGTAGCCCAGCACCAGCTTGCTTTGGCTCATGGGCAGCTGCTCCCGCAGCTCGGTCACGGCGGCCGCCCGGCGGGGGAGCTGCTGCGGAGCGGGGCACAGCGGTGCCCGTTTTACCCCGCCAAACAGCCGGGTAAAGACCTCCTCGGCATAATCGGGGCTGCCGCACCCGCTGAAAAATATCTCGATGCGGGCGGTGGCGATGAGCTCCCGGTAGCGGTCGTAGGCTGCCTGCGGCGTCACGGCCAGCGCCTCCTGCACCGTGCCGTAGCGGGGCAGCGCAAAGCGGAACCCCTTTCCCATCCGGGCGGTGCAGCGCTGGGCGGCATAGCTGCGTTTATCGTTTATTTCGGCCTCTATCGTATCGATGAGATACTGCTGCTCCAGCCGGAAAGCCTCCTCCGGGAAGGCGCCATCCTCGGTTTTCGGCTCCAGCAAAATCTCCCCCAGCAGCTCGGCACATCCCCGGCTGATGCTCTCCCCCTCCAGCGCAAAGCGGTCATCCGCCCCGGTGATCGAAAAGGTAAGCAGCATATTTTCCCCGTGGCGGGAAACATCGGTATCCAGCACCGCCCCGTACAGGTCGGCCAGACGACATTCCAGCTCGGTCATATCCCGGCAGCGACGGCTGCCCATCCGCAGCAGGTATGCCGCCAGCACCGCAGCGGAGGTTTTCCCTTCGCAAAGCGGCGTGATGATGGTGACCGATATGCTGTTGTGATAAAATTTAGGGTCGTGAATGCGCGAAAACCATACGCCCTCGGCGATGGCCCGGCGCTGCAGGGGTTCAGTCATGGGGTTCTCCTGTGTCATGTTATAGTCCCGTCCCGTCAAAGGGCGGGGTGTAGGCGGCGTCAGCGGAGCAACGCTCCTGGGTGTAGCCCAAAAAGCCCAGCTCCGCGGCACGATCGCAGACCTTGCGGTATTCGTAGGTAAATACCGGCCGCTGTAATTCCTTTATGGTGATGCCGGCGGGCGGGGTGTACTGGCTCATCAGGCTCATGCGGATCTCCCCGGGGGAGAATTCACCCGCCAGCCAGTCCAATAGCCGCAGGCTGTCCTTATGGGCGCCCGGCAGCACCAGATGCCGTACCACCATGCCGCCCTGCAAAATGCCGTTTTCATCAAACCGCACCGCCCCCACCTGCCGGAACATCTCCCGCAGGGCAAGGGATGCAACGGCAAAATAATCCGGAGCGGCGGAATACCGGGCGGATAATTCGCTTGCGTAATACTTCAGGTCGGGCAGGTAGATCTGCACCTTTCCCGCCAGCTGCCGCAGCGTTTCCACCCGTTCATACCCGCCGGTATTGTATAAAACGGGGATGGTCAACTGACGGCCGCACAATGAAAGCGCCTCCGTGATCCACGGCAGGTACTGGGTAGGCGTGACCAGATTGATATTATACGCCCCCGCCGCCTGCAGTTCCGCGAAGATCTCCGCCAGCCGTTCGGGGGTGATGTCCTTTCCCTCTCCCCCGTGGCTGATGGATGCATTCTGGCAGAAAACGCAGCCCAGCGTACACCCGCAAAAAAACACCGTCCCGGAGCCCCGTTCGGGATCCTCCCCGCTGATGCAGGGCTCCTCCCACCGATGGAGGGCAGCACGGGCGGCACGCAGGGTATTGCCCGCCCCGCAGCGCCCGGTCGCCACACGGCGGTCTGCCCCGCAGCGGCGCGGGCACAGCTCGCAGTACGCCGGTATCGTCAATGCCATCTCTCCGCCCTCCTTCCTTCAGCACAAAGCCGCAGGAAACCCTGCGGCCCATATCACCCATACGAGCGGGCGCCCCTCCGCTAACGTCAGGGCCGACCGTTCGCTCCGCTCCCGGCAGCCCTTCCCCGCTGCGGTGCGCCCGCCCCGCAAATCCCGCCCACACTCCCTGCGGAGCGCAGGCCGGAAATCACTTCACCGTTACGCCGTCAAAGGCCGCCCACGGCAGCACCGTGCTGCCGTCGCAGGCCGTCTCCCGGCTGATGCCCCGGAGATTTTGCAGCAGTGCGGCAAAATTCCCGCTGATCATCGTCTCGGTCACGGCGCCCGCCAGCCGCCCGTCCTTAATGAGGAAGCTGTTTTTCGCCACGCCGTTAAAATCGCCGCTGGCGCCGGGCTGCCCGCCGGAAAACCGGTTGATGAGAATCCCGTTCTCGATCCCGGCAATCAGCTCCTCCAGGCTCTTTTCACCGGGCCGCAGGAAGTACGCCCCGCTTTGGTTGGCGGCACGGGTCCTGCCGGTCTTGCGGGCGGCGTATTCCGAAAGGCAGAAGCTCTCCAGCACGCCATCCCGCAGGATGACCCCGTTTTCGCTCTTAAAGCCGTTTATGTCAAAGCGCTCCCCGCAGACGATCCTCTCATCCAGCGGGCGGGTCTCCAGCGTGATCCCTTCGGATGCCACCTTTTGCCCCAGCTTATCCTTCCATATGCTCGTATCGCTGATGAGGGCATAGTCCCCGGCATAACAGCCCAGCGCCGTCCCGAGGAATTCCCCCATAAAGGCGGGGCTTACCAGCAGCGTCCCCTCGAACTTCTCCGGCACCGGGGCGGCGGTCAGATCGCCCTCGGCATCCCGCAGCAGGCGCCGCATCATATCCAGCTCCATCAGCGGGCGGTCCAGCTGTTCGGTCAGGTGATAGGTCCCGTTAAAGGAGCCGGCCTTCTCACCCTCGTGGGCGGAAAACATGGTGCTGACGACATAGGCGCCGTTCTGGTAGCGCATCTCCACGCCGTTGGTGTTCATCAGCAGGATATCATCATGGTCATACTTTGCAATCAGCTGCTCCATGTTGATTTTGGGATATTCGGTGTGCAGGGTGTCCATATATTCCCGCAGGCGGTCGAACAGCAGGTCCCGGTCGGGGGTCAGCACCCCGGCGGTAAAGCTCATATTTTCCGCCTTCGGCGCAATGCTTTCCGCTTCATCGGGCTGGGCGGCCAGCACCGCCGCCATGCAGTCGGCAACGGCTGCGTCTATCGTCTCTTTTTCGCAGGAATTGATATGGATATTGCCGGTTTTCTGCTCCTTGATCGCCTTGAGGGAAAGCCCGCTCTTAAACCCGGAGCGCATGAGGCTGAATTCCCCGCCGTCGATATTCATTTCATCTATTTTGCCGGTGGTCACCAGTACGGCGGCATCATCGGCGCCGGCCTTTTGCAGCTGCTCCAGTACGTAGGCGGCCGCGTCTTTTTGGTTCATCATGCTGTTCCCCTCACTTTCCCGCTACATTCACTTTGCACTTTACGGCAGGGCCGCCCATGCCCACCGGCATCGGCTGCTTTTTCCCGCAGGTACCGCTGCAGGTCCACGCCATATCGTCGCTCAACATATCCACGGTCTGCAGCATCTGGAACGCCACCCCGGAAATGGTGGTATCCCGGATGGCCCGTCCCAGCTTGCCGTTTTTGACCTCATACCCCATCATGATCCCGAACATGAATTCCCCGGTGGTATCGGCCTGGCCGTTATTGGTCCGGGTAAAATAATACCCGTCATCGATGGCCGCGATCATATCCTCCAGCTTATCCCTGCCGGGCAGTATGGCGGTATTTCTCATGCGGATCAGCGGTTCATCGCTGTAAGCATAGCCGCGGGCGTTGCCGTGCGGCTCCATCCCGAAGCGCAGGGCGGTCTCCCGGCTGTTCATATAGCCCACCAGTATGCCGTCCCTGATAAGCACCTCATCGCAGGCCGGGGTGCCCTCATCATCCACATAGACGGGCAGCGGGGCACGGCTGCCGTCGGGGAGGGTGTGGGCAAAATCCACCAACGTGACGAGGTCGGAGGCGACCCGCTTGCCGAGGCTGTGCGCCGCCACCGAGCCGCCCAATACAAGGTCGGCCTCCACGGTATGTCCTACCGCCTCATGCGCCAGGATACCGGCAAGGTCGGGGGCCAGCACTACATCCTTCAGGCCGGCGTTGGTAAAGACGCCCTCCCGCTTTCTCATCAGCTGCTCCACCTGCTCATCCAGCTTGGCGTAATACATCGCCGGGTCGGTAAAGTAGTCAGTCAGAATACCCTCACCGCCGCCGATCACATTAAAATACTCCACCGGCATCCCGTCATCGGCCTCTGCCGTCAGCCGGACGATCAAATGGGTGCGGGGACGGATGCTGTGGCTGTCGGTGCCGTCGCTCACGGTCAGCAGCTTTTCCATGCAGTCATGACGCAGCACCACCTGCCGGCTTTGCAGGGCGGGATATTTGCGCTTCAGGTAGTCGTCCATCGCCCGCACAAATTCTATGTAGTCCTTCTGCGGGATGTCGGTATACTCCCGATCCACCGCCTTGCGTCCGCCGGGCAGTACCGGCAGGGCGGGGGCGTTTTTCTTCACCCGGCTATCCAGAAAAAGCGCGTTTTCCTCGGCGGCCTTCAGCACCCGCCGCACGCTTTCCTCATCGTATTCCACCGCACTGGCAAAGCCGTAAACCCCGTTACGGTACACCCGTGCGGAAACACCGCCCTGCTGGGCGCGGGCATTGCTGATCAAATCCCCGTTCAGCATGGCCACCGCCCGGCTGGTATTCTGCTGCGCACGCAGCTCCGCATGGCCGGCAAGCCCGGCCGCAAAGGGCGAAAGATAATCCTTCAGCATGTTGGTTCCTCCGTATCTAATATCGTTGCGCCGCCGATGACCGTATCACCGCGGTAAAAAACCATCGTCTGGCCGGGTGCAGGGGCGCGCTGTGCTTCGGTAAAATCCACCCGGACGCTGCCGGGTACGGGGCCGGGGCGAAGGACCGCCGGGGCGGCCCGGTGGGCATAGCGGATCTTCACCTCCGCCTCCATCGGCCCGGTCAGCCCCTCTACGGCGATCCAGTTTGCATCCCCGCCGTAAACGGTGTGCCGGAACAGCTCCCCTTCATCGGTAGTCAGCTCCACGGTGTTCTGCCCGGCATCGATGCGCCGCACATAGGCGTGGCACCCCAGCGAGATCCCCAGGCCCTTGCGCTGCCCGATGGTATAGTGGGTAATGCCCTTATTCTCCCCCAGAACGATCCCGTTCTCATCGATAAACCGTCCTTTTGGCAGCTCCTGCCCCGTCCACCGCCGCAAAAATGCAGGGTAGTCGCCATCCGGCACAAAGCAGATATCCTGGCTGTCCGGCTTTTTAGCCACCACCAGTCCGCTTTCCTCGGCAATCGCCCTGATCTGCGGCTTGGAGTATTCCCCCAGCGGCAGCCGCAGCATCGCCAGCTGCTCCTGCGTCAAATGGCACAGCACGTAGCTCTGGTCCTTTTCCGGGTAGATGCCCCGGCGCAGCTCCCACCGCCCGGTGGCGTCATTGTAGCCGCAGCGGGCATAGTGGCCGGTCGCCATCAGGTCAAAGCCCAGCTCCTTCAGCTTATGGCTGAACGCCCCGAATTTAATATACCGGTTGCAGTTGATGCAGGGGTTCGGCGTCCGCCCGTGCAGGTATTCCTCCGCAAAGGGCGCAACCACCTTTTCCCGGAACAGTTCCTTATAGTTGATAACATAATGCGGGATGCCCAGCTGCTCACACACAAATGCCGCATCCCGCACATCGTCGGCGCTGCAGCACCCGGAGTCCCCTGCCGGGTCATCCCACAGCTTAAAGGTCACGCCGGTGACGTCATACCCCTGCCGCAGCAGCAGGCAGGCCGCAACGGAGCTATCCACCCCGCCGCTCATACCCACCATGATCTTCCGTCCCATCGGCGCACCTCCTTTTTGTCTTTTTTATGCCGTCCGCCGGCGCTTAAAGCGCTCCGCGATGGCGACGATCACATAGCCCAGCTCCTTCACCCGCAGCAGCAGGCAGGCAATAAAGTAAACGATCATCGCCACCAGTATGGCCGCCAGCAGCCCCACCAGCAGCGAGGGGGTCTTTGGGGCGAACCAGTGGTAGAAGGGCAGCGTTGCGGCTGCCATCACCCCGGCGGCGATTATCATTTTCAGGTAGGTCCCGGCAAGATAGCGGTAGCCCATATGCCCCATCTTGCGCTGCAGGTTGATGATCAGCATCACCGTGGTGATCAGGGCGGAAAGCGCCGTTGCCAGCGCCAGCCCCTTGTGCTCCATTTTGCGCATCAGCGCCAGGTTGAGCACCACATTGATGGCGATGGCAAGCGCGGAATTGACGGTCGGCGTTTTGGCATCCTGCAGGGCATAGTAGACGTTGATCGTCACTTCCTTTATGCTGTAAAACAGCAGGCCCAGCGCATAGAAGAACACCACTTCCCCGGTGCGCTGCACGTCATGGGCGGTAAACTGCCCCCGGTAGAATAAAAGCTCCACGAATTCCTTTGCGAACATCATCATCCCGGCGGAAATGGGGATGACAAACAGCCCGATGACCCCGCAGCTGGAACGGTAGGTCTTTTTAAGCTGCCGGGTATCGCTGGCGGCGGAAAGCCGGGAAAGCTGCGGGAACAGCGCCGTTGTGATGGAAACCACAAACACCGAGGTCACAAAGCCGGTGATGCGGTTGCCGTAATTCATCACCGAAACCACGCCCTCCGAAAGCAGCGAGGCGATGCTTTTATCGATGATGAGATTGATGGAATTGATGGTTTTCCCGAGGAAGATGGGCAGCACCATCACCAGAAAGCGCCGGACGTTGCGGTTGCGGAAGGCCGCATCCGGGTGGTAGGTGAACTGCTGCCGCAGCGCCACCAGCAGCACCAGCAGGAACTCCCCGGCGTAGCCGATGACCACGCCCCAGCCCAGCATGGCGTAGTTTTCCCCGGAGGTAAGAATGGTGGCGATCACGGCGATATTCAGCGGGACGCTGACCATCCCCACGGTAAAAAAGCAGCCCTTCATCTGCAGGTAGCCCTGCAGGATATACCCCACCCCTAAAAAGATCAGCGAGGTGATCATCACCGAGGAAAGGTTGACGGCAAGGTCCAGCTGGCTGCCCTCAAAGCCGAGGGCGAACAGCCGCACGATGGGATACCGCAGCGCCATAAAGACGGCGATAAATCCCACCGAGAGCAAAAACGACATGGTGATGACCTGATTGTGGAACGGCTTTTCCTCACCGGGGTGGTTCTGCTGCAGGTCGGTGTAGACGCTGATATAGCTGGTAAGCATTGCGGTGCCCAGCCCCGAAAACAGAATGGTCGGCAGGGTGAAGGCCACCACATAGGCATCGCTTATGCTGCCGGCGCCGTAGGAAAACGCCAAGGAAAGCTCTCGGCAAAAGCCGAGAACCTTGGCTAAAATGGTGGTAAGCACCATGATAATGGCGTGAACAGCGGTTTTGTTCATGTTCGTATGGCTCCGATCCGCAAAGTGATGGGCAGGGCTTAATTGAGCTTGCCGAAGTTACCGAATGGGAACAGCGTAAATACCGCCCGTCCCTGAATGGCATCGGCGCTGACATAGGGGTAGGACCAGTAGCGGCTGTCCAGCGAATTGGCCCGGTTATCCCCCATAAAGAGATAGCAGCCCTCCGGCACGTCATATTCACCGGGGATGGCATACTGGTACACCACATAGTCCTCCGGCTGCACCTCTCCGTTTATGGTCACGGCGCCGCTTTCATCGATCTCCACATGGTCGCCCGGCAGCCCGATGAGCCGCTTGATGAGGGTAGTTCCCTCCAGCTCCGGGGTCTGGGCGGTAAAGACAACGATATCACCCCGCTGCAGCTTTTCCAGGTGGTGCACCCGCAGGGCGATCAGCGCGCTGTGCTCCGCTATGGTGGGCTCCATGCTGCCGGTGGGGACAATGGGGACAAACAGCACGAATTTCACGATGAGAAACAGCGCCAGGATCTCCAGCCCGAAGGGCAGGATCCATTCCTTGTAAAAGCGCTTGAAGGTCATCGGTTCTTTTTTCTTTTTGGGGGTCTGCTCCTCCGCCGGGGTGTTGCTTTCCTCCGGCAGACCGGCAGTTTCTATCATATCGCTCATGGGGTTTCCTCACAGTTTTTCCGTTATTTCAAAATGTCCTTCAGGAAGCTCTCGCCCGCTATCTCCGCCTGCACCCCAAGGTACTCGGCTACGGTGGCGGCAAGGTCGGCATAGGTGGGACGGGTGCCCAGGTTCACGCCGGCTTTTATCTTTTCGCCCCAGGCCAGCATCGGCACGTGCTCGCGGGAATGGTCGGTGCTGGGGGTGGAGGGGTCGCAGCCGTGGTCGGCGGTGATGAACAGCAGGTCATCGGGGCGCAGCATCGGCAGCAGGCGGCGCAGCTGCCCGTCAAATTCGGTCAGTGCATTGGCGTAGCCGTCCACATCGTTGCGGTGGCCGTACAGCATATCAAAATCCACCAGATTGACAAAGCACAGCCCCTCGAAGTCCTTGGCGGCATAGTCGAAGGTGTGGTCCATGCCGTCGGCGTTGCTCTTGTTGCGCACCATTTCGGTCACGCCCTGCCCGGCAAAAATATCATAGATCTTCCCCACGCCGATGGACGAAAGCCCCGCCGCCTCGATATAATCCAGCAGCGTCTTTTTGGGCGGCTTCAGCGAAAAATCGTGGCGGTTGCTGGTGCGGGTGTAGTGGGGGTACTCGCCTACGTAGGGTCGGGCTATCACCCGCCCGACGCCCAGCTCCGGGCCCTGCAGCATTTCACGGGCGGTTTCGCAAATGTGATACAGCTCCTCCACCGGCACATCGGCCTCATTGGCGGCGATCTGGAACACACTATCGGCGGAGGTATAGCAGATCAGCCCGCCGCATTCCTTCTGCTCACGGCCGTAGTCCATCAGCACCTCGGTGCCGGAATAGGGCTTATTGCACAACACCTTGCGGCCGGTTCTCTCCTCAAAGGCCTTGATAAAGTGCGCCGGGAAGCCCTCCGGGAAGGTGGGCAGCGGCTGCGGCGAAATGACGCCTGCCAGCTCCCAATGGCCTATGGTGGTATCCTTTCCCCGGCTGGTCTCTGCCATGCGGCAGTAGGCAGCGGTGGGGGCGGCCACAGGGGTGCCGCAGCCTACCTCATCAATATTGAAAATGCCCATTTGGGTCAACGTCGGGATATCCAGCTTGGAGGAAGTGGTGCAGGCCCGCAGGGTGTTGCTGCCCGCATCGCCAAATTCGGCGCTGTCCGGCATTTCACCGCAGCCGCAGCTATCCAGCACAATGAGAAAAACGCGTTTTTTCATAGTCTATGCTCCTTGCTCCCCGCGCGCGGCGGGGTTATTTTTTCGGGAACTTTCCCAATGATATATTGTAACACATTTTTGCCGTAAAGGGAAGTAAACATTCCTTTAACTTTCCAATCCTGCCATTTTCGCCGCAAAAGCCCATTCCGGGCCACTGCGCCATCCGGGGACACGGCCCGCAGGGCAAACCGCCTGCGGCGGTTTCGGCGGCCTCCGGCCGCCGGCTCCGGCTGCGCCGGAGCGCCCTGCGGGCCGCCCTCTCCCCGCCGGCTTTCCCCTTCCCCGCCCTGCCGCGCGCCTCCCCCATCCCCTGCGGCAGCCGCCCCCGCCGGCCCCTGCAAGCCGCAAGCCCGGGCCGCAGGCCGCCCCGGCTCCGCCGGGGCCGGCGGGCGGAGCCCGCCGAAACCGTCCTTCGGACGGTTTGGCCTGCGGCCCGCCCTCTCCCCCATCGCCCTCCCCTTTCCCGCCCTGCCGTGCGCCTCCCCCGCCTTTTTCCGCCCTCCCGAAAAGCCCCCTCTTTTTACGAAACATTTACAAGTGTGGCAGCCGCTGGATGCGTTTTACATAGGAACTGGTTATTACAGGATAAAGTTATGTCAAAACCGTAGAAAATCGCCCCGTGCAGGGGGCTTTTTTTCGGTGATTTTGTGCGGTTCTCTTTGACAGATTGGACAAAAAATACTACAATAAAGGGTAGAAAATTTCTTTAGGAGGCCCCGCCATGAAGCAGTATGTTATCGCACTCGATCAGGGTACCACCAGCTCCCGAGCCATTTTGTTCGACCGGGATCAGAATATCATTGCCATGGGACAAAAAGAGTTCCCCCAGCACTACCCCAAGGCCGGCTATGTGGAGCACGATCCGATGGAGATCTATTCCTCCCAGTACGGTGTAATGGTGGAGGTGCTGGCCAAGAGCAACATCTCCCCCGAGGAGATCGCCGCCATCGGCATCACCAACCAGCGGGAAACCACCATCGTGTGGGATAAGGAAACCGGCCGTCCCATCTACAATGCCATCGTCTGGCAATGCCGCCGCACCGCCTCCCTTTGCGAGGAATTGAAGCGGCAGGGACTGGAGGACTATATCCGCGAGCGCACGGGGCTGCTCATCGATGCCTACTTCTCCGCCACCAAGATCAAGTGGATCCTGGATAACGTGCCGGACGCCCGAAAAATGGCCAAGGAGGGCCGGCTGCTGTTCGGCACGGTGGATACCTGGCTCATCTGGAAGCTGACCGGGGGACGGATCCACGTCACCGACTGCACCAATGCCAGCCGCACCATGCTGTTCGATATCCGGCATATGTGCTGGGATAAAAAAATCTGCGATGCACTGGATATCCCCATGAACATGCTGCCCGAGGTCAAGCCCTCCAGCTGCGTTTACGGCACCATGAACTATGCCGGTGTGGAAATCCCCATCGCAGGGTGTGCGGGTGACCAGCAGGCAGCGCTGTTCGGGCAGACCTGCTTTGCGCCGGGCGAAGCAAAAAATACATACGGCACCGGCTGCTTTTTGCTGATGAACACCGGCAGCGATATTTTCCAGAGCAAGAACGGGCTGGTAACCACCATGGCAGCCTCCACAAACGGCTCCGCCCGGTATGCCCTGGAGGGCAGTGTTTTCATCGGCGGGGCGGTCATCCAGTGGGTGCGGGATGAACTGCATCTCATCCACGAGGCCGCCGACAGCGAATACTTTGCCACCCGGCTGGAGGATAACGGCGGGGTGTATGTGGTCCCGGCATTTACCGGGCTGGGCGCCCCCTACTGGGACATGTATGCAAGGGGCGCCATCATGGGGCTGACCCGGGGCTGCAACCGCAAGCACATCATCCGGGCGGCGCTGGAGTCGATTGCCTACCAGAGCCGGGACGTGTTGGAGGCCATGGAACGGGATACCGGCATCCGGCTGCAGGAGCTGCGGGTAGATGGCGGTGCTTCCGCCAATAACTTCCTGATGCAGTTCCAAAGCGACATCATAGACGCCACCATTCGCCGGCCGATGATCCGGGAAACAACGGCGCTGGGCGCTGCCTATCTGGCGGGACTGTCCACCGGCGTATGGTCCGATTTGGACGAGATACGGGAGCAATGGACGCTGGATAAGCTGTACACCCCCAAAATGGCCGCCGAGGTGCGGGAACGCAACCTGCGGGGCTGGGATAAGGCCATCGGCCGGGTACAGCACTGGGAGGACCGGTAAGCCCCCTGAAAAACAGAATTTGTGGGGAGAGACGGGGCCCGCAGGGCCGGCGGCGCAGCCGCCGCAGGCGGGGCGGAGCCCCGCCGGGCCCGTCCGGAGGACGGGCCGCCCTGCGGGCCCCTATCCAGCCCCCTGCACAAGCCCAACCGAGAAAGGCGGAACTGCCATGACCGATGCCATGCTGACCCCTTGGGGCGAAGCCCTTGACCGGGAGCACCCCCTGCCGGAATACCCCCGGCCGCAGCTTGCGAGAAACAGCTACCTGAACCTGAACGGCGTGTGGCAGTATGCCATCACCAAAGCCCCCGAAATGCCCGCCGCCATGCAGGGGGAGATCGTGGTTCCCTTTTCACCGGAGACCCCGCTTTCCGGGGTGGGGCATATTTTGCAGCCTGATGAATATTTGTGGTACCGCCGCACCGTCACCCTGCCGGAGGGCTTTTTCCGGGGCGGCCGGCTGCTCCTTCATTTCGGGGCGGTGGACCAGTGCTGCACCGTGTGGATCAACGGCAGAGAGGCCGCCGCCCACACCGGGGGCTACCTGCCCTTCACCGTTGATGTGACCGGCCACATGACCGGAACCGGATTTTTACTGGAGCTGCGGGTGACCGACCCCACCGATACCGGCTGTCTTTCCCGCGGAAAGCAGCGGCTAAAAAACGGCGGCATATGGTACACGCCGCAGTCCGGCATCTGGCAGACGGTTTGGATGGAGTGCGTCCCGGAAAACTACCTGCGCACGCTGCGCATCACCCCGCGGCCGGAAGACGGAACCGTTCATTTTGCGCTGGCGGCGGATGCCCCCGAAAATGCCGGGATCACCGTGCGGAAAGAGGGAATAACGGTGGCTGCGGGACAGACCGATGCAGCCGGTGAGCTGACCCTGACCCTCCCGCCGGAGGCGCTGCGGCTGTGGAGCCCGGAGGACCCGTTCCTTTACGATGTTTCCATCGTCCTGCCGGGCGGCGACCGGGTGGAAAGCTACTTCGGGATGCGTTCCTTCGGCATCGGGCGGGATGAAAAGGGACTGCCTCGCCTACTGCTGAACGGCCGTCCCTATTTCCACAACGGCCTTTTGGATCAGGGCTACTGGAGCGACGGCTATTACACCGCTCCCGCCGATGAAGCGATGATCCATGACATCGCCGAAATGAAACGGCTGGGCTTTAATATGCTGCGAAAGCACATCAAGGTGGAGCCGCTGCGCTGGTACTACCATTGCGACCGGCTGGGGATGCTGGTCTGGCAGGATATAGTGAACGGCGGCGATGCCTATTCCCCGCTGTCCATCTATGTTTTTTCCAATCTCGGGCTGCGGGTCAAGGACGATCACTACCGCTATTTTTCCCGCTGCGATGCAAAGGGCCGGGCGCACTACATGGAGGAGCTGGGACAGCTGGTGGAGCTTTTGTATAATACCGTCAGCCTGGCGATGTGGGTGCCCTTTAACGAGGGCTGGGGGCAGTTTGACGCCCTGAAGGCGGTTCAGGCGATCCGCCGACGGGATGCGACCCGGACCATCGACCATGCCAGCGGCTGGTATGACCAGGGCGGCGGCGATATTAAAAGCATCCACTGGTATTTCCGGCCGTACCGTCACCGGCAGCCCCCGGGGGAGCAGCGGCCCGTTTGCCTGACCGAATACGGCGGCTACAACTGCGCCGTTCCCGGGCACTGCCGGGGGGAAAAGCATGAATTCGGGTATAAAAAAACAGCCGACCCGGCGGCCTTTAACCGGGCGTTCCGAAGGCTGATGGAGGAGCAGATCATCCCCGCAAAGGCCGGGGGACTGGCGGCCGCCGTTTACACCCAGTTAAGTGACGTGGAGGGCGAGCTGAACGGCCTGCTGACCTACGACCGCAAGGTCTGCAAGGCAGATGAGGCGCTTTTCCGGTCGGTGAACCGCCGACTGGGGGAGGAAAACGAATTGTAGAATATGCCGCTGTACCACAAGGAGCCTGCTGCAAAATACAGCAGGCCCCGCTTTTCAATGGGAAACAGTAATTGACTTTTGATTTTGTGGCATTCTGCGCCCATCCCGATGGCACAAGGTTTACAGCAGGGTGGCTTCGCGCTTGAAGGAGGCGATAACCTTGCCGTGGCGGATGACGTAGGGGCGGGAGGCGCGGATGCGGATGGCATCGTGGACGTTGGGGGCTTCGATGATGTTGAGGTCGGCGTCATTGCCCACGGTGATGCCGTATTTCGCATCGGGATCGAAGACGCGGGCGGAACGGCTGGTGATCATCTCCCACATGATGCGGGCGGTTTCCGGGGTATTGTACTGGGCGCAGTAGCAGCCCACCAGGCCGTAATCCAGGGGATCGCCGGTGCCGTAGAGATGGAAGCCGTCGCAGATGGTATCCTGTGCGGTGACGACGTTGATGCCCATATCCACCATTTCACGGATGCGGGTCACGCCGCGGGTGCGGGGCTCCTGATCGATGCCCATGATGGCGAGGGTCTGGGTATTGGCGCAAACGTTGACATCCGCCTTTTTGAGCATCTTCATCACCTTGATGGCGTGTGCCTGGTTCTGATAGGCGATGGAGGTGCAGTGGCCGCCGGTGACACGTCCCTGCCAGCCGCGCTGCATGGTGAGCCATGCGGTGTATTCCAGGGAACGGTCGAACATATCCTTGGACTGGTCGATGTGCATATCCATGAGGGCGCCGTATTTTTCGGCCATCTTAAAGCAGATATCCACATGCTCACGGGAATGCTCATCCAGCATTTCGGCCGCAGGCATACCGCCCACTACATCGCAGCCCATATCCATGGCACGCTCCATCAGCTTTTCGGCGCCGGGGTCGCAGATGAGGCCCTCCTGCGGGAAGGCGACCAGCTGCAAGTCACAGATGTCCTTGGTGGCTTCCTTGGCGATGAGCAGGCCCTTTACGGCGTTGAGCTCGGGGTCCAGCGTGCTGATATCGATATTGGAGCGCAGCTTGGTGGTACCGTACATGACACATTCCCGGATGGCACGGGTGGCACGGGCGGCAACATCCTCCGGGGTGTATTTGCGGATGCGCTCGTGCATGACGAAGATGGAGTCCTCGAGGGTTTCCTCGGTGGAGGAGATCCAGTTCTTCTTGCCGAAGCTCTGGCGGCCCTGCTCGTAAGAGGTGTAGGCCTTATCAAAGTGCATATGGGTATTGACAAAGGTGGGGCAGGCCATCTTTCCCGTTGCATCGATGGTTTCAACGCCGGCGGGGCCTTCGATATGCTCGGCGATCTCCTGATATTTGCCGTCATCGCCGATGAGGATATCAACGATTTTTCCGGTTCCGTCCAGATTGGCATTCTTGATGAGTAACATGTGACTACCTCCGTTTTTAATAAGTCGGTACTTGAAATATAGAGGAAATCCGGCGGTTTGTCAACGCCGGTATCGGCTTTTTCGATTATAAAACGGGAGAGATTTTGGCTAAAATAGATAGAGGAATGGGGATATGTTGCGCAACATTCCGCCATGCTTCGCCGCTTTCGGTGCTCCGGGGGGAAGTTCTGCCCAAAAATGCGCCCGAAAAGTGTGAAATGTGATTTCCCTGTAAAATTTGCGGGGTTCCCGCCGGGAAAGAGGGTTTGACGGCAGGGGACGGCTCCGCTATAATGGGGGTGACGCATCACTTCGAAAGGACAAAAGGAGGCCGGAAACATGGAACAGACTGCAACGGCGAAAAAGGGACTCAAGAAGGGCTGGCGGATCGTGCTGACGGTGCTGGCGGTGCTGCTTATCATCTATGCGGTGATGGGACTGCTGCCCCGCGGGAAAAACTATTCCCTAGCGAACCCGATGATGAAGGAGGGCGACCTGCCGCTTCTCATTGCGCACGGCGGCGGGAATAAGGAATTCCCCGATAACACGCTGGAGGCCTTTTATAATGCGTACAGTGTGGATAAAAACGTGATGATGGAGACCGATGTTTCCATCACCAAGGACGGCGTGCTGATCCTTTCGCACGATACCACCCTTGACCGCAAGACCAACGTGACCGGCAGCATCGTGGACTGGAATTACAGCGACCTCATCGCACAAAAGGTGGACTTCAGCTATACCAATCCCACCGAGGACGGGGTGTTAAGCGGTGACCGGGTGCGCTTTGCCGATGAAAACGGCGGTCGGCGCTTCCCCACCGATGTGGAATACCCCGAGGGCATCGTCCCGCGGGATGAGACGGTGTTCCTGGCGACCACGCTGGAGGAGCTGATGACCGCCTTCCCGAACAACCGCATCAATGTGGAGATCAAGCAGAGCGGCGAGCTGGGCATGAAGGCGATGAAAGAGGCGCTGCGCCTGATGGAAAAATACGATGCGTGGGACCGTGTGGTGCTGGCAAGCTTCCACAATGAGATATACGACGAATACCAGCGGCTGCAAAAGGCCGGTGAGGTGCCGGAGGGCTTTATGTGCTCGCCCGGGGTGGCGGGGGTAGCGAAATTCTACCTGCTGCAGCTGTTTAACGCCGACCTGTTCCACAGCGACGGGATGTGCGTCTTCCAGCTGCCCACCAAGTATTCGGTCATCACGCTGGCCACCGAACGGCTGGTGCAAAGGATGCATGACCATAATCTGGCGGTACACTTCTGGACCATCAACGACCCGGAGGAGATGCGGTTTTTGATCGGCATCGGGGCGGACGGTATTATGACCGACTATCCCCACCGGCTGGCAGAGGTGTATGCCTCCTACGGGAAATGACGGCACCGAAAGGCTTGATTTCATTGGCCCGGCTGTGATATACTGTTTATTCGAAGGAGTGAGCCGGACAACAGCGGGCGGGGAACCGAAAGGCCCCGCGTGAGGAAAGTCCGAGCTCCACAGGGCAAGGATAACTGCTAACGGCAGCCGGCGGCGACGCCCGGGAAAGTGCAACAGAGAGATACCGCCCCGCAAGGGGTAAGGGTGGAAAGGCGAGGTAAGAGCTCACCAGCTTTGGGGTGACCCAAAGGCTATGTAAACCCTATCCGGAGCAACACCAAGCGGGATCACAAGGGGGCGGCCCGTCCCGATCCCCAAAAGAGTGGCTTGAGCCTGTTGGCAACAGCAGGCCTAGATAGATTGTTGTCCCAGACAGAACTCGGCTTACAGGCTCACTCCTTCCCCGTAAAAGTAAAACGGATCGAACCCGAAAAAGGGAACGATCCTTTTTATTTTGCCCGAGGGCACGGCGCACACCGCCGTGATGCACGCCATGCCCTGCTTTTTCAGCCAACCGGGCGGTAGCTACCGCCCTCGATGCGGTAAAGCGAAGAAACGGGAGAAAGCGCCCGCAGGGACGAAACCGACAGCCCCGACGAAAAACGCACCGCCGTGCCGCAGCTGGCCTCCAGCGCGCGGGGACGGGGCATGAGCCGGTACGGGATGCCCCGGCGGGAAAGCGCCCCGGCATACGCCAATGCCTGCATCTGGTTGGGGAAGGTTGCAAGGTACTGCATGGTACTGCCCCCTTTTTGGACGATTGGGGGCCACAGGCCCCGTGACATCCTATGCGGCGGCGGGGAAATGCGCCCCCGCACCGGGAAAAGCCGGGGGACATAGGCTATATCGGGGTGCTACTTGTATTTGCCGGGTGGCCGTGCTACAATGACAACAGATACTATATTCCCGCAGGAGGAGAACGGAGGAGCATATGAAACAGATCTATCTGGATAATGGGGCGACCAGCTTCCCCAAGGCGCCGGGCGTCGGGCAGGCCATGAAGGATTACATCGAGAAGGTGGGGGTCAACGTCAACCGTTCCAGCTACCGCGCTACAGCCGAAGCGGCGCTTTCCACCCTGACCGTGCGGGAGGACCTGTGCCGGCTGTTCGGTGCGGGCGATGACCCGAGCTATGCCATTTTTACCAGCGGGGTCACATTGAGCTTGAATATGATCATGAAAGGGGTGCTGCGTCCCGGCGATCATTTGATCATCAGCGGGATGGAGCACAATGCGGTGGCACGCCCTGCCATGCAGCTGGAGGCGGCCGGGGTCAAGGTGTCCATCGCCCCGTGTGATGAGGACGGTGTGCTGCGGCTGGAGGAATTCGAGAGGCTGTTCACCCCCGAAACCCGGCTGGTGGTGATTCAGTACGCCAGTAACGTCAGCGGGACCATTCAGCCCGTTGGGGAGATCGGGGCCATCTGCCGCAGGCACGGGGTACTGTTTGCGGTGGACAGCGCGCAGGCGGCCGGGCATTTTACCTTTGATATGCGGAAGCTCGGAATTGACGCCCTGTGCTTTACCGGGCATAAGGGGCTGCTGGGGCCCTCCGGCATCGGCGGATTTGTGATGAATGAGGCGATGAACAAGGCGCTGACACCGCTGATTGCGGGCGGCACCGGCAGTATGTCGGCCTCGCTGGAGATGCCCCCTACCCTGCCCGACCGCTACGAGGCGGGCACGCCCAACCTGCCGGGCATCATGGGGTTGGGGGTGGCGCTGCGCTACCTGCTGGAGGTGGGGCCGGACGCCCTGCATAAGCGGGAGATGGCGCTGACCGACCGGTTCCTGACGGGGCTGCGGGGGAATGAGCACATCCGTGTGCCGGGGCCTGCTGATGCCAATGGGCGGGTCGGGGTCATTTCGGTGGACTTTTTGCGGCAGGATAACGCCGAGGTGGCGTTCCAGCTGGAGGAGCAGTATGGCATCCTGACCCGGTGCGGGCTGCACTGCGCCCCACTGGCGCACAAAACGCTGGGGACCTATCCCGAGGGGACGGTGCGGTTTTCGGTGGGGTATGCCACCACCGAGGAGGAAGTGGATGCGGCCATTCGGGCGATTCACGATTTGGCGTGAAAGAGATAACGGGTGCGGGGAGGGAGACGGCCCGCAGGGCCGGCGGCGAAGCCGCCGTAGGCGGGGCGAAGCCCCGCCAAGCCCGCCCGGAGGGCGGGCTGCCCTGCGGGCCGCCTATTCCGCACAGACCCGAAAAAGCAGAAAAAAACCGGAGCCTTGTTTTGGTAGACTCCGGAGCTTTTTTTATTTGACATAGAGGGAGCAGCCCTGCTCCTTTTCCACGTGACCGATGATGGCGGCGCCGGGGACCTTATCGCACTGCTGCAGCTCATCAAGGAGCTTTTCGGCATCCCGGGCATCCACGGCGATGAGCAGGCCGCCGGAGGTCTGCGGATCGTAGAGGATATCCTGCATATACAGCGGGACGCTGTCAGCAAAGCGGGCGGTAGGGCCGGCAAACTGGCGGTTGCGGTAGGCGCCCTCGGGGATGAGCCCCATTTCCGCCAGCGGGCGGACGCCCGGCAGCACCGGTACCTTGCTGCTGTCGATGACGATGGTGAGGTCGCTGCCGCGGGCCATTTCGGTGGCGTGACCCATCAGCGCAAAGCCGGTCACGTCGGTCATGCTGTGGACACGGTACTTTTGTGCGATCTCGCAGGCGTATTTATTGAGGGTCGCCATCTGCCGCACGGCACGCTGGTACAGCTCCGGCGGGGCCAGCTCGGCACGGTTGGCGGTGGTGGTAATGCCGATGCCCAGCGGCTTGGTGAGCAGCAGCACGTCCCCCTCCAGCGGGGTGCAGTTCATGCGGATCTCATCGGGGCGGGCAAAGCCGGTGACCGAAAGGCCGTATTTCGGCTCCTGGTCATTGATGGTGTGGCCGCCGGCGATGACAACGCCCGCCTCATAGGCTTTTTCGTAGCCGCCGCGCAGCACCTCGTGGATCATTTCCTTGGACATTTGCGGGGTTACGGTCATGATATTGAGTGCGATTTTGGGGGTGGCACCCATGGCGTAAACATCGCTGATGGCATTGGCCGCGGCGATCTGCCCGAACATGAACGGGTCATCCACGATAGGCGGGAAAAAGTCCAGCGTCTGCACAATGGCAAGGTCATCGCTTACCTTATAAACGGCGGCGTCATCGCTGGTATCGTAGCCCACCAGCAGGTTTTCATCCCGCACGGTGGGAATGCCCTGCAAAATCTGGCTTAACATCCCGGCGCCTACCTTGGCGCCGCAGCCCCCGCAGGAGGCCAGCTTACTCATTTTAATATCGCCCTGCATTTATTTTCCCTCCAGTAGTTTGGTATAGTACAGCACACCCTCCAAAATGCCGCCGGCAATGGCGTTAGCCTTATCAGAGGGGGTAAAGCAGTTTTCCACCTTGCAGCGGGCGTCGATATCGCCGGATTTGAGCCCCTTGGTCACCGGGGTACCCTCCGGCAGCATCCCGCGCACGATGCCGCCCATATTGGCATAGACCGGCTCCTCGCCGGCGTAGGCCACCAGCTGCCCCTTTTCCACCACATCGGTGATCTTCACCACGGGGTGCCAGACGCCGTCCGCTGTAGCGCGGATGATGCGCTCGCCGCTGAACCCGCCGACGTTGCCGGGGGTTGCGGTATCGGGCTCGGGAGAGCCCTCGTAAAGGGTGCGGCCCATATCATGCCCGCGGTTGCTCTCCACGCAGAAATGACAATCCACGCCGGAGGTAAAGCCCGGCCCGATGCCCACCACCAGCGGTGCATCGGTGATTTTGGTGCCGATATTCTTTTTGGCGATGATGGCATCCACCAGTACGGCGGGCTGCAGCTTTTTCGCCTCCTTGTATTCCGGGTCAATGAGAATGGGGATCTCCCCTGCCCCCAAAATGCGGCGGGCGTCCTCGGCATCACGGGCCAGCCGGGCGGTAACGCCTGTCACCGTGGCGGTGCCGTCATATACCGCACGGGAAAACGCCACCGTACAACGCACCGTCGTGGGCTTTGCGATATCGGTGCAGACGACCTGAAAGCCGCACCGTTTGAGCCGGCAGGCGATGCCTGTGGCAAGGTCACCTGCGCCCTTTATTACGATCAGCATATTCTATTCCTCCTATCGGGTCCAAACATGATATTCACCGGGCCGGTGCTGCAGCGCCGCAGCCACCACCCGCTGTACTCCGTTTTGCAGCAGGAATGCGGCCACCGCATCGGCCCCGCCGGGGGGTGCCGCATCCGCCTGATTGAGCAGCACCGCATAGGGGCGGTCGCCCACACCCTTGCGCTGCGCCAGCGGAGAGGACAGCAGCCGTGCCATTATTTCCGGGTTGACGGTCTCCTCCGGGGAAAGCCCGAACCGCAGTGCGGCAAGCTCCGGGCGGTGACAGACACGCCCCAGCGGCTGCCCAAGCGCCGAAAGCCCCGCTACTGCCACCACCGCATCCGCAAAGGGCGGGATGACCGGCTCATGCTCGTTCGGGACCTTCAGCGGCAGGCCCTTGGTGCCGTCTGCTTCTATTATAACACGGTCTGCAAGCTGCGGCAGCCTTTCCAGAAGCGGTGAGGGGCCGAACTTGTGCTCCTCGGCGGGCATCCCCACCGTCATCACGCGGTTGGTGACCAAAAGGTCGCTTAAAACGGCGGCATCATCGCCCATGTAGCCGTTCTGCCGGGGCGGGCGGATGTGGGTGGTAGTGGTCATCACGGCCGTTTCACCCCTGTAACGAAATTCCTCCCCCAGCGCAGCCATCAGGCTGCTTTTGCCGCCCCCGCCGATAATGGCGATGACCCGCGCGTTTTCCAGCCCGAGGGCCGTTATCGCCGAACGATTATCCATCTTCATGGCTCCTTTTCGTATGATACGATATCCTATTCAAAGAATAACACGCAGCCCTTGAAAAGTCAATCGATATCAGTCATAATAAGGTTATCAAGGAGTTATAAAGGAGGATTTCCCATGAGCAATAAAATTATGACCGCCAGCACCTCGGTGCGCATCCGTGTGGACGACGTTAAGGTGTTCGGGCCGGGCGTGGCGGAGCTGCTGGAGCGCATTGACCGATGCGAGTCCATCCGTACCGCTACGATGGAGATGAAAATTGCGTACAGCAAGGCGTGGACCATGCTGCGCAGCTGTGAGGCGGCTTTGGGATATCCGCTGATCCAGCGCAAGGTAGGCGGCGCCGGCGGCGGCGGTTCCACCCTGACCCCCGAGGGGCGTTCCCTGCTGGAGCGTTACCGCCGGTGGGAGGCCGACTGCAAGGCCTATGCCAAGGAGCATCTTGCGGAGATCTTCCCGGAGGCTGCCGAATGAAACCGGCACTGGTGGTGCTGGCGGCCGGGGCCTCCCGGCGGTTCGGCACGGAGAACAAGCTATTGCAGCCGCTGGCGGGCAAGCCGCTGCTGTGCCACACGCTGGAGCGTGCCGCAGCGCTGCCCGTCACCCGAAGGGTCGCGGTTTGCTCGGTGGAGAGCGCCCCGTTGGCGGAGGCCGCCGGATTTACGGTGGTGCTGAACCCGCAGCCGGAGCTGGGGCAAAGCCACAGCCTGCGGATGGGCCTTGCGGCCTGCCGGGATACGGCCGGCTGCCTGTTTCTCACCGGGGACCAGCCCTTTATCACCGAGGAAACGCTGCAGAGGCTCATCGCCGCATGGCAAGGGGAGCCCGGCGGGATATGGGGCTGCGATTTTGAGGGCAGGTTCTCCATTCCGTCCATCTTCCCTGCTGCCGTTTACGGGGAGCTGCTGGCGCAGGACGGCGATGTGGGCGGCAGAGAGGTGATGCGTGCGCATCCGGAGCTGGTGCATACCATCCCCGCACCCCCGCAGGAGCATTTTGATATCGATACCGTGGCGGACCTGGCCGCAGCACAGCAGAAATAACCGAGAAGGAGCAGCCGGCGGGCTGTTCCTTTTTTCTGTGCCGTACCCGCTATTATGCAAAAACACCCCCGTCCTTGCGGACGGGGGGCTTTTGTGTGAAACACGATGAGAAATGGAGCTGTCTTATTTGGTAGAGTTCATCCTTTGATGAACCCCATTCCCTCAAGCTCTAACAGATAATTCAGTTAGTCTGAATTACTCTTTGAACTCGTAGTCCTTGCCGGGCAGGATAGCATTCAGGATGATGCCGAATACTGCAGCGCAGGCCAGGCCGCCGAACTGAACACCACCGACATGGATCGGATAGGTGTTGAAGCCCAGACCGGATACCATGATGATAGCAGCGACCAGAACGTTACGCATGTTAACGAAGTCAACCTGGTTCTCAACGATGGTACGGATACCGGTAGCAGCGATCATGCCGTACAGAACGAAGGAGATACCGCCGATAACAGCAGTGGGGATGGAGTTGATGACTGCCTCAAACTTGGGAGACAGGGAGAGGATGATAGCCATGACAGCAGCAATACGCATTACGAAGGGGTCGAATACGCGGGTCAGGGCTACTACGCCGGTGTTCTCGGAGTAGGTGGTGTTGGCAGGGCCGCCGAGCAGACCGGCCAGGGAGGTACCGATACCGTCGCCCAGCAGGGTGCGGGTCAGACCGGGATCAGCGATGTAGTTCTTGCCGGTGGTAGCGCCGATAGCCATAACGTCACCAACGTGCTCAACCATTGCAGCAACGGCAACAGCAAGACCGGCAACGATGCAGTCAGCATTGAACTTGGGCAGATGGAAGTTGGGAAGACCAAACCAGCCAGCAGCGCTGACACCATCGAAGGAAACAGCGCCCATGATGATGGCAACGATGTAGGAAACGATCAGGGAGATCAGAACGGGGATGATCTTGATCATGCCCTTGCCCCAGGTATTGCAGATGATGATCACGAGGATCGGAACAATACCGAGAACCCAGTTGGTGAACAGGTTATTAACTGCGGAAGCAGCCAGGTTAATACCGATGAGGATGATCAGCGGGCCGCACACAACGGGCGGGAACAGCTTCATAACTCTCTTGGTACCCAGAACCTTGATCAGGATAGCGAGAATTACATACAGACCGCCGGCAGCAACTACGCCGCCGGTAGCATACTCTTTGCCGTACTGGGGGATAATAGCACCATACATGCCCAGGAAAGCAAAGGAGGAACCCAGGAATACGGGAACCTTGCCCTTGGTGATGAAGTGGAACCACAGGGTAGCAACACCAGCGCAGAACAGGGTAACAGAAGCGGACAGACCGACGATACCCTCGCCATAGCTGTTGGTCAGAACGGGAACCAGAATGGTGGCGCCGAACATGGCGAAGCACTGCTGCAGGCCCATGATAATGGACTTGCCCCAGCCGAGTTCCTTACGAGCATCATAAATGCCGGTAATTTTAGTACTCATTAAATTTGCCTCCTCAATGATTTGGATTCTCCATTTCTCTTGGTCTACATAACCAAATGCTGTTGATTGGATGCATCGGCCTATGTACGTTTCGATGCAAGCTTTTCGGGGGAACCCCCGGAAAGTCTCCACTCACCAGCACCATAATTATACCTTGTGTTCATAAAAAATTCAATCTCTTGCCCCCACTTTTCCCGATTTTAACAATTTACAGTTTTTTATATTGTGCATTTTGCTACCCGCCGTTGGGGAGTTTCCCCAATGTTTTACCCGGATCGGCATCATATGTTTGGATTGTTATAACTATATTACATGCGTGATATGTAAGTATTGCACTAAAAACATGTCGTGTTTTCTCACTTTTTGCGCCCTTTGCAGCAAATCTACACCCGGCAAGGAGGCAAAACAGGCAAATCCAGGGTGTAAAGATTTTGTTAATACACCACAAGGATACAGAAAACAGGCACCCGCCGCAAGGGGCAGGTGCCTGCATTTTCATTAGGGATGTGCCAAAGGAAGAATTACTTTTTCTCGGCGGCAGCCTTCTCCTGCAGTGCCTTCAGCATCCGCTCGGGAGTGATGGGCATCTCGGTGAAGCGGCAGCCGGTCGCGTTGTAGATCGCGTTGGCGATGGCGGGGGCGCCGGGAACCATTGCAGGCTCGCCGATACCACGGGCGCCATAGGGGCCGGTCTCCTCGGGATGCTCAACGCCCATGGCGATGAAGGTCTCGGGAGCGTTATCGATGGTGGGGATCTTGTAGTCCACGAAGGACTTATTGAGAACCTTACCATCCTTGAGCTTCAGCTCCTCGTACAGTACGGTACCCAAGGCCTGCATCATACCGCCCTCTACCTGGGCCTTATACAGCTCGGGGTTGACGATGTGACCGGGGTCGCAGCTCTCTACCATCTTCTTCACTTCAATAACGCCGGTCTCGGTATCGATCTCAACCTCGGCGCCGGCAGCAGCGGTGGTCCAGAAGGCTGCGGGCTTGGGAGAATAACCGGTAGCGGGATCGTAGTTGATGTTATTGGGCAGGGTGAAGGTACCCACACCGATGGCGGGGCCGCCGTAACCGGAACCGTCCTCAAATGCCAGACCCAGTGCCAGATCGGACATGGGCATACGGCTTTCGGGATGGTTGCGGTTGATGATCCAGCCGTCCTCGAGGTACAGCTCACGCTTGATGTAGCCCAGCTTGATCTGTGCGAGATCCAGAAGCTTTTCCTTCAGGTCCTCGGCAGCCAGCTTGATGGCGTTACCGGCGCAGTAGGTGATACGGGAGGCAACGGTCTGCCACTCGTAGGGGGTATGGTCGGTATCACCGGTACGGATGGTGAACTTGGAGGGATCGCAGCACAGAACCTCGGCGGCGATCTGGGTCAGAGCAGTATCGGAGCCCTGGCCGATATCATGACCGGAGGTCATCAGGAAGAAGGTGCCGTCCTCATTCATACGAATGATGGCAGCGGAGCCTGCGTTGGTGGGCTGGGAAGGAGATTTCCAGCCGCCGGCAATACCCTTACCGCGGACCTTGTGAGGACCGGAGGGAGCATCGCAGGGCTTATCGTACTCGATCGCCTCGGCGACCTGATCCAGAGCCTCGAGGAAGCCGCAGGACTTCATGATCTCGCCGGTACCGGTGGACTTGCCGGGGGCCAGACCGTTGACACGGCGGATCTCGATGGGATCCATGCCGATCTCCTTGGCTACTTCATCGATGTTCTGCTCGATACCGAAGTGGATCTCGCACATACCGAAACCACGGTAGGGGCCGCCTACGGGGTTGTTGGTGTAAACGCAGTAAGCGTCGGTCTTAACGTTGTCGAACTCATAAGGGCCGGTGGAAGCAAAGCCGGAGGCCTTAACGATGTTTACGCCGTACTCGGTGTAGGCGCCGCCATCCCAGTAGAAGTCGTTCTGAACCGCCAGGAACTTACCGTCGCTCTTGCGAACTGCGGTCTTGATCTTGGTGTACAGACCCTGACGAACGTAGGAATTGACGAACTCTTCCTCACGGGTGTATTCCATCATAACGGGACGACCCTTGCAGTGCATGGCCAGAGGAATGATGATACCCTCGATGGTGGTACCGGCCTTGGCGCCGAAGCCGCCGCCCACGTAGGGGGAGATGATGCGCATCTTGTTCAGCGGGATATCAAAGGTGGCGGAAAGGGCCTGACGAACCGCGTAAGGAGACTGGCAGGAAGCCCAAACGGTGCACTTGCCGTCCGGCTCGTACTGGGCTACCGCGATGTGGTTCTCGATGGGGGTATGCTGAACATGGGGTACATGGTACTCATGCTCGGTGATGTAATACTCATCGGGATGCTCTTCGGCATACTTGAAGGCAGCATCGGCATCGCCCTTACGGATGATGTGATGGTGAGAGATATTGGTATGCGCCTGGGGATGGAAGATGGGTACTACTTTATAAGTATGCAGCTCGGGGTGGATGAGGACGGCGTCCTTGGCCATACCCTCCATGGGGTTGTTGATGACGGGCAGCGGCTCGTACTCAACCTTGACCAGCTCGCAGGCGGCCTCGGCGATCTCCGGGGTCTCGGCTGCAACGGCAACAACGGGCTCACCGCAGAACTTAACGGTATTGACTGCCAGGAAGTTTTTATCCTCCAGGTACAGACCGCCGCGCTTGGTGTAGTAGTCGCCGGTGATTACATCATGTACGCCCTTGAGCGCCTTGGCAGCGGAAACATCGATGCTGACGATCTTGGCATGGGCATAGGGGCTCTTTACACACTTGGCATACAGCATGCGGGGCCATTTCATATCGCCAACGTATTTGGCAGCGCCGGTAACCTTCTTAACGCCGTCTACACGCGGAACACTTACGCCAATATATTTACTCATTATTTGGCACCTCCATTCATGCGCTCGGCAGCGTCCTCGATCGCCTCAATAATTCTCTTGTAGCCGGTGCAGCGGCACAGGTTACCGGACATATAATGGGTGATCTCCTCACGGGTGGGATGGGGATTTTCACGCAGCAGGGCGGTAGCGGAAACAATAAAGCCGGGCGTGCAGTAACCGCACTGCAGGGCAGCATGGTCAATAAAGGACTGCTGGATGGGAGACAGGTTGCCCTTCTCATCCGCAAAGCCCTCAACGGTCTCGAAGTGCTTGCCGTCCATCTCGGGGGCCAGCATCAGGCAGCCGTTGATCAGTACGCCGTCAACGATCATGGCGCAGGCACCGCACTCACCGGCGCCGCAGCCTTCCTTTGCGCCGGTCAGGTCCAGCATATCGCGGATGATGTTCAGCGCGGTTTTATTGGCGGGAACGTCCAGCTCGTATTCCTCGCCGTTTACAAAGAAATCAACATGATAGGTTTTCATTATTTCGGCACGCTCCTTTCTCAAACAGAAAGCTCGGCCAGGCTTCTGCGTACGGCAACCTTAACAAGGCTTACACGATACTCGGCGGAAGCACGGACGTCGCTGATGGGAGAAACCTCGGTGCCGGCCAGCTCAGCAGCCTCGCCGATGAGCTCGGGAGTCAGCTTCTTGCCTTTCAGCAGGGCTTCGGTCTTGGGCAGACGGATGGGGGTAGGAGCGCAGGAGCCGATGGCTACACGGTACTCATCATTGAACTTACCGACGGTAGCGCAAACGGTAGAAAGGTCTACCTCCTTGCGGCGGTCAAACTTGGTGAATACAGCCTTCTGACCCTCAACATAGGGGATCTTGAGGCCGATGGCCATTTCGCCGGGCTTGAGGCCGACCTTACGCACGAAGATGAAGAACGCGCCGCGGGCGATTCTTTCTTCCTGGCTTTCACCGGCCCAGCTTACCAGCGAAACCTCACGCTGACCCTCGGGGCCCACTACGACCAGCTTGGCATCGCAGGCAACGAGAGGAGTGACGGTATCCGCCAGAGGAGAGGCGTTGATGACATTGCCGACACTGGTGGCACGGCCGCGTACCAGCTGGGAACCCAGAACGGAAGCTGCCTGGGCATAGAAAGGATAGTTCTCCTTTACGATCTCACTCTCGGAGATCTCCTTGCAGGTAACGCATGCACCAATGTACAGGCCGTCCTTCTTGGAGAAAGTGATGTCCTTCAAGCCGGGAATACGCTTGATGTCGATCACGGCTTCCGGGTTGATGAGACGCTCGCGCAGACGAATCATTACGTCGGTGCCACCATTCAGGATGGTGTACTTGCCTTCGTACTCCTTCATCAGTTCAAGAGCTTCTTCCACAGAACCCGGAGCGAAATAGTTAAATTCCTTCAATGTAAGCACTCCTTTTTGATTGGTTTTATGCAGAGTAACACTTATACAGCATCTATATTATAGTATTGAGGGCCTGTCAATTCAATTCCTTTTGATCGATTTTGATATTCTGCCTAAAACCGACCCTGCAATTTGTGAAAATTGGAATATACCCCCTTGTAAATACTTCACAACAAAAATGAAAACCGCCCGTGATTTTTGGGAGAACGCCGTTCGACAGGTTTCGTTTATTTTTGCTATGATAAACGAAAAAGCGGTTATGTGCTTGGTGATATATACTAATGCATGTTAAATTATTAACCCACTTTTGTTGCAGAAATAACTATTTTCTATGGAATTTCACCAAAAATTTTGTCGGTTTATTGGCGGTCAAAAAAGGCTTCCGGCATTTACTTTTATTTCGCTTTCCTTTATAATGTAAACTAACAACAAATAGAGTGGGCCTGCTGCGCCGATTTTTACGGGTCGGATGCCGACCGCTTTATTTGCCTTTGGTGCGCCGCATGGCACTGCTGCTGCCGCCGTGGCGCCCACCTACATTATTTCGGGAGGTCATTTTTTATGTCTAAAAAACCTTTGGAGGGCATCCGTGTATTGGATTTCACCAATGCGCTGGCAGGCCCCTACTGCTCCATGATGCTCGGCAATATGGGTGCCGAGGTCATCAAGGTGGAAAAGCCCGGTACCGGCGATGACGCCCGCGGCTACGGCCCCTTCGTCAATGGCCAGAGCGGCTATTTCGTCAGCGTCAACCACGGCAAGAAGAGCGTCGTCTGCAACACCAAGGACCCCGAGGGCGTCGAGATGTTCAAGGACCTGGTAAAGCACGTGGACATCGTGGTGGAGAACCTGAAGGCCGGCGCCATGAACCGTATGGGTCTGGGCTACGAGGAGCTGAAGAAAGTAAACCCCAAGCTCATCTATGTTGCCATTTCCGGCTTTGGCCAGACCGGCCCCTATGCCCCCCGCCCCGCCTATGATATGGTCGTGCAGGCCATGGGCGGCGTCATGAGCATCACCGGCGAGCCCGGCGGCAAGCCTGTCCGCGTCGGTGCTTCCATCGGCGATATCATTGCCGGTATCTTCGGTGCCTTCGGTGCCGTTACCGCCCTGTATAAGCGCGCCATCACCGGCGAGGGCGATATGGTCGATGTCGGTATGCTGGACTGCCAGCTGGCCATCCTGGAAAACGCCATCATCAAGTATTCCGCTACCGGTGTCGTGGCCGGCCCCATGGGCGCCGTTCATCCCACCGTTACCCCCTTCCAGGCCTTCGAGACCAAGGACAGCTATGTGATCGCCGCCTGCGGCAATAACCGCCTGTACGCTGCCTTCTGCAATGCGCTGGGCTGCCCCGAGCTGATCGATGATCCCCGCTTCGACACCAATATGCACCGCAACCAGAACCTCAAGCTCATCGGCGACCTGCTGACCGAAAAGACCCGCACCAAGACCACCGCCGAGTGGCTGAAGATCCTGGAGGAGGCCGGTGTTCCCTCCACCGCCATCAATACCGTGGATAAGCTGTTCACCGATCCGCAGGTTGCCGCCCGCAATATGCTCATCGATATCGACCAGCCCGGTATGGGTAAGGTCAAGATCGCCGGCAACCCCGTCAAGATGGCTTCCGTAGAGGCTGACGCCGATCATCATCCGGCCCCCGCACTGGGCAACGCCACCCGCGATGTACTGGTGAATATGCTGGGCTGGGATGAGGAGAAGGCCGACGGCTACGTTGAGAAGTTCCACTGATTTTTGTGCAAGATCCGTCAGCCGGGAGGTCCCCCGGCCGGCGGTAACCCATATACTCTTTGAAAGAAGGATAATACTATGACCAAACTTGAAGACCTGATTGAACGCAGAGGTTCAATCGCTCTCGGTGGCGGCCAGGCACGGATCGACAAGCAGCACGAGCAGGGCAAAATGACCGCTCGCGAGCGCCTGGAGACCCTGTTTGATCCCAACACCTTCGTTGAGATCGACGCCTTCGTTGTCCACCGCTGCTACTATTTTGGCCAGGAAAAACAGCACTTCCCCGGTGATGGTGTTGTTGGCGGCTACGGCAAGGTAGACGGCCGCATCGTCTACGCTTACGCCCAGGATTTCACCGTCGTCGGCGGCTCCATGGGTGAGGTTCAGGCCAATAAGATCTGCAAGATCCTCGAAAACGCCCGCAAGGTCGGCGCGCCCGTGGTCGGCATGAACGACTCCGGCGGCGCCCGTATCCAGGAGGGTCTGGACGGTCTGGAAGGCTACGGCAAGATCTTCTTCCGCAATACCGCCGCTTCCGGTGTTGTTCCGCAGATCACCGCCATCATGGGCCCCTGCGCCGGCGGCGCTGTTTATTCCCCCGCCCTTACCGATTTCATCTTCCAGGTGAATAAGACCAGTAAGATGTTCATCACCGGCCCCGATGTTATCAAATCCGTGACCGGCGAGCAGATCGACTCCGAGAAGCTGGGCGGCGCCATGACCCACAACCGCATCAGCGGCGTGGCGCACTTCATGGCCTCCGATGATACCGACTGCATCAACCAGATCCGCCGTCTTTTGAGCTATCTGCCCTCCAACTACCGCGATGCCGCCCCCACCATCTTCAACGGGGACGACCCCAACCGCATCGCCGACCAGCTGGATACCATCATCCCCGATAACCCCAACAAGGCTTATGATATGTACGATGTCATCAAGGCCATCACCGATGGCGGCGAGTACATGGACTACATGGGGATGTATGCGCCCAATATGATCACCTGCTTTGCCCGCTTTAACGGCCGCTCCGTCGGTATCATCGCCAACCAGCCCAAGGCCATGGCCGGCTGCATGGATATCAACTGCTCCGATAAGGCTGCCCGCTTTATCCGCACCTGCGATGCCTTCGGTATTCCGCTGCTTACGCTGGTGGATGTTCCCGGCTTCCTGCCCGGTTCCACCCAGGAGCACGGCGGTATCATCCGTCACGGCGCCAAGGTCATCTATGCCTACTGCGAAGCCACCGTTCCGAAGGTCACCATGATCCTGCGTAAGGCCTACGGCGGCGCTTACCTGGCCATGTGCTGCAAGGATCTGGGCTCCGATATCGTTTACGCCTGGCCCACCGCCGAGATCGCCGTAATGGGCGCCGAGGGTGCTGCCAATATCATCTTCCGCAAGGCCACCCCCGAGGAGCGCGCCGAGCTGATCGAGGAGTACAAGCACGAGTTCAATAACCCCTACAAGGCTGCCGAGCGCGGCATGGTGGATGATGTCATCATCCCCTCCACCTCCCGTCAGATGATCATCGCTGCCATGGAGATGCTCGATGGCAAGGTCGTGGAAGCTCCCAGAAAGAAACACGGCAATGTTCCGCTCTGATAAAAAGGAGCGTGAATAATATGATGTATCTGTATATTGCCATTGCTCTGCTGGTGGGGCTGCTGCTGGGTAAGGCGCTCTTTGGCAAAAAGGCCGCCCCCGTACCCGCCCCGGCCCCTGTGGCCGCAGCCCCTGCCGCCCCGCAGGAGGATGAGATCGCAGCCGTTATCGCCGCCATTGCCGCTATGATGGGCTGTGCGCCGGAACAGGTACGCATCCTTTCCCTGCGTGAGGATTCTCCCTGGAGACCCACCTTACTAATTTCTGATGGAGGACAAATCGATGAAAAGATTCCTGATAAGAATAAATGGAAAAACGTATGATGCCGAGGTCGAGGTCGTAGGGACCTCCGCTTCCGCACCGGTTGCGGCCCCCGCTGCTGCTCCTGCCGCCGCCCCCGCCGCAGCTCCTGCTGCTCCCGCGCCCGCTGCTGCCCCCGCAGCCGGCGGCCCCGCCAATGTCACCTCCCCCCTGCCCGGCACCGTTCTGCGTCTGTGCAAGAATACCGGTGATTCCGTTGCTGCCGGTGAGGTCGTCATGATCGTCGAGTCCATGAAGATGGAGAACGAGGTTGTCGCCCCCGAGGCCGGCCGCATCGCTTCCATCGCCGTGGCAGCCGGCTCCGCCATCAATACCGGCGACCTGCTGTTCACCCTCGGTTGATCGCCCCACAATATAACGTCTGAAGCGGCGCTGTTGTTTTGTGTGTTTATCACAATGCAGCAGCGCTGCTTTTTTGCTTATTTTTGTATTAGTTTTCCATCTTATCATTGTTTTGTTCAGTTTGCATCACTTTTTTATCGTTGGTTTGTGCAATATTTATACGTCAAAATCCATCAAAAATGCGTTAAAAATTCTACGGTGTAAAAAATCCACAAACCCTATTGCTTTTTATAATATTTAATAGTAGAATAGCAGTAAGATAGAACATGGGTAAGTAGTCGGAAGCTTCGCCCAGTTTTCATACTTCCCGCCGCTGCGGGATCAGAAAGGGGCGCATTTGCATGGATCGGAATTACGGCATTACTCTCAATTCCATTCTCCGGATGGACATCCTGCATGACGCCGATCTTCTGGCCGGCTCCGCCGGTACCGACCGCATCGTTACCTCGGTCAGTGTCATGGTCGACCCCAACATCGTCAGCGCCGTGACCGGCGGTGAGCTGCTGGTTTCCACCGCTTATGCCGTCCGGGAAAACCTCCCCCAGCTATTGGAGCTGATCCCCCAGCTGAAGCAGCGTGGCGTTGTGGGCCTCGGCCTTAAATTCAACAGCTACATCAATGAAATCCCGCAGGATATCATCAAGCTGTGCAATGATCTCGGCTTCCCGCTGTTCGAGATCCCCAATAACATCTCCTTTTCACAGATCATCACGCCGATCATGACGACCATCGTCAATAATCAGGCGCAGACGTTAGGCGATATCTACGAGCTGCAAAAGGCGCTGACCGCCACCATGCTGGGCGGCGGCAACCTGCAGTCCATTGTGCAGACGCTCTTTGACCGGTTCGGCAACAGCATCGCCATTTATAATGATTTCTTCTCCTCCTTCGTGCTGGCGTGCAGCGAGCAGCGCCGGGAGAGCATCACCCGCCGGATGGATAATCTCGTCCGGGCCGGCTCCTCCGGGAAGGAGACCGTTTCGCTGATGAGCAGCCGTGAGGTCGATAACATCGACGGGCTCATCTGCAATAAGATCATCATCCCCATTTACAGCGATAAGAAAAAATACGGCAGCATCTACATCTGGGAAGACAACCGTGAGATCACCGGTGTTGACCTGGCCGTGCTGGAGGCTTCCACCTCCCTCATCGCGCTGGATATGATCAAAAAAATCTCGATGTACGAGATGGAAAACAACCACAAGGCCACCTTCCTTGATGACCTTTTGGTGCATGATGAGGAGCGTCAGCGCAAATCGCTGGCCAACGCCGAATACTTCGATTTCGATGTGGACGCCGAGCACCGTGTGGCTGTCATCCGGGTGCTTTCCGGCAATTCCACCATCGGCAACAGCTCCCTTTACAAGACCAACAACAGCATTGTCAATATCCTGCGGCGCATCAGCCGGGATAGCAGCATCAAGGTGCTATTCGTCAATAAATGCGACAGCATCGTGCTGGTGTTTGAATCCCCCCTGCGGGAGGATGAGGAATACCGCCGGCTGCTGCAGGCGTTCATCGATACCGCACTTTCTTCCTTGGAGGCGGAAGGGATCCTCGCCATGGCGTCCATCGGCGTCGGCCGCAGCTATGCCGATGCCACCAGCCTGTGGAAGAGCTTCAATGAAGCCCGCCGGGCTGCCGCCTGCTGGAATGTCGATGACTCCCGTGTGCATTACTTCGAAAAGCTGGGCGTTTACCGCTTCCTTTCCTACGAAAATCTCCGTCCCGAGCTGGTCATCTTCTACAATGAAACGCTGAAGGTGCTGGTGGATTACGACCACGACCGGGACTCCGAGCTGGTACATACCCTTTCGCTTTACTTCAAATGCGGCGGCAATCTCAAGCGGCTGGCGGAGGAAATGGGTGTTCACTACAATACCGTTGCCTACCGCATCCAGCGCATCAAGGAGCTGGCCCACGTCAGCTTTGATAATGCCGACCAGATGCTGAACCTGCAAATCGCCCTCAAGATCTATGAAGTCAACTTCTACCGCTGAAGCCATTTCCGCACAGCTTTTTGAGCTGCTGCCGCAGCAGCCCGAGCCGGCCGCCGTCCATTCGGTGTTCCGCACCTCGGCCAACCTGCTGTATCAGGGGCAGCTGGTCACCCTGCTGGATGACACCCGCCCGCTTTACCCCTGTGCCGT
The DNA here is from genome assembly GCA_004557855.1 of Oscillospiraceae bacterium. GTDB lineage: Bacteria > Bacillota > Clostridia > Oscillospirales > Ruminococcaceae > Angelakisella. Next base: position 122,339 of record SFFJ01000001.1, read on the forward strand.
GCGGCTCGGCGGCCCTCTGCCGGCCCTCACCGCCGGGGAGCCCGTCCTGCTTTGCCGGGAACGCATCCTCTTTCCCCGCAGCGGCGCCGCCGTAGCATTAAACCGGGCGCAGAGCGTTTCCCTTTCGCTGTTCTCCCCGCCGTCCACGCTGCAGCAGCCGCATCCGGCCGCCGCCGAGGCCCTGCGGGAGACGATATTGACCCGGGGCAAGCCGGAGGGCTTCGCTCCGCTTCTCACCATGCTGGAGGCTTCGCCCTCCCCCCTGCCCGATAACCCCTACGTCCGCTATGCGGCCGACCGCATCCCCGCCTTATTTGCCGCCCTGCGGCAGCGGGATGCCGAAGCCGCCGGAGAAGCCGCCTATTCCATCGCCGGCTGCGGCATCGGGCTTACCCCCTCCGCCGATGACTTCCTTTGCGGGGTCATGGCGTCTGTGCTGGCTTCGGCCATCGCCCGCGGGGAACAAAACAAGTGGCTGCCCATTACCGCCGCTATGGCAAAACGGGCCGCCCCCCGCACCAATCTCATCAGCGCCGCGTTTTTGCGGCAGGCTGCCTGCGGGCAGCTCTCCTCGGATGTGCTCACCCTCATCCGGACCCTTTATTCCAGTGTCCTGTCGCTGCGGCTCCCGTCTGCTGCGATGAATGTTATCGCCTTCGGCGAAACATCCGGTACGGATATCCTGACCGGTATATATTTCGGACAAAAAATCTATCCAAATTAGGAGGAAACGGCATTGGTTAGTCTGCAAATCAAACCCAACACCTACTATGACTCCATTACCCTGATGATCATCTCCAAAGAGTTGAAGAAGGTCCCGGGCGTAAAGGAAGCTCTGGTTGGCATGGGCACCGACCTGAACCTTGACATTGCCAAGGTAACCGGTCTTTCCAGCCCCGAGCTGGAAGCCATCACCCCCAACGATTTCTTCGTCGCTCTCGACTGCGAAAATGAAGAGGCCGTTGCAAATGCTCTGAAAGCTCTGGAGGAGCAGCTCAATAAGAAGGAGGAAAGCCGCAGCGCTGCGTACTATCCTCCCACCCTCACTTCCGCTCTCAAGGCTGATCCCAAGATCAATCTGGCGCTCATCTCCGTCCCCGGCCGTCATGCCTATGATGTAGCCAAGGACGCCCTGGACAAAAACATCAACGTCATGCTGTTCAGCGATAACGTTTCGATGGAAGAGGAGAAGAAGCTCAAAGAGTACGCCGTTTCCAAGGAACTGCTCATGATGGGCCCCGACTGCGGTACTGCCGTAGTAAACGGTCTGCCTCTGGCTTTCGCCAACGTCATCCACAAGGGCCCCATCGGTATCTGCGGTGCTTCCGGTACCGGTACCCAGGAGCTCACCATCCTGATCGACCAGCTCGGTTCCGGTATCACCCAGGCTCTGGGCACCGGCGGCCGTGACCTGAAGGCCGAGATCGGCGGTCTGATGTTCAAGCAGTGCCTGAACGCTCTCATCAATGACCCCGAGACCAAGGTCATCATCATGCTCTCCAAGCCCCCCGCGGAGCACGTGGCCAAGGAGATCCTCTCCATCGCCAAGGAGTGCAATGATCACATCAAGCCCGTAGTCGTAGACTTCATCGGCGGCGATCCCCACCTCCCCAAGGAGTACGGTTTGGTAGCTGCCTACAACCTGGAAGACGCTGCCCGCAAGGCGGTTGCTCTCTCCAAGGGCGAGCCCGTTCCCGCTGACATGATCGATATCGATATGCCCCGCGCCGAGCTGGAAGCCCTCATCGAGCGTGAGACCTCCAAGATGGCTCCCACCCAGAAGTACTATCGCGGCTTCTTCTCCGGCGGCACGCTGGCGGATGAGTCCATGAAGCTGTCCATCGGCAAGCTGGGTCACATCTATTCCAACATCCCCCTCAAGCCCGAGGATAAGATCGAGAACCCCCTGACCGCCGAGTACAAGGAGAACACCTGCATCGACTTTGGTGAGGACGAGTTCACCGAGGGTAAGCCCCATCCGATGATCGACCTGACCCTGCGCTGCGAGCGTATCCTGCGTGATGCTCACGATCCCACTCTGGCCATCCTGCAGTGCGACTGTGTTATCGGCTACGGCTCCAACCCCAATCCCGCCGAGGAACTGGCTGCTGCCATCGCCAAGGCCAAGGAGATCGCTGCCAGCGAGGGCCGTTACATCTCCGCTATCTGCTCTATCGTAGGTACCGAGGGTGACCCCCAGAACCTGACCGAGACCCGCAAGCAGCTGGAAGCTGCCGGCGCTATCGTCGTTCGCTCCAACGCCCAGTCCACCTATCTGGTACACCATATGCTGGATAAGCTGAATGGAGGTAAGTATTAATGCATCAGATCAATAAACTGTTCGGAGAAAAACTCCACATGGTCAATATCGGCGTCGAGACCTTCTACCAGGATATGCTTTCCCAGAAGGAAGCCGGCACCCAGGATATCGAAGTAATCCATGTTGACTGGAAGCCCGTCGCCGGCGGCAACAAGAAACTGGCCGGTATGCTCGGTATGTTGAAGTAATTACCCGATCCCGAACCGGGAAAGGTGATTTTTCTAAATAATTTATTTAGGAGGAACAAAACAATGACATTGGGCGAGAAAATCAATGCCGCTAATGCCGAAGCCCTGAAGATCATTCTGGGCGCACAGCCTACCCTGATCGGCGTTGGCACTGCCGGTGAAGACATCCCCGGCATGACCAAGAAGACCATCCTGCACTCCGGCCCTCCCGTAACCTGGGAGAACATGTGCGACCCCACCAAGGGTGCTGTTATCGGCGCTCTGATCTATGAGGGTCTGGCCAAGACTCCCGAAGAGGCTGAAAAGCTGGCCGCTTCCGGCGAGATCACCTTCGATCCCTGCCACCATCACAATGCCGTAGGCCCCATGTGCGGTATCGTTTCCTATTCCATGCCCGTTTGGAAGGTCATCAACAAGGCTCATGGCAACATGGCTTACTGCACCTTCAATGAGGGTCTGGGCAAGGTTCTGCGTTTCGGTGCTTATGATGATACCGTTATCACCCGTCTGCACTGGCTGCGCAATGAGTTCTATCCCCTCATCAAGGAAGCTCTGGAAATCCGCGGCGAGATCGATCTGAAGGTTCTCATCGCCCAGGAGCTGCAGATGGGCGACGACGGCCACAACCGTAACCGCGCCGGTACCTCCCTGCTGATCCGTGAGCTGGCTCCCGCCATCGTTAAGACTCACTTCGATCAGGATGTCAAGGTTCGTGCTCTCGAGTTCCTGAACTCCAATGACCACACCTGGCTGAACCTGACCATGCCCGCCTGCAAGTGCACCATGGACGCCATCGAGGGCATCGAGTATTGCTCTCTGGTTTACACCATGTGCCGCAACGGCACCGAGTTCGGTGTTCGCGTAGCCGGTCTGCCCGGTCAGTGGTTCCACTACACCTCCGAGAAGGTCGAGGGCCTCTACTTCCCCGGCTTCACCGAGGCTGACGCTAACCGTGACGTAGGCGACAGCTGCATCACCGAGACCACCGGCATCGGCGGTTTCTGCATGGCTGCTGCTCCCGCTATCGTTAAGTTCGTAGGCGGCACCGTTGCCGACTCCATCAAGTACTCCACCGAGATGTACGAGATCACCGAGGGTGAGGGCACTGCTTATCAGATCCCCGCTCTGGGCTTCCGCGGTTCCGCTACCGGCATCGATATCCGCAAGGTCATCGAGACCGGCATCCGCCCCGTAATCAACACCGGTATTGCTTGCAACCGTCGTGGTGTTGGTCAGGTAGGCGCTGGCGTTGTTCATCCTCCCATGGAGTGCTTTGAGCAGGCCATCGAGGCTTTCGTAGCCAAGTATGCAGAGGGCTGATCCTCTCGCGTAAATCATTCGTTGTTTCGGTGACGGGAGAGGATCCCCCTCTCCCCCACCCCAAAACATAAAACAAACTTTAGGAGGAAAAACACTATGTCTAAGTGGTCTGATGTTAAGGTCTATGATCTCTCTATCCCGATCGGCGTAAACTGCCCCCCCTGGCCCACCTATGAGCCCGTACAGATGAAGTTCTTTAAGCGCCTGTCTTCCAATGGCGCTAACGGCCAGATCCTCACCCACTCCAACCATGTTGGCACCCACCTGGACGGCCCTCTGCACTTTGATACTGCCGGCCGTACTGTTGATCAGCTCGAGCTGACCAAGCTGGTTCGTCCCGGCGTTGTTGTTGACCTGACTGATGCTCCCTGCTGTGAAGACTTCGGCATCTACACTCCCGAAATGATCGAGGAGCGCGTTGAAGTTCGTGAGGGCGATATTCTCATCATCAACACTGGTTATCATAAGTATGGTTGGGATTCCCCCGAGGCTGATGAGCAGCGCTACATGGTTCGTCATCCCGGTCCGTCCCTGAGCTTCGTTAAGTGGTGCCAGGATAAGAAGATCGCTTGGATCGGCGTTGACTGCGGTTCTGCTGACCATCCCATGAACACCAAGATTCGTGACTGGTGCCCCATGGACGCTGCGAAGTGCGACAAGTACATGCAGGAGAAGTATGGCAAGACCCTGCAGGAGATGTATCCTTGGCCCGAGCAGTACCAGGCCATGCACATCCAGCTGTTCTGCCAGCCCTACGAGTGCATCCATGCTGAATGCCTGGGCGGCGACATCGACAAGCTCTCCAACAAGCGCTGCGTAATCGGCTGCTTCCCCTGGAGACTGGTCGGCGGCGAGTCCTGCATCTCTCGTATCGTAGCCTTCACCGGCTTCGAGGATGCCTGATTTTAACTGAATTAGTAGCCTGATTAAGGGGGCGGGGCGTTATAGCGCTTCGCCCCCTTTGCCCCGCATTATACGCAAAAGGAGACCCTCTATTATGACCTTAATTCTCATACTTACCGGGTTTTATGTCCTGTGGCTTGCATCGCTGCTAAAGGTCGCCTATACCCCCAGCCTGTTCCAAAATTACACTCTGTTTAAGGCGATAAATAGTATCTTATTTGTAATCATTTCGGTAATTTCGTGGCGTCATTCCACCATCGGTATCTTGACCTTCTGGCCGCTGCTGACCGCATTCTGTATGGCTGCCTTCGGTGATATTGCCATCGGTGTGGCCAATAACCGCCACGGCCCCGACGGCGCCACCCGTTCCGTTTCCGGCATGGCAGGGGTCGGCTTCTTCTGTGTGGCTCATATCTTCTATCTCCTGTTCTTCACGCAATTCTGCCCCATGCGCCCTTACCACTTTATCCTGCCCATTATCGCCCTTTTAGTGATGTTGTATGTCACCCGGCATCCTTCCTTCCATTTCAGCCGCCACACCCGGCCTGCCGCTGTCTTTTACTATATGGTGGTTACTCTTATGTTCACGGTCGGGCTGAATGCCTCCATCACCTGTATCACATGGTCGCCGCTTTATAGCATCCACGTCCCCTTTAACGGATGGTTGGCCGGCATCGGCGTGGCTCTTTTCCTCATCTCGGATATCCTCATGCTGCCGCTTTACTTCTATTCCCGCCGTAAGTGCCCCCGTTGGGTGCGCTTCGCCAATCTTACCACCTACTATATCGGACAGCTCCTGTTGGCCATCAGCCTGGCGCTGTAAGGCCCTGTTTTAGATATACCAAGCTCCCCTACCGGGGAGCTTTCCCTTTTCCCCCTCCCCCACCGGGGCGGGCCGCCTCCACTCCCCCTCGGGCAGCCCTGCGCTGCGCTCCGGCCTGCCCTCGCCCGTTCCGGCGCCCCGCCCCTCCCCTTTTCGCAAGCCAAAAAAGAGTGCCCCTTTCGGGACACTCTTCTTTTCTTTGGCTAATTATGCGGTTAACCCTCGGAATTACTCCTCGATAGCGATAACAACGCCGGAACCAACGGTACGGCCGCCTTCACGGATAGCGAAGCGCAGACCCTTCTCGATGGCGATGGGGGTGATCAGCTCAACATCCATCTCAACGTTATCGCCGGGCATGCACATCTCTACGCCCTCGGGCAGGGAGATAACGCCGGTAACGTCAGTGGTACGGAAATAGAACTGGGGACGATAGTTGTTGAAGAAGGGGGTATGACGGCCGCCTTCGGACTGCTTCAGAACGTAAACCTGGCCACGGAACTTGGTGTGAGGATGGATGGAGCCGGGTTTGCACAGTACCTGACCACGCTCAACTTCGGTTCTCTGGATACCACGCAGCAGGGCGCCGATGTTGTCGCCGGCCTCGGCGTAATCCAGCAGCTTGCGGAACATCTCAACGCCGGTAACTACGGTCTTGCGGGTGTCATGGATACCAACGATCTCAACCTCGTCGCCAACCTTAACCTGACCACGCTCAACACGGCCGGTAACCACGGTACCACGGCCGGTGATGGTGAAAACGTCCTCGATGGGCATCAGGAAGGGCAGGTCAGCCTTACGCTCGGGGGTGGGGATATAGTCATCAACAGCGTCCATCAGGGCGAGAATGGAAGCATAAGCGGGATCGTTAGGATCCTTGCTCTGGCACTCCAGAGCCTGCAGGGCGGAACCCTTGATTACGGGGATCTCGTCGCCGGGGAAATCGTAGCTGGAAAGCAGCTCGCGGATCTCCATCTCAACCAGCTCCAGCAGCTCCTCGTCATCTACCTGGTCAACCTTGTTCATGTAAACAACGATATAGGGAACGCCTACCTGACGGGCGAGCAGGATGTGCTCACGGGTCTGGGGCATGGGACCATCAGCAGAAGAAACAACCAGAATAGCACCGTCCATCTGGGCAGCACCGGTGATCATGTTCTTAACATAGTCGGCATGTCCGGGGCAGTCAACGTGAGCATAGTGACGCTTGTCGGTCTCATACTCTACGTGAGCAGTATTGATCGTGATACCACGGGCACGCTCTTCGGGAGCCTTATCGATCATGTCATAAGCCATGAACTCGGCATCGCCCTTCAGACCAAGAACCTTGGTGATAGCAGCGGTCAGAGTGGTCTTACCATGGTCAACGTGACCAATGGTACCGATGTTTACGTGGGGTTTGTTGCGCTCGAATTTCTGTTTAGCCATCGTAAAATCCTCCCTTTGTTAAACTTTGTTTTTTAAATTATGGTTTCCCTTCCCTTATTTTGTCCGGGTCGGGATCATGCTTGGTGATCAATCAGCCTTGGTGCGGCTGGTTACCAGCTTTTCCGCAATGTTCTTGGGCAGCTCAATGTAATGGCTGGGCTCCATGGTGTACTGGCCGCGGCCCTGCGTTTTGCTGCGCAGGTCGGTGGCGTAACCGAACATCTCGGAAAGGGGTACAAAGGCGTCGATCTGCTTGGCGCCGGGACGGTCCTCGAAACCGCGGATCTGGCCGCGGCGGGAGTTCAGGTCACCGATAACATCGCCCATATATTCTTCGGGAACGATCACACATACCTTCATGATCGGCTCGAGGATCACGGGGTCAGCCTTTCTCATTGCCTCCTTGAAGGCCATGGAACCGGCGATCTTGAATGCCATCTCGGAAGAGTCTACCTCATGGTAGGAGCCGTCGTACAGCGTTACGATGCAGTCTACTACGGGATAACCCGCCAGCACACCGCTGGCCATAGCGCCCCGGATACCGGCGTCAACGGCGGGAATATATTCCTTGGGGATGGCGCCGCCCACTATTGCGTTGCGGAACTCATAGCCCTTGCCGCTTTCGTTCGGCTCCAGACGGATCTTAACATGACCGTACTGGCCCTTACCACCACTCTGGCGTGCATACTTGTGGTCAACGTCAGCCATCTTGCGTACCGTTTCCTTGTAGGCAACCTGGGGCTTACCCACGTTGGCTTCTACCTTGAACTCACGCAGCAGGCGATCCACGATGATCTCCAGGTGCAGCTCGCCCATACCGGCGATGATGGTTTGTCCGGTCTCCTCATCGGTGTAGGTACGGAAGGTCGGGTCCTCCTCTGCCAGCTTGGCAAGGCCCAGACCCATCTTCTCCTGACCCACCTTGGTCTTCGGCTCGATGGCAACACGGATAACCGGCTCCGGGAATTCCATCGACTCCAGAACGATCGGATGCTTTGCATCGCACAGGGTATCACCGGTGGTGGTGTTCTTCAGGCCTACGCCGCTGGCAATATCACCGGCATAGCAGGTCTCGATGTCTTTGCGGTGGTTTGCGTGCATCTGCAGAATTCTGCCGATGCGCTCATTATTTTTCTTTACCGAGTTGTAGACGCTGGAGCCTGCATCCACGGTACCGGAGTACACGCGGAAGAAGCACAGCTTACCTACATAGGGGTCGGTCATGATCTTGAAGGCGAGCGCCGCAAAGGGCGCGTCGTCGCTGGAAGGTCTGGTCTCCTCCTCCTCGGTATCGGGGTTGACGCCCTTGATGTCGGGAACGTCGGTGGGGGCAGGCATATAGTCTACCACGGCGTCCAGCAGCTTCTGCACGCCCTTGTTGCGGTAGGAAGTACCGCAGCAAACGGGTACCATGTGGTTGGCGATGGTGGACTTGCGGATGCAGCTCTTGATCTCCTCGATGGTAAGCTCCTCACCGTCGAGATATTTCATCAGCAGCTCCTCGTCCTGCTCGGCCACATGCTCCAGCAGCTCGTGGTGGTACTCATCGGCCTTGGCCTGCATATCGGCGGGGATGTCCTCCACGCGGATATCCTTTCCAAGGTCATCGTAGTACACATAAGCCTTCATCTCTACCAGGTCGATAATACCCTTAAAGGTATCTTCGACGCCGATGGGCAGCTGGATCGGAACAGCGTTGCACTTCAGACGGTCACGCATCATACGGACTACATTATAGAAATCCGCACCCATGATGTCCATCTTATTTACAAATGCCATTCTCGGCACATGGTATTTGTCAGCCTGGCGCCATACGGTTTCAGACTGCGGCTCTACGCCGCCCTTGGCGCAAAAAACGGTTACGGAACCGTCCAGCACGCGCAGGGAACGCTCTACCTCTACCGTAAAATCTACGTGTCCGGGGGTGTCGATGATATTGATGCGGTGGCCTTTCCAATAGGCGGTCGTGGCGGCGGAGGTGATGGTGATGCCACGCTCCTGCTCCTGCTCCATCCAGTCCATGGTGGCGCTGCCGTCATGGGTCTCACCCAGCTTGTAGTTTACGCCTGTGTAGTACAGGATACGCTCGGTGGTGGTGGTTTTGCCGGCGTCGATGTGCGCCATGATGCCTATATTACGGGTTTTCTCTAAGGATACATCTCTTGGCATAATGCCCTCCTAAAATAGTTGCGAATTCCATGCCCGAAGGCCGGGCAAAGAACAGTAAAAAAGCAGCAGTCGCCGGAATTACCATCTGAAATGGGCAAAAGCCTTGTTGGCTTCGGCCATCTTGTGGGTATCCTCGCGCTTCTTGCAGGCGCCGCCCTGGCCGTTCATGGCGTCCATGATCTCGCCGGCCAGTCTTTGGGCCATCAGCTTTTCGCTGCGGTTGCGGCTATAAGTGGTCAGCCAGCGCAGGCCCAGGGTCTGACGGCGCTCGGGCCGGACCTCCATGGGTACCTGATAGGTGGCACCACCGACACGGCGAGCCTTGATCTCCAGAACGGGCATGATGTTCTCCATCGCCTGCTCAAAAGCCTCCAGCGGCTCCTTGCCGGTCTTTTCTCTTACGATGTCGAATGCACCGTAAACGATCTTCTGTGCAACGCCCTTTTTGCCGTCCAGCATGATGTTATTGATCAGGCGGGTGACCAGCTTGGAATTATAAAGCGGATCAGGCAGAACGTCGCGTCTTGCGATATTACCTCTTCTTGGCACTTCGCTTCCCTCCTTCATAATAAAATGAGATCTTCGGTACTCGAAAGTAAGTCCCCACTCCCGCCGGCCAATCCGGAGGCTATAAAAAGCCATCTTTCTTGGCACTAGATACGGGTGTGATTACTTCTTCGCGGCACCAGCCTTTTTGGGCCGTTTGGCGCCGTACTTACTACGGGCCTGGTTGCGGTTCTGGACGCCCTGGGTATCCAAGGTACCACGGATAATGTGGTAACGAACACCGGGAAGGTCCTTTACACGGCCGCCGCGGATCAGCACTACGCTGTGCTCCTGCAGGTTGTGACCGATACCGGGAATGTAGGCGGTAGCCTCGATGCCGTTGGAAAGCCGTACTCTTGCTACCTTACGCAGCGCGGAGTTTGGCTTCTTGGGGGTAGAGGTACGGATCGCGGTGCAAACACCACGCTTTTGGGGAGAATTCTGATCGGTCATGACGCGCTTCTTGGCGTTCCAGCCCTTCAGCAGTGCAGGCGCGGTCGCCTTCTTCTCTACGGTCTCTCTGCCCTTGCGAACCAGTTGGTTAAAGGTTGGCATGGTTGTCCTCCTTTCATCAAAAAATATTTATTCATGGACACAAACCCGGAGGGGTTCCGGGTTGTGTTTGCATGACATTTTGGCCTATGGGTGAATACCCATCCAGTAAAATATTTTACCAAATTCCCCACGGGATTGTCAAGCGATGATTTGGATATTTTTCACCATCTTTACCGCCCCGTTTTGGGGAATTTGACTCGAATTATGGTCTTACATCACGATCGCATTGGAGCTTGCCATCAGCGCCGCCAAATTGGCCTCATCCGCCTGCTCCTCGGCCTTTTCCTCCTCGGTATAGGTCACCAGGCCCGTACCGGCGGGGATCAGCTTACCGATGATGACGTTCTCCTTCAGGCCCTGCAGCGGGTCTACCTTCCCCTTGATGGCCGCCTCGGTCAGTACACGGGTGGTCTCCTGGAAGGACGCTGCGGACATAAAGCTGTCGGTGGCAAGGGATGCCTTGGTAATACCCTGCAGGATGGCGGTATAGGTCGCCTTCTGGCGGCTGCCGCCGTCCTCGGCGTTCTCGCGGTCCAGCTGCTCATTGATATGCAGCACCTCGGCACGGTCGGCCATCATCCCGCGGATATAGTCGGTATCACCCGGCTCCTCGATGCGGACCTTCTTCATCATCTGGCGAACGATAACCTCGATGTGCTTATCGTTGATATCTACGCCCTGCGTGCGGTAAACCATCTGCACCTCACGGATCAGGTATTCCTGAACCGCCAGCTCGCCGTTGACCAGCAGTACCTCGCTGGGGTCGGCGCTGCCTTCGGTGATCATGGTACCCTTCTCGATGAGGTCGCCCTCATGCACACGCACCTTGCTGCCGAAAACGATCTGATGCTCGAAGTGGTCGCCGGTCTGGGGATCATCCACCTTTACCACATCCACGCCCTTGTTGTCCTTATCAAAGCTGACCAGACCGCCGTTGTGGGCGATAACAGCCACGCTCTTGGGCTTACGGGCCTCAAACAGCTCCTCAACACGGGGCAGACCCTGTGTAATATCGCTGGCCGATGCAATACCGCCGGTGTGGAAGGTTCTCATGGTCAGCTGGGTACCCGGCTCACCGATGGACTGTGCAGCGATGATACCCACTGCCTCGCCGATGGCGACGGGGGTATTATTGGAAAGGTTGGCGCCGTAGCAGCGGCTGCAGGCGCCGTTCTTGGCACGGCAGTTGATGACACTGCGGATCTTCAGGCTGGTAATGCCGGCGCCTACGATCTCCTCTGCGGTCTTGTAGGTGATCATCTCCTCACGGCTGGCCAGCAGCTCGCCGGTCTTGGGGTTCACCACATCCTCGCAGGGGTACCGGCCGGTCAGACGCTCGGCCAGCTCCTCAATGACGCGGTTGCCGTCGGTGATGGCCTCCACATCGATGCCCTCGTGGGTGCCGCAGTCCTCCTCACGGATGATCACTTCCTGGGATACATCGACCAGTCGGCGGGTCAGATAACCGGAGTCTGCGGTACGCAGGGCGGTGTCGGCCAGACCCTTACGGGCGCCGCGGCTGGATTGGAAGTACTCCAAGATGTTCAGGCCCTCGCGGTAGTTCGCACGAATCGGGATCTCGATGGTCTGACCGGAGGTATTGGCGATGTTGCCGCGCATACCGGCCAGCTGGTTGATCTGGTCCATCGAACCACGGGCGCCGGAGTCTGCCATCATATAGATGGGGTTCAGCTTACCGAAGTTCTCCTTCAGTGCGGACTTAACCTCATTGGTGGCGTCCCGCCAGATGGCAATGGTCTGCTGATAGCGGTCCTCCTCGGAGATATAGCCGCGGTCGTACTTCTTACGGACCTTGGCCACCTTTTCCTCGGCGGCAGCCAGCACTTCCTTCTTGTTGGGGGGAATGGTGGCATCGCAGACGGCCACGGTAAGGGCGGCACGGGTGGAATACTTATAGCCCTGGCTCTTGATGGCGTCCAGAACCTCGCTGGTATCGGTGGTGCCGTGCTTCTTTATGCTCTTGTCAATGATCTTGGAAAGCTGCTTCTTGCCCACCTGGAAGCTGACCTCGGGGATCAGCTCGTTGCCGGGGATGCTGCGGTCTACAAAGCCGAGATCCTGCGGGATGGGGTTATTGAAGATATTGATACCGACAGTGGTATGGATGCTGCCGGTATAGGTCTTGCCGTTCAGGGTCTTGGTGGTACGCACCAGAATCGGCTCATGCAGATCCAGCACCCCGGTCTGATAGGCCATCAGCGCCTCATCGGGGCTGCGGTAGATCTTCAGCTCGTGGGGGTTCTCGGCATATGCCTTTTCCCATTCGGCAATGGAGGTGAACACGCCGGGGTTGCGGATCTCATCGGTGGCATAGTTCTTATCGATGATGGTGGTGAGGTAATAGGAGCCCAGCACCATATCCTGCGAAGGCACCGCCACCGGCCGGCCGTCGGAAAGCTTCAAAAGGTTATTGGCCGCCAGCATCAGGAAGCGGGCCTCAGCCTGTGCCTCGGCGGAAAGCGGTACGTGAACCGCCATCTGGTCGCCGTCAAAGTCGGCATTGAATGCGGTACAAACCAGCGGGTGCAGCTTCAGCGCACGGCCCTCTACCAGGATCGGCTCAAACGCCTGAATACCCAGACGGTGCAGCGTAGGCGCACGGTTCATCAGCACGGGGTGCCCCTTGATGACGACCTCCAGCGCATCCCAAACCTCCTTGGGGGAGCCGCGGTCTACCATCTTACGGGCCTTGCGGATGTTCTCGGCAACCTTGAGATCCACCAGCCGCTTCATAACAAAGGGCTTGAAGAGCTCCAGCGCCATCTCCTTGGGCAGGCCGCACTGGTACATCTTCAGTTCGGGGCCCACCACGATAACGGAACGGCCGGAATAGTCTACACGCTTACCCAAAAGGTTCTGGCGGAAGCGTCCCTGCTTACCCTTCAGCATATCGCTCAAGGACTTGAGCGCACGGTTGTTGGGGCCGGTCACGGGGCGTCCCCGGCGGCCGTTATCAATCAGTGCGTCCACTGCTTCCTGCAGCATCCGCTTTTCGTTGCGGACGATGATATCGGGGGCGTCCAGCTCCAGCAGCTTCTTCAGGCGGTTATTGCGGTTGATGACCCGGCGATACAGGTCATTGAGGTCGCTGGTGGCAAAGCGTCCGCCGTCCAGCTGTACCATGGGACGGATATCGGGAGGGATGACGGGCAGCACGTCCAGGATCATCCATTCCGGCTTGTTTCCGCTCTGGCGGAAGGCCTCCACCACATCCAGCCGCTTGAGGAGCTTCGCCTTCTTCTGGCCGGTGGCCTTCTCCAGCTCCTCCTTGATCTCCACCGAAAGCGCCTCGATATCCAGCTGCTGTAAGAGCTTCTTTACCGCCTCGGCGCCCATGCCGGCATCAAATTCATCCTCATAGGCTTCCCGGTATTCGTTATACTCCCGCTCGCTCAAAAGGGCGTACTTTTTCAGCTTGGTATTGCCGGGGTCAATGACGATATAAGAGGCAAAATACAGCACCTTTTCCAGCACACGGGGGCTCAAATTGAGCAGCAGGCCCATACGGCTGCTGGTCCCCTTAAAGTACCAGATGTGGGAAACGGGGGCGGCCAGCTCAATGTGGCCCATACGCTCACGGCGCACCTTGGCACGGGTCACCTCCACGCCGCAGCGCTCGCATATTTTACCCTTAAAGCGGATGCGCTTATACTTGCCGCAGTAGCATTCCCAGTCCTTGGTCGGCCCGAAAATGCGCTCGCAGAACAGGCCGTCGCGCTCCGGCTTCAGGGTGCGGTAGTTGATGGTCTCCGGCTTTTTCACTTCGCCGTAGCTCCAGGAACGAATGGCCTCGGGGGAAGCCAGCCCGATTTTTATCGATTCAAAAGATCTGTTATCCAAATTTCTTCCCCTCCATCATTCAAAAATCAAATCCGTCGTCATCCTCTTCTTCGGTGCCGTCAAAGTCGGCGTCATCGTCAAAGAGATCATTGTCGTCATCGGGGTTTTCCATGGTGTAGTTATCCTCTATTTCGGAATCCACGGCAACATCGGTCTCATCGTAGTAGTCGGGGGCTGCGGGCATATTCTCGTCCTCATCGTAGGTCTGCTTGATGTCGATCTCCTCATTGTCCTTATCGAGGATCTTGACATCCAGGCCGAGGGACTGCAGCTCCTTCACCATAACTCTGAATGCCTCGGGGATGCCGGGGGCGGGGATGTTCTGACCCTTCACGATGGACTCGAAGGCCTTCACACGGCCCACCACGTCATCGGATTTCACCGTCAGAATTTCCTGCAGGGTATAGGCGGCGCCGTAGGCCTCCAGTGCCCAAACCTCCATCTCACCGAAGCGCTGGCCGCCGAACTGCGCCTTACCGCCCAAAGGCTGCTGGGTAACAAGGCTGTACGGGCCGACGGAACGGGCATGGATCTTATCATCTACCAGGTGGTGCAGCTTGAGGTAGTACATATAGCCGACGGTAACACGGTTATCGAACTTTTCACCGGTGCGGCCGTCGTAAACCACGCTCTTGCCGTCCTCCGGCAGCCCCGCCATGCGGAAGCACTCCCGAATGTCGTCCTCATGGGCGCCGTCGAATACGGGGGTCATTACATGCCAGCCCAGGCGGCTTGCCGCCATGCCCAAATGCACCTCCAGTACCTGACCGATATTCATTCGGGAAGGAACGCCCAGCGGGTTCAGTACGATATCCAGCGGGGTACCGTCCTCCAGGAAGGGCATATCCTCCGGCGGCAGAATGCGGGAAACTACGCCCTTATTGCCGTGGCGGCCGGCCATCTTATCGCCGACGGAGATCTTTCTCTTCTGTGCGATGTAAACTCTTACCACCTCGTTGACGCCGGGGGAAAGCTCATCGCTGTTTTCGGGGGTGAATACCTTGATATCCACCACGATGCCGTATTCGCCGTGGGGTACCTTCAGGGAGGTATCACGCACCTCTCTGGCCTTTTCGCCGAAGATGGCACGCAGGAGGCGTTCCTCGGCGTTGAGCTCGGTCTCGCCCTTGGGGGTCACCTTACCCACCAGGATATCACCGGAATGGACCTCGGCGCCGATGTGGATAATGCCGCGCTCATCCAAAGCGCCCAGCATATCATCACCGACATTGGGGATCTCACGGGTGATCTCCTCCGGGCCCAGCTTGGTATCACGGGCTTCGGTCTCGTATTCCTCAATGTGGATGGAGGTGAACAGGTCGTCCCGCACCAGCTTTTCGTTGATGAGAACGGCGTCCTCGTAGTTGTAGCCCTCCCAGGTCATAAAGCCGATGAGCATATTCTTGCCGAGGGAGACCTCACCGTTGGCGGTGGCGGGGCCGTCGGCCAGCACATCGCCCGCCTTCACCTGCTCGCCCTTTACCACAATGGGCCGCTGGTTGATGCAGGTGCCCTGGTTGGAGCGCAGCATCTTCACCAGCTCGTATTCATGCTCTATGCCGTCGCCGTCGGTCACAATGATGCGGTCGGCATCAACATAGCTGACATAGCCTTCTTCCTTGGCGACCACCACAACGCCGCAGTCATGGGCGGCGCGGTATTCCATACCGGTGCCGACAAAGGGCGACTCGGTCTTGATCAGCGGCACGGCCTGACGCTGCATGTTGGCGCCCATCAGGGCACGGTTGGCGTCATCGTTTTCCAGGAACGGGATCATTGCGGTAGCGACCGAAACCACCATCTTGGGGGAAACATCCATGTAGTCCGCCTTTTCACGGGGGACCTCCTGAACGCTGTCACGGTAGCGAACCGAGACCTTTTCATTGATGAAATGGCCGTTTTCGTCCAGCGGCTCGTTGGCCTGCGCCACGATGTATTCATCCTCCACATCGGCGGTCATGTACTGGACGGTATCCAGCACCTTGCCGGTGGCCTTATCCACGGGACGGTAGGGGGCCTCCACAAAGCCGTATTCATTGATGCGGGCAAAGGTGGCCAGATAGGAGATCAGGCCGATGTTGGGGCCTTCGGGGGTCTCGATGGGGCACATACGGCCGTAGTGGCTGTAATGCACGTCACGCACCTCAAATCCGGCACGGTCACGGCTCAAGCCGCCGGGGCCCAGGGCGGAAAGACGGCGCTTGTGGGTCAGCTCGGCCAGGGGGTTGGTCTGGTCCATGAACTGGCTCAACGGAGAGGAACCGAAGAATTCCTTGACGGCCGCCATAACGGGGCGGCTGTTGATGATGGCCTGCAGGGTGATGGATTCGATATCCTGCGCCTGGGTGGTCATTCTCTCCCGGATGACTCTCTCCATGCGGGCAAAGCCGATGCGGAACTGGTTCTGCAGCAGCTCGCCCACGCTGCGGATGCGGCGGTTGCCCAGATGGTCGATATCATCGGTGGTGCCGATATCATACCGCAGGCCGCACATGTAGTTGATGGAAGCATAAATATCAAACTTGCGGATATTCTTGGGGACCAGCTCATCGGCGCGGCGGGTCAGCTCCTCGGCCGTCTCCTCGCGGGAAAGTCCCATATCCAGTATTTCGCACAGCACCGGGAAGCGTACCTTTTCCCGGATGCCCATGGCCTTCAGCTCCTCGGGGGTATAGTCGGTAAAGTCGGCCATATCCACCATGCCGTTGGAGAAGATCTTGAGCTCCTCCACGCCGTCATCCTCGGCCATCTGCAGGCCGGCGGGGGTCAGCCCGGCGGTGGTGATCCAAACGGTATCCACGCCCTTGGACTCCAGCAGGCGGGCGTCCTCACGGCTCAAAAGCGCACCGGCTTCCAGCAGGATCTCACCGGTTCTGGGGTCGGCAACGGGGCGGGAAAGCACCTTGCCGGTGATGCGGGGAACCAGCGAGAGCTTTTTGTTGTACTTATAGCGGCCCACCCGGGAAAGGTCATACCGCCGGGGGTCGAACAGCAGCTGGGAAAGATGCTTTACGGCGGATTCGATGGTGGGCGGCTCGCCTGGACGCAGCTTGCGGTAGACCTCCAGCAGGGCTTCATCGCCCAGCATTTCGGCGTCCTTGCTTTCGGCGGTCTTTACCAGGTAAACATACCGGCCGAACACCTCGTAGATCTCTTCATCGGTGCCGCGCAGCTCGGTAAGGGCGTTATTCACGTCGGCATTGATCTGCTCGACGGTGACATCATCCCGCAGGCGCAGCAGCGACCGGATAAAGGTGGTGATGGGCAGCTTGCGGTTTTTATCGATGCGGACGCTGAACACATCGGCGGAGTCGGTATCATACTCCAGCCAGGCGCCGCGGTTGGGGATCACGGTGGAATCAAACAGTTTTTTGCCGGCGGGGTCGTGGTGCATGCCGTAGTACACACCGGGGGAACGCACCAGCTGGGAAACGATGACACGCTCGGCGCCGTTGATGATGAAGGTGCCGGCGTCGGTCATCAGGGGGAAGTCTCCCATGTAGATGTCGGACTCTTTGATCTCGCCGGTGACCTTGTTGATGAGCCGCGCACGCACACGCAGGGGGGCGGCATAGTTGACGTCCCGCTCCTTGCACTCCAGCAGGGGGTACTTGGGTTTGTCATCCAGCGTAAAATCAATGAAATCCAGCTGCAGATTGCCCTGATAGTCTGTGATCGAGGAGATATCCTTGAAAACGGCACGCAGGCCCTCATCAAGGAACCACTGATAGGAATTTTTCTGTACTTCGATGAGGTTCGGCATCTCTGCCACTTCATCGATGTGGGCAAAACTCTGGCGGATATTTTTGCCCAGTTTTACGGGTTTGGTGTTTACCATCCGATGTTCCACTCCATTCCATCATTTTTTCGCCATCACTTGGACATCAATGACTGCATAAATATTTGTTGATTATGCACAGTATCACGAGAGTATTATCGTGACTTATGCACACTTGACAATACCGTTTAGTCATAAAAAGCCATTATGATACAGTATATTATTGTACCCGTAAATGATGGGCTTGTCAAGCGCAAAATGAGAAAAAACGGCGAAAAAAATTTGCGGGTTTTTCCGGCGGAAAACATCCCCGAAGGAGTGCGAAACGCCCCGGACACTGTCCCGAAAAGCGGACAGGCCCGGAGCGTGATGCAAACGGTATTTTTTATTGATTTGATAGACGGAAATCTTCTTATAAGCCCGCGCAAGTGTTTATAAAACCTCGCGAAAATGGCTTAAAATCAAGGTTTTCTGCATAT
>SFFJ01000016.1 GCA_004557855.1 Oscillospiraceae bacterium
TCCCGGAGCGTGGGCTAAACGGTGCTTATAAGGTGCCGCAGGCGCATCTGCCCCCTCCCAACCTCCCCCGCTTCGGGGGAGGGGAACGCCCTCCTATTCCGTGCAAGCCGATAGCCCCGCTAACCATAACCATGGGTTTGCGGCTCACGGTTTTTGCAAGCCCTAACACCCCGAGAGCGTCACTCTCGGTTCCTACTTGCCCGCCCATCCGAGCCCCTTTCCCGCCATCGGGAAAGGGGGTGGGGGGAAAGGGCAGATACGCCTGTGGCTACTTTGGGAGCGTATCTGTGCGCAGTACGGATTTAGATTTTTCGTGGGAGAAAAATCTAAATCCGTATCCAGCACTGCAAGCGACAGAAAGGGGTTCGTCAAGGGGGAATCTGTCCCCCTTGACCCGCTTTTGCTTCCTTTTGGCGGTGCAAAAGGAAGCCCCCGCCGGGTAGGCGTACTAACTAAAGCCTTTTGTAAGGCTCTCCCCGCCGATAGGCGAAAAAGAAACTATCACCTAAATATCCCGCCGATAGGCGTCTGCAAACTGTGTCCCGTCCATCTGCCGGAAGGCGCAAAAAGCCCCCTGCGGGGGCAGGGGGTGGGGATTGCGGGGTCTGGGGTCATTGCAGCGTTTGCTGCAGGGCGGCGATGAGGGCGTCGGTGGCCTCGGGGCGGGTGGCCCAGCCGGTGCAGATGCGCACCGCCACGGTATTGTCCCGGCGCCACTGCTCATCCACCGTCACACGCTGCCGCAGGGCGTCCGCCTGCGCTGCGGTAAGGTAGATGAACTGCTGATTGGTGGGGGAATCCACCTGGAAGCGCGCCCCCAAAGCGGTCAGCGCCGCTTTGATACGCATGGCCTCCTCATTGGCGTGGCGGGCAAGCTCGTAATACAGGCCGTCCCGGAACAGCTCCGCGAACTGGATGCCGAGCAGGCGCCCCTTGGCAAACAGGCCGCCCCGCTGCTTGACGATATACAAAAAATCCGGCTGCAGGACGGGATTGACCAGCACCAGCGCCTCCCCGAACAGGGCGCCGTTTTTGGTGCCGCCGATGCAAAAAAAGTCGCAGTATTTTGCCATATCCGCCAGGGTAACGTCACAGCCCTTTGCCGTCAGGCCGACGCCCAGCCGCGCGCCGTCGGCGTACAGCAGCAGGTCATGCGCCCTGCACACCTCATGCAGCGCCTGCAATTCCTCCCGGGTATAGATGGTGCCGACCTCGGTGGACTGGGAGATAAACACCACCCGCGGCTTGACCATATGCGGGGCCATATCGTGCTCCTCCAGCATGGCAAGGATGCCCGCCGGGCGCACCTTTCCCTCGTCATCCGGGATGACCAGCACCTTATGGCCGGTGGCCTCGATGGCGCCGGTTTCGTGGGTGAAGATATGGCAGGATGCGGCGCCGATGACGGCCTCGTGCGGGCGCATGGCGGCGGTCATGGCGATGAGGTTGGTTTGGGTGCCGCCGGATAAAAACCGGATATCGGCCCCGGGGCAGTTCATCTCCCGGCGCAGGATGGCACGTGCCTCCTCGCAGTAGGGGTCGGTGCCGTAGCCGGTGGTTTGCTCCCGGTTGGTGCGGGTCAGGGCCTCCAGTATTCTTTCGTGGCAGCCCTCGCTGTAATCGTTGATGAAAAGGGTCATGGCGTTCTTCCTTTGGGTCGTGGGTTCTTTTTGCGGTTGGGCAAAAGGGTGGATGGGGGTGCGGGGTAGGTGGGGCGCAGGGTGGGCGAGCCGCAGGCCCGGCGGCGAAGCCGCCGACACGGGCGAAGCCCGTGGGCCCGCCGCTGGGCGGCGGGCGGCCTGCGGCCCGGTTCCTGCGGCTTGCAGGGGGTTGCGGGGGGCCGAAATTCAACCGGGTGGTACCCGGAAAAGCAAAAAACCCGAAGATTGTGCTGCAATCTCCGAGTTTCTTTTCTTCGGCTGCGCGCATGGGACGGGAACGATCCGTGCCCAGCGAATGCCCGGTGACACGGTCCGGGCGGGTGCTGCCATTTTAGGCGTTCAGGCTGCGGGCCAGAGCGGATTTCTTTCTGGCGGCGGTATTCTTGTGCAGGATACCCTTTGCAGCGGCCTGGTCGATCTTCTTGATCGCAACGCGGACTGCCTCGGCCTTATTCTCCTCGGCATTGTTGGCCTTCTTCACGTAGGTCTTCAGCTCGGACTTGATGGCCTTATTACGCAGAGTTTTGGCAGCGATGACCTTTACTCTCTTCTTGGCGGATTTGATATTGGGCATGTGTTACACCTCCTTACATACTATTAGACGGTACCTTGTTATGATAACATTCCAAAAGGGAAAAGGCAAGAGGTTTTTTTAGTTTTTCCCTGTGTTTCCAGGGCAATTTGCCCCAAAAAGGGCGGCAAGGCTGCCCTCTCCCCGGCGGGTATAGGCCATCGGCAGCGGCATGGGCACCTCGCAGGCGAAGGTATAGCCCCGGCTGCCTTCCTCATAGAAGGGGTACAGCGCACGGCGCAGCAGCCCATCGGCAATGACGAAGTCCTCGCATTGCAGGGCGATGATCCGCACCGGTTCGGCCTTTTCCACCACGATATAGCCCAGCATTTTGGTGCCCTCGGCGGCAAAATAGCCCCACACCGGCCCCTCGGCCTCCAGGCCGATATCTCCGGCCATCATCTCTAAAATATCCGGCTGGATGGGCAATATGGCGATCATTTTCTGCCCTCCCCGGCGGGGCTGCCGCCTGCTTTGGTAATGGCGCCGCGCAGGGCGATCAGCTCGGCGGGCTTGAGGTCACGCCAGTGCCCCGGCTGCAGCATTCCCAGCTTGATGGGGCCGACCGAGATGCGCTTGAGGCGCACCACCTCCAGCCCGACCGCTTCGCACATCCGGCGGATCTGGCGGTTTTTGCCCTCGCTGATGGTGATTTGCAGCACCACACGCCCCGGCTGCTTTTCCAGCACGATGACGGTAGCGGGCAGGGTGGTGGTATTTTCCCCTATTTTCACCCCGGCGGAAAGCTCGGCGGCCTGCTCATCGGTGATATCGGGGCGGACGGTGACACGGTAGACCTTATTGATGTGGCTGGCGGGGTGCATGATGCGGTTGGCCAGCTCGCCGTCATTGGTGAAAAGCAAAAGCCCCTCGCTGTTGCGGTCCAGCCGCCCGATGGGATAGACCCGTTCCTCCACGCCGGTCAAAAGGTCGGTGACACAGCGGCGCCCCAGCTCGTCATTCAGGGTGGTGACGTAGCCGCGGGGCTTGTTCATCATAATGTAGCGGTACTGCTTTTTGCGGGCAAAATAGACCCGCCGGCCATCCACGGCGATCACATCCCGGTCGGGGTTGACGCTTTGGCCGATTTCGGCCTTATGGCCGTTGACGGTGACCCGCCCCTGACGCACCAGTTCCTCGGCGGCGCGCCGGGAGGCCACTCCTGCCTCGCTCAAGGCTTTTTGAATACGGATAGGCTGCATAATAAACTCCTTCTGCCCGCATCGCTGCGGTCATTTTAGTGGGGTCTGCGGCGGTATGCCGCTGTGTTCCCCTATGATACCACATTTCGGGCGGGGTGTCACCTGTTTTTTGCACAGTCCCTGCAAGGGGCAGGGCCCGGGCCGCAGGCCCGGCGGTGCGAAGCACCGCCGAAACGGGCGAAGCCCGTTTGCCCGCCGCCGCAGGCGGCGGGCGGCCTGCGGCCCGCCTCCCCCCTGCAAACGTTCCCGGAGCCGCCCCGCCCCCGCAGGGGCTTTCCCCTACCGCCGCTGCCACCAATGCCGCGGCTTTTCCGCGGCGGGTATCGTTTCGGCTGCCGTCAGGGCCGCCGTGCCGATGACACGGCCCCCGCAGCGCCATACCACCTGTCCCAGCGGCTGCCCCTGCGCCACCGGGGCATAGCAAAACGGCCGGTTGAGGTAAATCTCCGCCGTTACGGGCTGCGCCCGCCCCCGGATGGCCGTATAACAGGGCTGCCCGGCAATCGCCGTGCGGAGGGTGGCGCTGCTGCCCCCTACCACCGGCAGAATCGGCGGAGCCGCCGAAAGCGTGCAGCGCTCGGTCAAAGCAAAATACCGCCGGTACAGGGCGGCATGGGTGTTCCAGTCGTCGGGGCAGTTCAGCGTCACGCAAATAAGCCGCACCCCGTCCCGCTGCGCCGCCGAAACCAGACACCGCCCCGCCTTTTTGGTAAAGCCGGTTTTGACGCCGATGGCATCGCCGTACAGCGAAAGCAGCCGGTTATGGTTTAACAGGCTGCGGGGGTAGGGCGGCTGCCCGTAGCAGACCGTCATGCGGCGGCTGGCGGCTATTTCGGCAAAGAGGGGGTTTTGCAGAGCGGCACGGGCCAGCAGCGCCATATCGTAGGCGGTGGAATAATGCCCTTCGGCATCCAGCCCGCTGGGGGTGACGAAATGGGTGTTGTTCATGCCCAGCATCGCCGCCCGACGGTTCATCTCCCCCGCAAAGGCCGCCATGCTGCCGGAGATGGCCACCGCTGCTGCCCCGGCGGCATCATTCCCGCTGGCCAGCAGCATCCCCGCCGCAAGGGCGTAAAGGGTCACGGTGTCCCCCGCCTGCAGCCCCATGCTGGAGCCCTCCACCCGGATGGCGTCATCGTCCACGGTGAATTCCCGCCACAGGTCCGGCTGCTCCAGCGTCAGCCATGCCGTCATGATCTTGGTGGTGCTGGCCATCGGCAGCTGCCGGTGGATATCCTGCGAAAACAGCACCTCGCCGGTCTCGGCCTCCATCACGATGGCAGCCGCCGCCCCGACCTCAAGGTCCTCCCCGGTGGCAAGGCACAGGGCTGCGGCAGGCTGCATCAGCGCCAGCAGAACGGCCCATGCCGCAACGGTTTTCTTCATCTGCGTCCCCCCTTATATCCCTGCCATTGTATGCGGGCAGATGAGGAGGGTATGCAAAAGCGGCAGGGGGTTGCCCTGCCGCCGGGTTGCTATGATACTGTGCGGGGTCAGTCCTTTGCAGCGGCTCCCTTTCTCCCTGCCGGGGGATGCGCAAGGGGATGCAAAAGCGGCAGGGGGGTGCCCTGCCGCCGGGATGCTGTGATGCTTGCGGGGTCAGTCCCCGTCGGTGAGGTCCTTGGAGACCAGGTAACGGTGCCCCTCATGCCCGCGGGAGAGCCGCCGAGCCAGCAGGGCGAGTACGGCAAAGACCGCTGCCAGGCACAGGATCACACGAAAGAATTTGCAGATATTTTTCATAACGGCCTCCTTCGGTTTTTTCTTTATTATACCACGTGCCGCCGCCTTTGTAAACGGGGAGAAGTTTAAGGCGGGATTAAGTTTACACCGCCGCACCCCCGCCCGCAGGTGGAAAAGCCGCCGACCCGATCCCCGAAGGGACGGGGGATGCTCCGCCTTCGCAAGCCGTTTTTTTGCGGGATGTTACCCCCGCTTTTCCTGCTCCTTGAGCTGCTCCAGCAGGATCTTTTCCGCATAGCCGCAGGCACGCTCGACCGAGCCGGCCTCGAAGGGGACCGAGAGGTTGGCATAGCGCAGCGTTTCCAGATAGCTGCGGCTGCCGCCGGACTTGCAGAGATTGAGATAATCCTGCCATGCGGCGGTTCTGTCCTCGGCGTACTTTTTCTTGAATTCCATTGCGCCCATGGTGGTGAGGGTGTAATTGATGTAGTAGAACGGATAGAGGTAGATGTGCAGCTTGTGGTACCAGAAGCCGCCCCGCTGCATAAATTCATCGTCTTCGTACCTGCGCCACGGCATATACTTTTCCTCCAGCAGGTGCCACTGGTAGGTGCGCTCCTTCGGGGTCATTTCCGGGTGGGCGTAGCAGATGTGCTGGAACTCATCCACCGCCACGCCGAAGGGCACAAAGGTGAGTGCCTCCTGCAGGTGGGCAAAGCGGAACTTATCGGCCTGATCGCCGAAGAACCACTCGGCGTAGGGGTAGGCAAACTGCTCCATCGACATGGAATGGATCTCCGCAATATCGGTGGATTCGTGGTAATAATCCGAGATGGGCTGGCTGCGCATGGCCATATACCCCGCAAAAGCGTGTCCCAGCTCGTGGGTCATAACCTGCATATCAAAGATGGTGTGGTTGAAGCAGGAGAACACGAAGGGCGCCTTGAGGCTGGGCAGGCTGGTCATGTAACCGGTGGAGGCCTTGCCCGGCTTATTCTGCAGGTCCATCATCTTATGCTCGATCATGAAGTCGATGAATTCGCCGGTCTCGGGGCTCAGCTCGTGATACATTTTCTGCGCCGTCTTTACCATGAAGGCGTCATCGCCCGCCGGCTCGGCGTTGCCGTCCGGGAATACCATCTTTTCATCATACCACATGACGTGATCGATGCCGAGACGCTTTGCCTGTGCATCGTAGAGCTTCTGGCACAGCGGCACCAGGAAGGTGCGCACCTGTTCCCGGAAGGAGGCGACCTCCTTTTCGCCGTAGTCGGTACGGCTCTGCTCCAGGTAGCCGACCGGGATGTAATTCTCATAGCCGAGGTTCCTGCCCATCTCGTTGCGGATGCGGATCAGCTCGTCCCAGATCTCCTCGAGACGCGGCTCGTTCTTCTCGTAGAATTCGGCGTAGGCACGGACGGCGGCGGCACGCATCGCACGGTCGGGGTGCTCGAAATACTTTTGCACGCCGTAAAGGTTCAGGGTCTTGCCGTCGAAGGGGATCTCGGCGGTGGCCATGATCTTCTGATATTCGTTGGTCAGGCGGCTTTCCTGCTGGCGCAGCGGGATGTTGGCCTCGCAGAACAGCTTCTTTTGCAGATCGATCGAGACAAAGTACTGCTTGCCGAATTCCCGCTCGATCTCCGGGCGGAAGCGGCTGGCGGCGATGGCTTCATTGAGCGCGACCTCCTCGCCGCCGAGCGTGGGCAGCGTATTTAGCAGATAGTTGATCTCGGCCTCGTAGAATTCGTCACGGGTATCCAGCGTATGGCGGATGTGTGCGATGGAATATTGGGTGGAAAGTTCGCAGCCCTCCCGGTCCATCTCGAAAATCAGCGTGCGCAGCGCCTCATAGCTTTCGGCCTGCTCTACCGCCTCTTTCCAGCGGATGAGCTTTGCACGGTGCGCCTCCAGGTCGGGGCGTTTGTACTCCAGCGTTTGAAATGTGAAATGATCCATAGCGTTGTTGCGTCTCCTTTCATTGTTCCGGGGGTTCCTCTTTGCATGAAATAGATCGGGCATTATTCCATGATGTTATTGTATTCTCTTATTCTGGAATGTCAAGCGGGGGCTGCGGCTGCAATAAAAAGGAGGGAGGATTTCGCCCCCCCGCAGCCCCCAGCAAGGGGCAGGTACACGGGCCGCAGGCCGCCCGCCGTACCGGCGGGCAAGCGAACCTCCGGTTCGCTTCGGCGGCTCCGCCGCCGGGCCTGCGGCCCGCCCCGCCCCCTGCACAATCCCGCTTTTTTATTGGGGCAGCATTTTTCAATTCGGTAAAAAGGTTCGCGTTCCCCCCGGTGCCAAAAACCGCCCTCTGCCCCGCACAAGCTTTCCGCCCCCGCAAGGAGGGGGATGTGTGAAGGGGGAACCTTTGCGGTTCCCCCTTTGCGTAAAATCAGGGCGGGTGCTTGCCCTTTGTAGAAAGGTATGTGTTCCCCATCTTCATCCGCACCAATAAAAAAATTTCCCTATGCGGCAAAACTTGTGCCTTATAAGGGAAAGATAGTGTGAAAGAAAACCGTAGGTTGTCTTTCGCGTAAAATCAGGGCCGGTGCTTGCCCTTTGTAAAAAGGTATGCGTTCCCCGCCTTCATCCGCACCACAAAAAAGCACCCCGATTGGGGTGCTTTTTTGTGGTGCGGATGAAGGGACTTGAACCCATACAGTATTGCTACCACTAGAACCTGAATCTAGCGCGTCTGCCTATTCCGCCACATCCGCAGGTCAGCTTTGTTATATTATCATTTCCCGGGAAAAAAGTCAAGGGGTTTGCGGCAAAAAAATAGCGTTTGCCGCAAAATGCGATTTTCCAAAGTAAAATCCGCAATACCATCTGAAACGGGATTTACCGCTTTCCGTAAAAAACAGACCCCCGGATAAAACCGAGGGTCTGCAGATCGCATTTGTTGGTACGGAATCGTATCAGCGCTTGGAGAACTGGGGTGCGCGACGGGCGGCTTTGAGACCGTACTTCTTGCGCTCCTTCATTCTGGGGTCGCGGGTCAAGAGACCGGCCTTCTTCAGAATGGGACGCATCTCATCGCCGTGCTGCAGCAGCGCACGGGAAATACCGTGGCGGATTGCGCCGGCCTGGCCGGAAACGCCGCCGCCTGCTACGGTGCAGACAACATCAAACTGACCCAGGGTATCGGTGAGGGTCATGGGCTGACGAACGATCAGCTTCAGGGTCTCCAGGCCGAAATAATCGTCGATATCTCTGCCATTGATGGTGATCTTGCCGGTGCCGGCATACAGGCGAACACGGGCAACGGAGCTCTTTCTACGGCCGGTGCCATAGTAATAGGGATTCTTGCTCTCGTACATGGATTATTTCTCCTTTCGATCAAATTTCTTCGGGCTTCTGGGCGGCATGACCGTGGTTGGCATCGCGGTAAACGCGGCAGCGGGTCATGGCCTTGCGGCCGATGGTGTTATCGGGGATCATGCCCTTAACGGCCAGCATCATGGCCTTTTCGGGGTTTTCTGCCATCAGGGTCTTGTACTGGACCTCCTTGAGGCCGCCGACATAACCGGAGTGATGACGGTAATACTTCTGCTCCAGCTTGCGGCCGGTCAGAACTGCCTGGGCAGCGTTGATGATGATGACATGGTCACCGCAATCAACGTGAGGGGTAAAGGTGGGCTTGTGCTTGCCGCGCAGCAGAACGGCGGCTTTTTCGGCGGTGCGGCCCAGCGGCTTGCCGGCTGCATCGATGATGTACCATTTACGTTCCATGCCGGGCTTTGCCATGGTAGTGGACATATCTTTTTCCTCCTGAATATTTGTTAGCTTTCGTTTCGCGCCCCCTGTAAAACAGGCGCAGATACAAAGCGACAATGATTATTATAGCGGCGGGGTCATGCGGTGTCAAGGGTGTTTTGGCCGTTTTTTCATTTACCGATAGCCTTGCTCTCGTTTTCTCCTGTTTTCTCGCTCATGCTCTTGTTATCTCCCATGTCAATTTTACAAAAAAGCAAAAAAACGGCGCCCTGCCGGCGGGGGCAGGGCGCACTCCGGCATCAACCGCGCTCCCCGCGCGCCTGACGCTCCATTTTCTCGATGACGACGTCGTAGATATCGCCCAGCGACGCCATATATTCCAGCACCTCCCACGGGCGGTTGGTGTGGAAGTGCAGCTTGATGGTCTCCTCATCGCCGACCACCAGCAGGCAGTCCCCCGCAAAGTGCGCCGTGATGTAGTCGTTGATCTCGTCCTCATCCAGGTCGCTGCCGTCCAGCAGCAGCTGGGTATCGAATTTATACTCCTCCATGGTCAGTCCTCCGTTTTGAGATACGATTCAAACAGCCGCCAGTCCCACTGCTCCACCTCGGCCTCCAGCAGGGTGCCCTCGGCGGTGTATTCCCGGCTGAAAATCTGTCCCTGCTGCTCCAGGCGGTGCAGCAGGCCGCCCTCGGTGTAGGGCAGGCACAGCCGGCAGCGGATGCGCCCGGGCGGCAGCGTTTCGGCGATGGCCGCCAGTAGCTGCGGCAGGCCGTAGCCGGTTTTGGCGGAAATGCGCACGCAGCCCTTATACGGCTCGTTTTCGGCATCGGGGGCGGCGTCGCACTTATTCAGCACCGTGATGACCGGGGTGCCCTCCACCCCCAGCTCCTCCAGCAGGCGCTCGGTCACCGCCCGCTGCTCCAGCAGCTCCGGGCTGGTGATATCGCACACGCTTAAAATGAGGTCGGCATTGGCGGCCTCCTCCAGCGTGGAATGGAACGCCTCCACCAGCTGGTGGGGCAGCCGCCGCACCAGTCCCACCGTATCGATGAGCATGACCGAACGGCCGTCCGGCAGCGCCAGCGCACGGGAGGTGGGGTCCAGCGTTGCAAAGAGCTTGTCCTCGGCCAGCACCCCGGCCTCGGTCAGGGTATTCAGCAGGGTGGATTTTCCCACATTGGTATAGCCGACGATCGCCACCGTGGTGATGCCGTCCTTTTTGCGGCGGGCACGGCGCTGTTCCCGGCGTCTTGCCAGTGCCGCCAGCTCGGTTTTCAGGGCATCTATCCTGCGGCGGATGTGACGGCGGTCTACCTCCAGCTTGGTTTCACCGGCGCCGCGGCGGGCGCCCGTTCCGCCGGCACCGCCGCCCCCCTGCCGGGAAAGCTGCACCCCGCGCCCCGCCAAACGGGGCAGCTGGTATTGCAGCCGTGCCAGCTCCACCTGCAGCTTGCCCTCGCCGCTGACCGCCCGTGCCGCAAAGATATCCAGAATAAGCATGGTGCGGTCCAGCACGGGGCAGTCGCACAGCTCCTCGATGTTCCGCAGCTGCGCCGGGGAAAGCTCCTCATCAAAGATGATGAGGTCCGCCTCCGCCGCCTCCATATAGTCCTTCAGCTCCAGCAGGCGGCCGCTGCCCATAAAGGTAGCCGCCACCGGGCTTTGCAGCCTTTGGGTGGCGGTGCCCACCACCGGGTACCCGGCGGTTTTGGCCAGCTCCCGCAGCTCCTCCAGCGATATTTCCACATCATATTCGCCGGTATCCACGGCGGCCAGCACCGCCCTCTTGGGCGCTTCTACGTTCTCGAAAAATTCAGTCGGCATGGTTTTCTCCTCCGGGGCAGCGGCATCGCCGGGCAGGGGCGCCCGCAGGGCAAGCCGCCTGCGGCGGCTTCGGCGGGCGGAGCCCGCCGGCTCCGGCTGCGCCGGAGCGCCCTGCGGGCGCCCTGCGGCCCGGCTCTCTTCGCTACCCCAAAGGGGGAGGGAAAGTAGCTTGCTTCCCCTCCCCCGTGTGTTCTTTTTTTGCTTACTTGGTGCCGAAAATACGGTCCCCGGCATCCCCCAGGCCCGGCACGATGTAGTTATGCTCGTTGAGTTTTTCATCCAGCACGCCCGCGTAAACCTTTACGTCGGGGTGCACCTTGCCAAAGGCCTCCAGACCCTCCGGCGCAGCGATGATGCACACGAACTTGATGTTGGTCGCGCCGTGCTTCTTTATCATGCTCACCGCATCAATGGCGCTGCCGCCGGTGGCCAGCATGGGGTCCACCACGATGACCTCCCGCTCGCTGATATCCTTGGGCAGCTTGCAGAAGTACTCGATGGGCTTGGCGGTCTCCTCATCCCGGTACAGGCCGATATGCCCGACCTTTGCGGCGGGGATGAGGGTCAGCATCCCGTCCACCATGCCCAGCCCGGCCCGCAAAATCGGCACGATGGCCAGCTTGCGCCCGGAGAGCATCTTGGTCTTGCAGCGGCAGATGGGGGTCTCCACCGTGACCTCCTTGAGGGGCAGGTCGCGGGTGGCCTCGTAGCACATCAGGGTGGCTACCTCGCTGGCCAGCTCCCGGAAGTCCTTGCTGCCGGTCTCTTTTTTCCGCATCAGGGAGATCTTGTGCTGAATGAGGGGGTGATCGAGGATCTGGGGTTCAAAAGTCTGGGACATTATTCTTTCCTCCTTGTATTTATCGGCAATGGTTGTTGTGACGAACAGCATTATTCTTCGGCTTCCAGCTTTGCGATGAGGTCTACCCGGCGCTGGTGGCGGCCGCCCTCAAACTCGGTGGTCAAAAAGGCGTCTACCAGCTCCATGGCCAGTCCCTGCCCCACCACACGCTCCCCGAAGGTGAGAATATTGGCATCATTGTGGGCGCGCGTCATGCGGGCGCTGAAGGTATCGGAGCAGCAGCAGGCCCGGATGCCCTTCACCTTATTGGCGGCGATGGACATCCCCACGCCCGTCCCGCAGATGAGAATTCCTCTCTCGGCGTTTCCGTCCCGCAGATAGCGGGCCACCTCCCCGGCTTTTTCGGGGTAATCGCATTTTTCTCCGGCCTCGTAGATGCCGAAGTCCTTGACCTCATGCCCCAGCTCCAGCAGGTGCGCCTTTACGGCGTCCTTCAGGGTCAGGGCGGCGTGGTCGCAGCCGATGACGATTTTCATATCACAACACTCCTTTGTGTAAAATTGACTCGGTTTTTGTCCCTCGCCTTTCGGCGGATGCCCTCGCATCCTGCGGCGGGCGGCGGTTCTTGCCCGGTTGCCGCCGGGGGCTATTCGGCCTTGTGCTGCCGTTGCTCCAGGGTCATCGCATTGGCGGGGCGCAGGTAGCAGGGCACCAGCGCCTCCGGGGAAACCGCCTCCCCCAGATGGTTCATGGCAGCCAGTCCCACCGCAGCGGCCCGCTGGTAGCACAGGTGCGCCGGCGCAAGCTTCACCGGCAGCTCCTCCCCCCATGCGGCCAGCCCCAGGTGGGCGCCGTCCCCGCACAGCCAGAGGGGTGCCGGGCAATCCTGCAGCTTTTTCTTCAGCTCGGTCAGCGGCAGCGCCTCGTCCTCGGTCAGCCGGGTCAGCGTTCCCGCCTGCCCCCGGAACAGCGCCGTATAGACCTGCCCGCAGCGGGCATCCATCATCGGGACGACCGTCCCCTCAAAGCCCAGAAGCCCGTAGGCGATGGCCTCCGGGGTGGATACCCCGATGCAGGGGGTCCGGTCGGGGAACGCCAGTCCCTTTACGGCGGCTATGCCGATGCGCAGCCCCGTAAAGGAGCCCGGCCCCCGGCTCACCGCATAGTAGTCCACCTGCTCCGGGGATATCCCGGTGTGCTCCAGCAGGCTTTGTGCCATCGGCAGCAGCGTCACGCTGTGGGTCTGCGGTACATTCAGAAATTCCTCCCCCAGCAGCTTCCCATCCCGGTACAGCGCCGCCGAAGCCGCAGCCGCAGAGCATTCCAATGAAAACAGCACCATATCCTTTTCCCCTTTCCTCGCCGGCCCGGCCGGCAATATTCGGGCGGCTTCCGCCGCAGCCGCCGCCCGCGGCCCCGCAAAGGGGCAGTAATTACGGCTGCAAGGCGGCAAGGCGCTCATCGCCGGTGAGGACGATGCGCCGGGCATCGCC
The DNA here is from genome assembly GCA_004557855.1 of Oscillospiraceae bacterium. Classification (GTDB taxonomy): domain Bacteria; phylum Bacillota; class Clostridia; order Oscillospirales; family Ruminococcaceae; genus Angelakisella. The sequence goes on from SFFJ01000016.1 coordinate 12,961, forward strand.
CTCCAGCGGTGTAAAATCGATATGCAGGGAATTTTCCGGCAGTGCCTCGGGGATGCGCTCGCTCCATTCCACCGCCAGAATGCGGCTTCCGTCCAGATAATCAAAATACCCGGTGGCGTACAGATCATCCACGCCGGTAATGCGGTAAAAATCAAAGTGACACAGCGGCAGTGGCCCCCGGTACTCCTGCACCAGCGCAAAGGTCGGGCTGGAGACCCAGTCGGTGCTGCCCAGCCCCCGTGCCAGCCCCACCGTAAAGGTGGTTTTTCCGGCGCCCATGGGGCCGGTATAGGCCAGCACATCGCCGGGGCGCAGCAGCTTTGCCAGCCGTTCGGCCAATGCCTGCGTTTCGGCAGGGCTGCGGGTAGTAAAGGTCACGGTCATTGGTCGTACTCCGTTCCCCGCGCGGTGATGACCGGCTTGCCGTCGGTGCCCAGCAGCGGGGTGATGCCGCCGGCGTAGCCGGACTGCCAGGTAAGGTAATGCACGCCGGTTTGGGTATCCACGATTTCCTGCAGGGCGTTGGAAAAACCGGAGCCTTCATTTTCGATTACAACAAAACGTTTTTTGCCCATGAAAGTGGCCTCCTGAACGGAATATTCAGCTGAACATCGTTGTTTTTTCGCTGTGGCGGACGGCCAGCACCAGCCCCAGCCCCAAATAGGCCGAAAGCACCGAGCTGCCCCCCGCCGAAAGCAGCGGCAGGGTGACGCCCACCGAGGGGCCCACCATCAGGCACATTGCCACATTGATCATGATCTGTGCGGCAAACATGGAAAATACCCCCACGCAGATCGACCGGCCCATACGGTTGGAGCAGCGCAGCCCGATCCGCAGCATCCGGCCCAGCATAAGGCCGTACACCAGCAGCACCGCCAGCGCCCCCAAAAAGCCCACCGACTCCCCGATAAAGGTGAAGATCATATCGTTATACATATCGGGGACATAGCGGTGGTCCGGGCTGAAAATGCCGATGCCGAACAGCTGCCCGGAGCCGAAGGAAATGCGCCCCTGCAGCTGCTGGAACGCCTGCCCCAGTGCGTAGGCCTCCGGGTCCTTCAGCAGCTCAAAGCGGATCTTTTGGTAGTCATCCAGCAGGAAGAACCACGCCAGCGGCGCAAAGGCCGCCGCCCCGGCCACCCCCAGCAGGATCCACCGCCGGGAAAGCCCCGCCATGATGAGCATGATCACCACGATGAACAGCATCACCAGCGCCACGCCCCAGTCCTTTTGCAGCAGGATCAGCAGCACCGGGAAGATGGCATGCACCGCGATTTTCAGCAGGCTGCGGCTTTCGTTCATCGCCGGGCCCACCTTGGTAAGGTGGTACGCCAGCGACAGGATAAAGGCGATCTTCAAAAATTCCGCCGGCTGTATGGTGGTAAACCCGAGGTTCAGCCAGCTTCGGTTGGTCTCGATGGAGTCGGTGCGGGTCTGCCCCAGAGAGGTAAAGGTCAGCAGCATCAGCACCACGGCGACCGGCACATAGAACTTCCACCAGCTGCCCAGTCTTTCGTAATCCAGATGCGCCAGCACCATGGCCGCCGCAAAGCCTATGGCGGTCGCGATGATCTGCATCAAAACGGTGCGCCGCCCGATGACCCCCATCTCCTGGATGCCCAGCAGCAGCAGCACGCTGAACGCCGAAAGCCCCAGCGCACAGCAAAGCACCACCGGGTCGATCCGGCGGAAGATGCGGTGGATGAAGTTGAGCATGGCCGGGGCCTCCTTTCCTGTAACGGCGGGCGGTCTGGGCGGGGATAGGGGCCCGCCGTGCGTTCCGGCTGCGCCGGAACCGGTGCCTGCGGCGCCGAGGCCGCCCGCAGGGCGGCCTGCCCGGCGGGCCCCGGGCCTGCGGCTCCCCTAAAATGTTTTCATAGTATTATACCATTTTGCCGCCCCTTTGAAAAGTCCGCAGCAGTAAAAACCGCCCGTTCCCCGCAAAAAAGCCGCCCCGGCATCGGGACAGCTTTTGGGTAAATTGCTTATTTTCCGCCCAGCATAGCCATCATATCGGCAGGCTCCGCAACGGCGGGAGAATAGGAAATAATAACGATAGCCATGTGCTTACCGATGCGGGAGAACAGATAATCCTGCGCCAGCAGCCCATCATAGGCGGAAGCGTGGATGTGATAATAGTCCCGGCCGCCGATGGTCACGGTCTCGCCGTCGTCAAAGGAATAGCCGAGCTCCTCCGGCAGGGTATTCATGATCAGCGCCGCATAGTCCTTCTCGGTATAGGCGGTGCCGCCGGCAGAAACCGCCAGGTTTTCCGCCATAACGATGACATTGGAGCCCAGCTCGCTGTCCTGCGCCTTCATATCATAGGTGTTCTGTGCCTTCAGGAATTCCTCGGAAATGCCCTCGCCGGAGAGGTTCTCCACGGTCAGACCCATCAGCTTCGCCAGCTCCTCGTCATCGGCGATCTCCCAGTTTTCGGGAACGGTCACCGTCAGACCGAGGGAGTCATTGGTATATACATTCTCCGCCCAGCTGCCGCGGGCAAATTCCTTGGCATCATTGCCTTTGTTGTCGGTATTTCCACAGGCTGCCAGGGCAAAAACCATCATCATCGCCAGCAGCAGAGCAAGCCATTTTTTCATTCTTTTTTCCTCCTAAAGCGTCTTGTTTTTTCTGTTTTCGTTTTGGCCTCTCGATAGTCTATCATACCCATCCGGGAAAGTCAACGCAGAATTTTCATAGGAAGGCGCCCTGCGCCGGAATATGCCCCGCAAAAGCCGCAGGAACCGGGGCGCAGCCCAACCGCCCTCCGGGCGGTTTCAGCGGCCTCCGGCCGCTGCGGCGGCCCGCAGGGCCGCCGGGGCTGCGCCCCGTCCCCCGCCCCTTGCAGGCTCCCGCCAAGTCAAAACAATCCCGTGATCTTCCCGTCGTCGGTCAGCGAGATATCCATCGCGGCCGGGTGTGCGGGCAGTCCCGGCATGGTCAGCACGCTGCCGGCCAGCGCCACCGCAAAGCCCGCCCCGCAGGAGGCGGAAAGCCCCCGGATATGCAGGGTGTGTCCCGCCGGCCGCCCCAGCACCTTTGCGTCGTCGGAAAGGGAATACTGGGTCTTTGCGATACATACAGGTGCGTTCTCCAGCCCCAGCGCCGCCATCTGCCGCAGCTGCTGCTCCGCCTCGGGGCTGTATTCCACCGCCGCCGCGCCGTACACCCGCCGCGCTATCGTCTCTATCTTCTCCCGCAGGGTCATCCCCGCAGTAGTAATGGGCGCAAAATGAGCCGGTTCCCGGCAGGCCGCCAGCACCTGCTGCGCCAGCGCCTCTCCGCCGGCACCGCCCCGGGCAAAGACCTCACTTTCGGCCGCATGCACCCCCAGCCGTTCACATTCGGCCTTGATGAGGGCCAGCTCCTCCGGCAGGTCATCGGGGAAGCGGTTGACGGCGACCACCACCGGCACACCGTACTGCCGCAGGTTTTCCACATGGGCCGTCAGGTTGCACAGGCCGGCCGCCACCGCCTGCGGGTTCGGCTCCCGGCAGGAATTTTTATCGCAGCCGCCGTTATACCGCAGCGCCCGCACCGTGACCACCAGCACCGCCGCCGAAGGCTCCAATCCGGCCGCCGGGCACTTGATATCAAAGAATTTTTCGGCGCCGAGGTCACTGCCGAAGCCCGCCTCGGTCACGGTATAGTCGGCAAGGGTGAGTGCCAGCCGGGTGGCCCGCACCGAATTGCAGCCGTGGGCGATATTGGCAAAGGGGCCGCCGTGCATCAGGCAGGGGGTGTGCTCCAGCGTCTGCACCAGGTTCGGCCGCAGGGCCTCCCGCAAAAGGGCGGCCATGGCGCCCTCCGCCTGCAGGTCACGGGCAAAAACCGCCTTCCCCGCGGTATCATAGCCGATGAGGATGCGCCCCAGCCGTTCCCGCAGGTCCCTTAAATCCACGGCAAGACACAAGATCGCCATGACCTCGCTGGCCACACTGATCTGGAACCCATCCATGCGGGGGGTGCCGTTGGCTTTGCCCCCCAGCCCGATCTCGATTTTCCGCAGGGAACGGTCATTCATATCCATGCAGCGGCGGAAAACTACCCGTTCCGGGTCGATGCTCAAGGCGTTTCCCTGGTGGATGTGGTTATCGATGAGGGCGGAAAGCAGGTTATTGGCCGCGGTAACGGCGTGGATATCCCCGGTAAAATGCAGGTTGATCTCCTCCATGGGCAGCACCTGCGAATAGCCGCCGCCCGCAGCGCCGCCCTTCAGGCCGAACACCGGCCCGAGGGAGGGCTCCCGCAGCGTGACGATGGCTTTTTCCCCCAGCCGGCACAGCGCCTGCGCCAGCCCGATGGAGGTAGTGGTTTTGCCCTCCCCGGCGGGGGTGGGGTTGACTGCCGTCACGAGGATCAGCTTGCCCCGGGGCCTGCCCTCCTGCTGCCGCAGAAAGTCCTCGGTGATTTTTGCCTTATTGCTGCCGTACGGCTCCGCCGCCTCGGCGGGGATGCCGGCTTTTTCGGCGATCTCGGCGATGGGGCACAGCGGGGTGGACTGGGCGATCTCGATATCGGTCATCATATACAAAACCTCCTTGGGGTGTTGGTGCATGGGGAAAGCCTGCAAAGGGGGACGGCCCGCAGGGCAGCCCGCCGCAGGCGGGCTCGGCGGCCTCCGGCCGCCGGGTTCGTCCGCAGGACGAACCGCCCTGCGGGCCGTATTCCCGGCTGCTGCACAGGGCCGGGCGGCAGCGGAAGCCGGGCTTTTGCGGGGCGGGGCGTGCCTGTTTATGCTTATTATACCAACCCCGCCGCAGGATGTCACTTATTTTTTACGGGCGGGGTGAATAGATATGGAGTGAAGTTTAATGCGAAAGGACGAGACCCCTGTGAAAAAGCGAGAGTTCTCCCTGCTGCTGCGCGGCGGGCTGACGATAGGGGCGGCGGTGGCGGTGGTGCTGCTGTGGCCGCAGCTCCGGCCGCTGACCGTTGCCCTGCTGCAAAAGGCGGCGCTTTTTACCACGGTGCTGGATATGCCCGGCGGGGCGTTGGAAACGCTGCGGGAGCGCTATGCCGATCAGCTTTTGCCGGAGGAGCCGCAGCCGGTGCCGCAGCCGGTCGATGAGGTGCCGGAGCCGGCAAATGAGGAGCCGCCCGCAGCCGCGGCGCCGGAGATCCCGGAGGAATACCGTGGGAAGATCACCGAGCTGACCATGACGGGGGACGATTCCCCGGCCTATATTGCGTGGAAGGGGGTCCGGCTGCGGAACTATACCGGGCTAACGGCGGCGGAGGTGGAAAAGGTGCTGGCCGCCCCCAGCCGGGTGGCGGTGGATCCCGCCCTGGCGGAGCCGCAGATTCTGCTGTTCCATACCCATGCCACCGAAAGCTACGAGCCGTATGACAGCCCTTTTTTTGATACGAGAAACAGCTGGCGGGACGCCGATAACCAAAACAACATGGTGGCGGTGGGGGCGGTGCTGGCGTCGGGACTGGAGGAAGCGGGGCTTAAGGTGCTGCACGATGACACCCAGCACGATAACCCGGCCTATACCGGGGCCTATCAGCGGAGCAACGCAACGGTAAAGGGCTACCAAAAGCAGTACCCGCATCTGCAGGTGCTGCTGGATATCCACCGGGATGCGATACTTTACAGCGATACCAATATCGCCAAAACGGTGGCGTGGGTGGACGGCAAAAAGGCCGCCCAGCTGATGATCATCGCACCGTATGACAGCGGGACGCTGGGCATCCCCCGGTGGCGGGAGAATTTGCGGTTTGCGGTGGCGCTGGCCGGAGCCATCGAGGAACGGTACCCCGGACTGTGCCGGCCGATTTTCTTTTGCAGCCGGGCCTACACCTTTGCCTGCGGCGACGGCGACCTGCTGTTGGAATTCGGGACAAATGGGAATACTATGGAGGAGGCGCAGTACACCGCCCGGCTCATCGCGCCCATTCTGGCGGAGGTGCTGACGGCAGGCAAGGAATAGCAGCGGCGCAGCGGTTGGAATAATATCGGCGGCGGTGACAGGAAAACCGGCGCATCAACAGCGGAAAAGCGGCGACCGAAAGTGGGTTATCCACCCCGCAGCTGCGGGATGCAGCGGCTGCATTTGCCGGAGGGCGGTTGGAATAATATCGGCATCGGCGGCGGGAAAACCGGCGCATCAACGGCGGGAAAGCGGCGACCGAAAGTGGGGTATCCACCCCACGGCTGCGGGATGCAGCGGCTGTAATTGCCGAATGGCGGGCGGCGATGAAAAAAAGACAAAGGATACCTGCGCCGGGCGCGGGAAACGGAGGATTTATGGAAAAGGCGAAACATTTACGGCAAAAACGGCTGCGGCGGCAGCGCAGATGGGCGGCACTTTTCATTGTTCTGACGCTGGCGGGCGGCGGGGCGGCGCTGCACCGGGCGGCGGGCATTATGGCGGCGGAGACCCGCTGCGGGCAGGTATTTGCCTCGGTTGCGCCCGGGGACGGCGTGCTGGATTTTACCGTGATGGGGCGCAGCGGCACCCTGCCCTATGCGGCGTGGGGGCGGGCTTTGGCGGCGGATTTCGGGGCTTTGGCGGGGCCGGGACGGCTGCTGCTGTGGGGCTGCGGGGCACTGCGGGCGGTGTGGCAGCAGGAAATTTTGCCGTTTGCGGCGGGTTTGCGGCATTAGTGCTTGCATTTGGCGGCGGTTTTCGTTATAATATTTCTGTTGCCGTGCCGGTGTGATGGAATGGCAGACGTGACGGACTCAAAATCCGTTGGTAGCGATACCGTGTGGGTTCGAGTCCCACCACCGGCACCACCAAAAAAGACGCCTTCGGGCGTCTTTTTTGGTGGTGCCAAGGGGAGCGCTTACCCTGTACAGATTTAAAAGCATCTGCCCTAATTAAACGCGAAGGGAGGACCCGCCGATGGTCCTCCCTTCACACTTCCCTCCCCTTGCGTAGGGGCCGGCTTGTACATTTCGAGCAGGGGCGTCTTTTTTTGGTGGTGCCGAGGGGAGCGCTTACCTTTCTGCAGATTTGAAAATCACTGCCCTAATTAAACGCGAAGGGAGGACCCGCCGATGGTCCTCCCTTCACACTTCCCTCCCCTTGCGGAGGGAGGGGCTTGCACATTTCGAGCAGGGGCGTCTTTTTTAGTGGTGCCGAGGGGAGCGCAGCAGTTTCTCTTTACGGGTAAGGCAGAACATGGTATGGTTAAGGGGAAGGAGGGCTGTAAAATGAACGAAAACGAAATGGCACAGGTGCTGGCGCTGATGAACCAATATGCCCGCATTCTGACAGAACTGAATGACCGCCATGTGGTACGCACCTATAATAGTCCCGTGGGGGATTTTGGTGAATGGCTGGTGGCGCAAAAGCTGGGCTTGACGCTGGAGCGAAATTCAGCCAAGGGGCTGGATGCCATCGGCCCGGACGGGCTGCGCTACCAAATAAAATGCCGCTGGGAACGCAGCGATCATCCGACTGTGAGCAGTCGAGAGTTGAGCGTTATCCGCAATCTGGATAAAAACCAGTTTGACTATTTGATCGTTGTGATCTTCGACCGGAGCTTTTGCATCAAGGAAGCCTACTCGATCCCGCACGATATTATCCAGCACTATGCCTTGTACCGGCGTCATGTAAACGGGCACATTTTGCTGGCGAATGGGCCTGTGCTGGAGGATGCTGCGGTAGAGAATATCACCCACCGATTGAGGTAGCCCGCCACGGGCCGCAGGCCCGGCGGCGGAGCCGCCGAAGCGAACCGGAGGTTCGCTTGCCCGCCGGTACGGCGGGCGGCCTGCGGCCCGTATACCGGGGCTTCCCCGGGGTGTGCGGGGGCAGGCTTGACTTTTGCGATTTTAAGCGCTAAAATCTAATGGAATGTTACATCAACGCAAAGGGCTGCCGGGTGCGGCTTTTTTTGCAGATCGGAGAAATGCTTGTGAAACACCAAAAGAGTACACGGAGCTTCGGCAGCCGGTGGGGGTTCGTTCTGGCCTCGGTCGGTTCGGCAGTGGGCATGGCCAATGTATGGGGGTTCCCCAATAAGCTGGGCAGCAATGGCGGCGGGGCATTTTTGCTCATCTACCTGCTGTTTGTGATCATTTTCAGCTATGTCGGGCTGCCGGCGGAATTTGCAATGGGACGGCGGGCGGCCACCGGCACGCTGGGCGCCTACCGCAGCGCCTGGGCCACCCGCGGGGAAAAGGCCGGGAAGGTCGGCGGGGCGCTGGGCTGGCTGCCGCTGGCGGGCTCCCTGTGTATCGCCATCGGGTATGCCGTTATTGTTACCTATGTATTAAAGGCACTGGTGGACTCCCTGACCGGGACGCTGATGACCGCCGATGCCGCCGCGTGGTTTTCCTCCTTTTCGGCGCAGCCCTATTCGGTCATCCCCTACCACATTATTGTGGTGGCGGGGACGCTGCTGACCCTGTTTTTGGGGGCACGCAGCATCGAAAAGACCAATAAGGTGATGATGCCGCTGTTCTTCCTCATCTTTTTGATTTTGGCGGTGCGGGTATTTTTCCTGCCCGGCGCTGCCGAAGGGTACAAGTTCATGTTCACCCCCCGCTGGGAGGCGCTGGCCGACCCGATGATCTGGATCTGGGCGATGGGACAGGCGTTCTTCTCGCTTTCGGTCACCGGCAGCGGCATGATCGTCTACGGTGCCTACCTTTCCCCGCAGGAGGATGTGGTGGGGGTGGCGCAGCATACCGCCCTCTTTGATACCATCGCTGCGGTGGTGGCGGCGCTGGTCATCATCCCCGCCTGTTTTTCCTACGGGCTGGATGTGGGCGCCGGGCCGAGCCTGCTGTTTGTCACGCTGCCCACCATCCTGCAGGATATCCCGCTGGGTCAGCTTTTTGCGGTGATCCTGTATGTCGCCATGATTTTTGCCGGGGTCAGCTCGCTGCAGAATATGTTTGAGGCGGTGGCCGAGTCGCTGCAGCACCGGTTCCCCCGCCTGAACCGCACCACCGCCCTGGTGCTGCTGGGGGTGCTTTGTCTCGGCTTCGGCATCGGGATGGAGACCATTGCCCAGTGGGGGCCGTGGATGGACCTGGTTTCCATCTACATCATCCCCATCGGGGCTACGCTGGGTGCTGTTTCGTGGTTCTATGTGATGAAAAAGGATGCGCTGCTGGCGGCCGTCAACACCGGCAGCAAGAAGCGGCGCGGAGCGCTGTGGTACGGCATCGGGCGGTACGTGTATGTGCCGCTGGCCATCATCCTGTGCTGCGTGGCGCTGTTTATGAAGATTGCATTCTGATATGATACGGCCGAAGGCCGGCAGTCCTGCAGGGGGCTGCCGGCTTTTTGCGTGGGGGATTTACGGGTTCCTGCAGGGGGCAGGGGACGGCCGCAGGCCCGGCGGTGCTGCGCACCGCCGCCGGCGAACTGCGTTCTCCGGTGCCGCCCTCCGGGCGGCGGCCTGCGGCCGTAGGTCGGGCTTCTGCAGGGGTACGGAAAAGGGAACCCGTGGCGGGTTCCCTTTTTGCGGTTTACATATCAAATGCCCATGAGCTGCTTTTTCTTGGCGGCGAATTCCTCCTCGGTGATGACGCCGGCATCCAAAAGCTCCTTGTACTTTTTGATCTCGGCAACGGCATCAACGGCGGGGGCAGGGGCGGGGGACGCAGCCGCGGGTGCGGACGGGGCGGCGCTGCCCTGCAGCGGGAAACCCGCGACCCGTGCCAGCGCATCGGCCAACCGCTTCAGCTGCTCCACGTCCTCGTTATACTCAATGCGGTACTGGTTGAGGTCTGGGACGTCCCCGATGAGGGTGGGGCCGGTGCGGTCGAATTCCCGCAGCTTCCAGTAGGGGTGCCGGAAATACAGCTTGATATAGAATTTCTTGAACGGCTCGGGCAGGTCGATGCGGGTGGTGGCGGTCGGGGTGTCGTTTTCCCGGTTGGTGATTCGTTCCAGCGTTTCCTGCATCTGCTGCTGCAAAAGCAGCTGGTTCATCTGGGGCAGCAGGTCATTGATGCGCTGGGGGACGGTGCTCTGGTGGCGGATATAGCCCCGGGCACTGCCCTCCAGCAGCGGGGCGCCGTCCTCACTGATGAGGAAGGACTCCAGCTCGCTGCCGTGGAAAATGGTGCGGTCCAGCCCTTTATCCATGCAGAACAGGTTATTCTGATAGTCAAAGACAAATTTTTCGCTGAAGAAGCCGAATTCGACGGTTTCATCAATATGGAACTGATCCTTGAGGGCATGGTTCTGCTCCCGGAAGTCCCGGTATTCCAGAAACTGCTTCATATTGAAGCTGTTGCCGTCCTGGGCATCCACCACGCCGTAGCAGTCATTGCAGATGTAGTTGCCCTCAATTTTCCAGGGGAGAAGGCCCTTTACCTTTCCGCCGCAGATGGCGCAGGGGGGTCTTTTATCGAACAAGCCCATAATCTTACCTCCAGTCGAATTTTGCCGCCGCAGGGCGGCCGGTTGCTTCTATTGTAGCAGATGGGAACGGGCGGGGCAAGGGAAACCGCACCGGAGAGGGGGAAATTTGCGGGTTTGTGCAGGGGGCAGGCGGCGGCCGCAGGCCCGACGGTGCTGCGCACCGCCGAAACGGGCTTCGCCCGTTTACCCGCCGCAGGCGGGCGGCCTGCGGCCGCGGGGGGACAGGTTTGCATCCTTGCACCGGGTCCCGGGGTGGGGCAGCTGCAAAAGGCAGGGGCGTGGGCGTGCAGCAGGCAGGCCCCTGCAGAGAAAGGGCCCGCAGGGCCGCCCCGGCCTGCCGGCCGGGGCGTAGGGGGCGGCCTGCGGCCGCCCCCCAAAGCCGCCCTTCGGGCGGCTTGCCCTGCGGGCCCCATCCCGGAGCCCTGCAAAAATTCAGTTCTGTTCCTTCATCCGGTAGCCCACGCCGATCTCGGTGAGAATATACTGCGGCTCGGCGGGGTTCTGCTCCAGCTTGCGGCGGATATTGGCCATGTTGACCCGCAAAAGCTGGCTGTTGCCGCCGGCGGCATCCCCCCACATCGCCTCGCTGATGCGGTCGTAGGTGAGGACCTTGCCGGCGCTGCGGCTCAAAAGCTCCACCAGGCGGTATTCGTTGGCGGTCAGATGCACCGGCTTGCCCTCGATGGTCACCAGGTGCTTATCATAATCGATGGTGAGCGCCCCGGTGGTAAAGGCGGTGGTGCCGGCAGCGGGACCGGCCCGGCGCAGCACCGCCCGGATGCGTGCCAGCAGCTCCGGGGAGCCGAACGGCTTGGTGATATAGTCATCGGCGCCGCAGTCCAGGGCGGCCACCTTTTCGCTTTCCTCGGTGCGGGCCGAAACCACAATGACCGGCAGGGCGTACCGCTGCCGCAGCTCCCGCAAAAGCTCCAGCCCGTCGGCGTCCGGCAGTCCGAGATCCAGCAGCAGCACGTGGTATTCCGCCCGGTCCAGCGCCGCACGGGCCTGTGCCGCACAGGTGGCCACCTCCACGGTGTAGCCGTCGCCCTCCAGCACCGTCTTCATAAAATTACTGATGGAAAACTCGTCCTCCACGATCAGAATTCTACTCATCGCTTTCGTCCTCCTCTATGGTCAGTATCGGCAGGGTAATGGAAAAACAGGCGCCCCCCTGCGGGTCATTGGCGGCGGTGATCTGCCCGCCGTGTGCGTTTACGATGGTACGGCATACCGTCAGCCCGATGCCCATACTGCGCCGGTCGCTGCCGGTCTGCTCGCTGCGGGTCCTCATGCCGTCAAAAATGCTTTCCAGTCGGTGGGGGTCTATTCCCACGCCGTCATCCGTCACCCGGATCTCCGCCTTTTCCCCACGGCGGCGGGCTGTCATGGTGATGTTCTGCACCCTTTGCCCGTGCAGGACGGCATTTTCCAGGATGTTCAGCAGCACCTGCTCCATCAGGGTGGCGTCCATCGGGGACATCAGCAGCTCCTCCGGGGCGGTCACCTGCACGTGGTAGCCGGGGTACCTCCTGCGAAATTTCGCCGCGGCGCTGGCCATGACCTCCTCCACCGCCTCCGGCCGGGTGATGAGCTTGGTTTCACCGTCGCCGCCCAGCCGGGTGATGGTCAAAAGGTTTTCCACCATGCGGATGAGCCATTTCGACTCCTCCTCGGCGCTTTGCAGCAGCTCCCGCTGCTTTTCGGGCGGCAGGGTGTCCTGCTGCTCCAGCACGGTACCTATTGCCCCGGAAATGGCCGTCAGCGGGGTGCGCAGGTCGTGGCTGACCGCCCGCAGCAGATTGCCGCGGGTGCGCTCCTTTTCGTTTTCGGCCTTTAGGCGCTGGCGGTCCCGGCTGCGTACCGTTATGGCGCTGGTCAGGATACCCACCGAAAACAGCGTCACAAAGGCGATGGGGTAGCCCGGCCCGGAAAAGCTCAATTTGGAAAACGGCTCGGTGAAGAAGTAGTTGACCACAAAAACCGAAAGCAGCGACCCCAGAACGCTCCACAGGTAGCCATCGGTAAAAAACCCGGTAAGGAATACCGCCAGCACAAAGATGACCGGGGCGGTATCCTCGGCGTAGCCCGCCCGCCCCAGATACAGGCAGATGAGCAGCGCCGCCAGGTGCAGCATCAGCATAGTGATGGCGTCCTGCTCCCATTTGTGATAGGTCGCGGCCTTTTCTATCAGTCTCACGGCGATGCTCCTTTCTGCGGCTTCTCCCTTTATCATAGCATCGTTCGGCCGTTTTGCAAAGTCCCCCTGCAAAAATTCCCCCCCGCAGCCCGCTGCAGGGTACGGTCATACGGCCGCAGGCCCGGCGGTGCTGCGCACCGCCGAAACGGGCTTCGCCCGTTTGCCCGCCCTGCGGGCGGGCGGCCTGCGGCCGTTTCCCCCGCTCCCCGCAAAAATCCCCCCGCGGCGGACCGCAGGGGGAAGCTTGCAGAATTATTTACCGAGGTAGGCCTCCCGGATGACCGGGTTTTCCAAAAGCTCCCGGCCGGGGCCCTCCAGAATGATCTCGCCGGTCTCCAGCACATAGCCCTTGTCGGCGGTGTGCAGCGCCATGTTGGCGTTCTGCTCGATAAGCAGAATGGTAACGCCCTGCTTATTGATCTCCCGGATGATCTGGAAGATATCCCGTACGATAAGGGGGGCAAGCCCCAGGGACGGCTCATCCATCATCATCAGCTTGGGGCGGCTCATCAGCGCGCGGGCCACCGCCAGCATCTGCTGCTCGCCGCCGGAAAGGGTGCCTGCCAGCTGCCAGTGGCGCTCCTTCAGGCGGGGGAACAGCGTAAAGCACCATTCAATATCCCTGTCCGGCTTATCCCGCCGCAGGTAGGCGCCGATCTTCATGTTTTCCAGCACCGTCATATCGGGGAAGACCCGGCGGCCCTCCGGCACCAGCGTGATGCCCCGCTTGACGATCTCATCACTGGGCATTCCCAAAAGCTCCTCGCCGTTGTAGGTGATGGAGCCGGCCTGTGCCTTGACCTGCCCGGCGATGGTGCGCAGCGTGGTGGATTTTCCGGCGCCGTTGGCGCCCACCAGCGTGACGATGCTGCCGTCCGGCACCTCGAAGGAGATATTCTTGACGGCACGGATGCCGCCGTAATTGACCTGAAGTTCCTGTACCTTAAGCATCGAGATCCACCCCCAAATACGCTTCAATGACCCGTTCATCGGCCTGGACCTCCACGGGGATGCCCTCGGCGATGAGCTTGCCGAATTCCAGCACATAGATGCGGTCGGAGATATCCATGACCAGATTCATGTGATGCTCGATGAGCAGGATGGAAAGGTCAAACTGCTCCCGGATCTCCCGGATGAATTCGGTCAGCTCCACCGTTTCCTGCGGGTTCATGCCGGCGGCCGGCTCATCCAGGATGAGCAGCCGCGGGTCGGTCGCCAGCGCACGGGCGATCTCCAGACGGCGCTGCTGGCCGTAGGGCAGGTTGGCGGCGGTCTCGTCCTTCAGCTCCGCCAGCCCCACGATCTCCAGAAGCTCCATCGCCTCCCGGCGCATCCGGGCCTCCTCCCTGCCGTTCAGGTGGAAGGTCGCCGCTAAAAAGCCGCCCCGGGCGTGCATATGCTTCGCGATGAGAACATTCTCGAAAACGGTCAGCTTGCCGAACAGCCGGATATTCTGGAAGGTGCGGGCCAGCCCCATGTTGGTGATCTGATCGGGGGTTTTCCGCAGGGTGGGGTGCCGGACGAATTTATCCGCATCGCTGCCGAGATAGGTCTTTTTGGCCTTGCCGGCGGGATGCTCGCAAAGATAGGGCTTGCCGTCGAGATAAAGGCAGCCGTTGGTGGGGGCATAGACCCCCGTCACCACATTAAAGGCGGTGGTTTTGCCTGCGCCGTTCGGCCCGATCAGCGCAACGATCTCGCCCTGACGCACCTCCATCGAAAGGTCATCCACGGCCACCACGCCGCCGAACTGCATCGTAACATTTTCCAGCTTCAGAACGGGCTCACTCATGCACCACACCGCCTTTCACTGCTTTTTTGCCGGTAAAAAGATTCCGGAAGAACCGGCCGAGCTTCCCGAAGAACGCAAATACGGCGTCCCAGCTGAATTCCCTCGTCCCCATAAGCCCCTGCCGGTAGAACAGCACGATGACCATGATGACCACCGAGAACACCACCATGCGGAAGCCGTGTCCCAGCAGCGGGACCTTAAAGGTGCCGATGACGGTGGGGTTATCCAAAAAGCGCAGCCACCATTCACTGCACGCCACATACAGGAAGGAGCCCAGAATGGAGCCGGTGATGGAGCCGATGCCGCCGATGACAACAATGAGCAGGATCTCGTAGGTCATGGCGGTGGTAAAGTTTTTGGCGTGGGCATTGAACTGGAACATGGCCAGCAGCGCCCCGCCGATACCGGCAAAAAAGCTGCTGGTGCAGAAGGAAAGCATCTTGTGCTTCATCAGGTTGATGCCCATAGCCTCCGCGGCAATTTCATCCTCCCGGATGGCCTTAAAGGCCCGGCCGTAGGTGGAATTGATGAGCAGCACGATGATGGCGATGCAGATGCCGGATACGATAAAGGGGAACAGGATGCTGTTATAGCCGGTGAATTTCCGCAGGATGTTGGAGGCATTGGTCAGCGGCCCCAGCTTTTCCCACTGGATAACGGCACGGAGGATCTCGGCAAAGCCGAGGGTGGCAATGGCCAGGTAGTCGCTCTTCAGGCGCAGCACCGGCGCCCCGATGAGGGCGGCAAAGACCGCCGCCACCAGCCCCGCCAGGATCAGTGCCGGGATCTGCGGCATCTGGAACTGCACAATACCGCCGTCAAAATACTGGTACACATTGATGCGCTGCGCCACCGGGATGGTAAGGATGGCATAGGTATAGGCGCCCAGCAGCATAAAGCCCGCCTGCCCCAGGCTGAACAGCCCGGTAAAGCCGTTTAAGAGGTTCATGGAAACCACCAGCAGGGCATAGATGGCGCCCTTTTGCAGCACGGTGGAAAGCATCGAGCTTTTTAGGGGGCTGTTATCGATATACAGCAGCAGCGCCACCAGCGCCGCGGCCAGAAGGAGGGAGCAAAGCAGGTTGCGTTTTTTGTTGTTTTTCATCGTTTACACCTTCTCCTTCAGTTTCTCTCCGAACAGGCCGTTGGGCTTGATGAGGAGGATGATGATCAGCAGCGCAAAGGTAAAGGCATTGCTGAAGATGGAAATATTCTGATTGGATTTGATGAACGTTTCGCAGATGCCGATGATATAGGAGCCGATGACCGCCCCGGGCACCGAGCCGATGCCGCCGAACACCGCCGCCACGAAGGATTTCAGTCCCGGCATGGCGCCGATGGTGGGGCTGACCTGCCCGATGTAGCTGAAATACAGAATGGAGCCGACCGCCGCCAGAAAGGAGCCGATGACAAAGGTAAAGGAGATGATGCGGTCGATGCGGATGCCCATCAGCTGTGCGGTATCAAAGTCCTTGGCAACGGCACGCATGGCCATCCCCATTTTGGTGTGCTTGATCAGCAACACCAGTGCGATGACCAGCAGGATGGTCAGCACGGGGGTCAGAATGGCCAGCCGCCGCACCGTGATGCTGCCGATCTGGATCTCGGTGCGCAGCCACGGGATATTGGGATAGGACTGTGCCAGACCGCCGGTGACATAGGTGGAAAGGTTCTGCAGCAGGTAGGAAACACCGATGGCGGAGATCATAACCGACATACGGGGGGCGGAGCGCAGCGGCTTATAGGCCACCTTTTCTATCATCACGCCCAATATGACGGTAAGGATGAGGGTAAGGATCAGCCCCACCACGATGCTGCCGGCACCCAGAAAGCTGCTGCTCCAGCTTGTGATGTAGATCATAATGAAGCCCGCGACCATGAACATATCGCCGTGGGCAAAGTTGATGAGCCGCAGGATGCCGTAAACCATCGTATAGCCGATGGCGATAAGCGCATACAGGCTGCCGATGGTCAGTCCCGATATAAGGATCTGGGCGTAGTAGGTAAAGTCATGCATATTACTGCCTCCAATAAAAAAGGATCTGCCGTAAAAGGGGCCGCGGCTCCCTTTGCCGGGGCTTTCATCCCGATGAAGCGATCAAAGCCCCCGCAAAGAATGCCGCTGTAAACGGCGGCAAGCGCAGCGAGGAGGAACCCGTAGGCGCCCCCTCGCCGCGCAGCCAAAGCATTTTTCATGCTGCCACAGCGTTATTTGCGGTTATTCGATGGTAACGGAGTCGGCAAAGACAAAGCCCTCGGTGGTGGCGGTCTTGATGATGGCATAGCTCTTTACCGCATCGCCGTTCTCATCAAACTTCAGGTCGCCGGTAACAAGGCCGGGGACATCCAGCGCAGCCAACGCATCCCGCAGGGTCGCGCCGTCGGTGGACTGGGCTTTCTCCAGCGCATAGTAGATGGCCATGTAGGCATCGTAGCCGCAGGCGGTCACGGCAGAGATCTCCTCGCTGTTGGAGTTATCGGTCAGGCGGGCGGAGTCCTCCTTCAGCCAGGCCTTGAAGCCCTCGGCAAAGGCGTTGGCGGCGGGGTTGGTATCGTCGCCCTCAATGAAGAAGGTGGAGAAGTAAACGCCGTCGATGGAGGCGCCGGCTTCCACTACGCGCTGAATGATGGAAACATCGTCCCAGGTATCGGAGGCGAGGATGCAACCGTCGATGCCGGCCTCACGTGCCTGCTTGATAATAAAGGGAGCAGTCTCGATGGAGGTGGGAGCAAAGATGGCCCCGATGCCCTGCGCCGCAAGGCTGGCCATGGTGCCGGAGAAGTCGGTCTCACCGGTCTGGAAGTTGACCTCAACGACCTCGCCGCCCAGCTCCTTGAAGGCCTTTACAAAGTAGGCGCCCAAACCGGCGGAATAGTCGTCACCGGCCTCGGTGATGACGGCAGCCTTGGTAACGCCCTGCTTTTTGGCAAACTGGGCATCGGCTACGCTCTGGAAGGGATCGATGAAGCAGACGCGGAAGTAGTAGTCATTGCCCTGGGTGACCTGCGGGTTGGTGCAGGAGGTACCGATGGCAGGGATCTTGGCCTGCTCGAAGTAGGGGCCGCCGGCAATGGCGCAGCCGGAGCCGTAGGTGCCCAGAACGGCGGTAACGCCCTTGGAGACCAGCTGCTGGGCAGCGGTGGGCGCCTTGGAGGAGTCGGACTGGTTATCGGCGTAGGTCAGCTGGATCTTGTATTCCTCGCCGCCGATGGTAACGGTGGGATACAGGGAGTGGGCATACTGGATGCCGAGGATCTCTTTCTTGCCGCCGGCGCCGTTCTGACCGGAGGTAGGCTCAAAGACACCGATGGTGATGGTCTTTTCGCCGTCGGAAGAGCCGGGCTTTTCGCCGCAGGCAACCATGGAAAGAACCATGACCAGGCAAAGCAGGATTGCGAGCAGTTTTTTCATTTTGTATTCCTCCTTATGGAATAATGAAATTGTACCTCCGGCGGCGTACACTTGTACGCCATGGGAAGATATTAGTAGTATTATAGCAACCGTCCCCCCGTTTGGCTACAATTTTTTTATTGCATTTTCGTCGGAATGCAGTAGAAAAACGGCCAAACTTGTGCATTTTGACAAGGGTCATTTGCAAGGCGGCTTTCATTTTACTAAAGTGTTTTTCCCTGCCGGAAAGGGACGGGCGCTGCTGTGCGTCTCCTGCGGACAATTGTCCGCCTTTTCCTGTAATTTTGTGCAATCTTCCCCCCTGCCCCGCCGCCTCCCGCCGCATTGACGAAGGCTTTCGGGTGTGATAGTATAGTGGTATCTTTTATAAGGAGGCATTTTTATGAGCAAAATTCAAAAGATCTATGATTATCTCAAGGCCTGCAACGGGTTTTTCTTTGCCACCTGCGATGGCGACAAGCCCCGTGTACGCCCCTTCGGCTTTATGATGATCTTCGAGGATAAGCTGTACTTCGGCATGGGCACCCACAAGGAAAGCTACCGCCAGGTACAGGCCAACCCCAATGTGGAGATCTGTGCGATGCATCCCGAGGGGGGCTTTATCCGTGTAAAGGGCGTAGCGCACTTTGATATGCGCCCCGAGGTACAGGCCGAGATGTTCCGGGTTTCCCCCAACCTGCGCAAGATGTACAACGAGGAAACCGGCATGGTGCAGGCCACCTTCTATCTCTCCGACATCGTAGCAGAGACCAGCAAGGACAATGTTTTCACCCCCATCACCGATTGATCTCGGCATAGCAATTCGCCCCGGGCAGCCGTTGTCCGGGGCGGTTTTCTTTGGGCGGCCCGCTGCAGGGTGCGGGAACCGGGGCGCAGCCCGGCGGCTCCGCCGCCTAAAGCGTGCCTGCGGCACGCTTCCCGCCGCCCCCCTGCGGGGGGCGGCGGGGGCTGCGCCCCGGCCCTCTCCCCCGCCGCCATGCCTACCCCATACCGCAAAAAAATCACCCCGCAGCCGGCGCCGCAGGGTGACTTTTTTATTCGCATTATCGCTCCGCCAGCGCCTGCAGCTTCTTCAGCGCGCCCACGGTGCCGGTGTTGTAGATCTGCTGCAGCACCAGTACGTCCTTGATGTTCTTTTCCGCCACCAGGTCGTACATCGAGCCCTTATAATACCGGAAATCGATCCAGTACAGGTACTGGTAGTGATCCACCAGAAAGGGGATCAGTGCGTTGCCGTAGCTGTCCTTGATGACCAGGCAGGCCGAGCCGTCGGTGATCGCCGGGTTCTCCACCACATTATAGGGCTGGTCGCCGCCCGCAAAGGCGCCGTACTTCACGCTGCTGCCGTAGTCGGAAACATCGTTCACCACAAACCAGTCGTACACCGTGCCGTCCGGCATGGTCATCTTCATTTTGTTGGTGCCCATCGGCTTATACGCTATGACGGTATCGGGGTCGCCCGCCAGTGAGGCAATGCCGCTGGTGGAATAGTAGGTGCCCAAAAAGCCGGGGTATTCCACCCGTTCAAACTGATCCAACATGTGCGGGGTCAGCCCGGCCGCCGCCGCATACCGGGTGTAGGCGTAGTAGGCGCCCAGCGCCGTCCAGTGGTGGTCGGTCCGGAAATACAGGTATTCCTCCACGTGGCTGCGCAGCGTGTCGTAAACCTCCACCGTTTTTATGCCCGGCGCCATGCGGCTGTAAATATACCGTATGGCCTGCCGCTGGTCGCTGGAATGCAGCTCCTTTTGCAGCTCATCGCTCAACAGCAGACTGTTAAGGGGCGCCACCATACTGTAAAGCTGCGCCTTCCCCTCCAGCCGTTTTTCCATCTCATTCAGGATGGCAGCGTACCAGTCGGCGTTTTGCTGCTCGAAATAATACAGCCCGTACCCGGCGTTCCCGCTGACATACAGCCCGCTGATCATCTCCCCGCCGCCGCTTACGTTGCCGTCGCGGGAGGGCTCATCGGGTTCCTGCCCGGGGTCGTCCTTGGGCAGCGTGGGCAGCTCGCCCTGCCCGCCCTCTATATCGGGGATCTCCTCGCCGCCGTTTTCCCCGCCGACGATCACATCGGTGCGGATGCCGTAAAGCCCCTGCACCGCCTTGTTCCCGGCAATAAGCGTTTCCCGCAGGGGGTAGGTATCGGCGTACCACTTATCGATTCCGGAAAACCAGCTGCCATCCCAGAAGGACGCCCAGCTGAAGGCCGGGAATTCGGTCAGCCGGCGCTTTTCTATCTCACTTTCGGCAGGGCGCGGCAGCAAAATGCCGATCACACACAGCACCGCCAGCGTCCCGAAAAACACCGCCAGCTTTACCGTCCGGATGCTTCCCCGGTCAATCTCCTTCATGCCCGCAGTCCCCCTTTCCTTTTCACTCATTTCAGGGCGCTTCCCACCGCCCCGCCCCGCAAAAGCCGCGGGCGCCGGGGCGCAGCCCGCCCGCCTGCGGCGGGCTCCGCGCGCTTCGCGCGCGGCTTTCGGCTTCGCCGAAAGGGGCTGCGCCCCGTCCCCTCCCGGCCTTCGATTTTATCAGAACTGGAAATACAAAAACGGATTGTAGCTGTCCCCGGCCAGCGCCATGGCCGAAAGCAGCAGCAGCACCACCGGGTGGATGACCTCCCACACCGCGGCAGCACCCCGCAGCAGCGGCCGTTCGGTCGCCTTCCACCGCTGCCACAGCCCGGAGGCCAGCGGCGTGCAGGCCAGCCCCGCCGCAGCCAGCAGGAATATATTATTCTTCAGGCTGATCTTTACCGTCATGCCGGCCGCAGCCGCCCCGCCGCCGAACAGCCCCCGCAGCGCCATCCCCAGCGCCGCCGCATCACGGAAGCGGAAGATGACCCAGCAGAAATACACGATAAGCAGCACCGCAATGTGCCGCACCACCGCGGGAATCCTCTCTAGCCGGCTGCCCAGCAGGAATTTTTCCACGGCAAGAAAGACGAAGAAGTACAGCCCCCACAGGACATAGTTCCAGCTGGCGCCGTGCCACAGGCCGGTCAGCCCCCACACGACCAACAGGTTCAGAAGCTGGCGCCCCCGGCCGCAGCGGTTGCCGCCCAGCGGGATATAGACATAATCCCGGAAAAAGGAGGACAGCGAAATGTGCCACCGCCGCCAGAAATCGGTGACCGAGGAGGCGATATAGGGGTAGTTGAAGTTTTCCCGGTAATGGAACCCGCACATCAGCCCCATGCCGATGGCCATATCGGAATAGGCGGAAAAATCGAGGTAGATCTGCAGCATATAGCACAGCCCGCCCAGCCACAGCCCCGCCGTCGGGATGCCGGAAAGCCCCCCGGCAGTGGGCAGCCAGCGGTCGGCCAGCACCGCCACGGAATTGGCCAGCACCGCTTTTTTGGCCAGCCCCACCGTAAACCGGCTGACGCCCCGGCTTACCTCCTCGGGCAGCACCCGGCGGGTCTCTATATCGTGGGCGACATCCCGGTACCGCACAATGGGCCCGGCAATGCACTGATGGAACAGGCTGGCGTACAAAAGCAGCAGCCAGTATTTTTTCTGGGCCTCCACCTCACCGCGGTACACATCCGCCACATAGCTGATGAGCTGGAAGGTATAAAAGCTGATGCCGATGGGCAAAACGATCTCCGGGATCAGCGGCGGCCATCCGAACAGCCCCTGCAAATTCCCCAGTAAAAACCCGGTGTATTTGAAGACGCCCAGAACCGCCAGCACCAGCGCAACGCACAGGGTCAGGTGCAGCTTTTTCCGGCCCGGCTGCTTTTCTATCCGCAGGGCAAAAAACCAGCACAGGGCGGTATCCAGCAAAAGCAGCACCACATACCGCGGCCCCGCCCAGCTGAAAAACACCATCGAGAAGATAAGCATGGCACTATTCTTTTGTCGCACGCCCCGCAGCGCCGCCTGCGAAACCAGGTTAAGCGCCAAAAACAGGAACACAAACAGCAGGCTGGAAAATACCATCTGACCCTCCCCGAACGGCAAAAACGGTTCCCGCTTCCGCCCGTGCGTTCTCACACAAGCAGGAACCCGATTGGTTTTATTTTACCCGCAGCGCCGCCCGCTTGCAATAGGTAACCTTTATTTTTCCGCAAAGTTTGCACAGACCTCCGGCCCCGCCCCCTGCATTTTCTCCGGCCCTTCCCTTCTCCCCCGCCCCGCAAAAGCCGCGGGCACTGGGGCGCAGCCCGCCCGCCTGCGGCGGGCTCCGCGCGCTTCGCGCGCGGCTTTCGGCTTCGCCGAAAGGGGCTGCGCCCCGCCCCTCCCCCTTTGCAAGCCCTCCTCTATAACCCCCTCTATGTGGCCCCTCCCCTTTTGCAAGCCCTCCTCTATAACCCCCTTTTGCAGCCTCTCCTCTGCAATCCCCCTACATAGCACAAACTCCCGGCCTGTTGGCCGGGAGCTTGCTTTTATGCGGGCTTGCCCGCTTGCGGTTATCTTACTTTTCGCTCTTGATAGCAGCCTGTGCAGCAGCCAGACGGGCGATCGGTACACGGAAGGGAGAGCAGGAAACATAGTCAAGACCCACACGGTCGCAGAACTCCACGGAGGTGGGGTCGCCGCCATGCTCACCGCAGATGCCCAGCCCGAGGTTCGGACGGGTCTGGCGGCCCAGCTTGACGCTCATCTCGACGAGCTTGCCGACGCCCTTCTGGTCCAGATGGGCAAAGGGATCGCTCTCGTAGATCTTGTTCTCATAGTAATAGTTGAGGAACTTGCCGGCGTCATCACGGCTGAAGCCGAAGGTCATCTGGGTCAGGTCGTTGGTGCCGAAGGAGAAGAAGTCGGCCTCGGTGGCGATCTCATCGGCGGTCAGGGCAGCACGGGGGATCTCGATCATGGTGCCGACCTCATACTTCATGTCCACACCGGCCTCGGCGATCAGCTTATCGGCGGTCTCCACTACGATGTCCTTAACGAACTTCAGCTCCTTCACCTCGCCTACCAGCGGGATCATGATGTGAGGAGTGATCATATAGCCCAGCTTCTCGGAAGCGGAGATGGCAGCCTTGATCACAGCGGTGGTCTGCATCTCGGCGATCTCGGGGAAGGAAACAGCCAGACGGCAGCCACGGTGGCCCATCATGGGGTTGAACTCATGCAGAGAGGCGATAACGGCCTTCAGCTCGTCCACGGTGATGTTCAGCTCGCCCGCGATCTCCACGATATCCTCCTCCTTGGTGGGCAGGAACTCGTGCAGAGGAGGATCGAGGTAACGGATGGTCATGGGACGCTCGCCCATTACCATATACATCGCCTCAAAGTCGCTCTCCTGGTACGGCTCGATCTTGGCCAGTGCGGCACGGCGCTCCTCTACGGTGCGGGAAACGATCATCTCACGGACGGCCTTGATGCGGTCGCCCTCGAAGAACATGTGCTCGGTACGGCACAGACCGATGCCCTCTGCACCGAACTCAACAGCCTGCTTGGCGTCACGGGGGTTATCGGCATTGGTAAATACCTTCAGACGGCGCACGCTGTCGGCCCAGCCCATAAAGCGGCCGAAGTCGCCGGAAATGGTGGCGTCGGTGGTGGGGATGGCTTCGCCGTAGATGCAGCCGGTGGAGCCGTCCAGAGAGATCCAGTCGCCCTCATGGTAGGTCTTACCGCCCAGGGTGAACTGCTTCTTATCATAGTCTACGTTGATCTCGCCGCAGCCGGAAACGCAGCAGGTGCCCATGCCGCGGGCTACTACGGCGGCGTGGCTGGTCATACCGCCGCGCACGGTCAGGATGCCCTGTGCAACCACCATGCCCTCGATATCCTCGGGGGAGGTCTCCAGACGAACGAGGATGACCTTCTTCATGGCGCCGCTTTCTACGGCGTGCTTGGCGTCCTCGGCGGTGAATACCACCTGGCCGCAGGCAGCACCGGGGGAGGCAGCCAGGCCCTTGCCGATCACTTCGGCCTTCTTCATGGCGTCAGCGTCGAACTGGGGATGCAGCAGGCTGTCCAGCTGCTTCGGCTCTACGCGCAGTACCGCTTCCTTCTCGGTGATCATGCCCTCGTCCACGAGGTCAACGGCGATCTTCAGGGCGGCGGCAGCGGTGCGCTTGCCGTTACGGGTCTGCAGCATATACAGCTTACCGTTCTCAATGGTGAACTCCATATCCTGCATATCACGGTAATGCTTCTCCAGGCGGCCGGCAATGTCCACGAACTGCTTATAGACCTCGGGCATCTCCTCGGCCAGCTTGCTGATGGGAGAGGGAGTACGGATACCGGCTACCACGTCCTCGCCCTGCGCATTGATGAGGTACTCGCCGAACAGCGCCTTCTCACCGGTGGCGGGGTTGCGGGTAAAGGCTACGCCGGTGCCGCTGGTGTTGCCGCTGTTGCCGAAGGCCATCGACTGTACGTTAACGGCGGTGCCCCAGTCATAGGGGATCTCGTTCATGCGGCGGTAGACGTTGGCGCGGGGGTTATCCCAGCTGCGGAATACGGCCTTGACGGCCTCGATGAGCTGAACCTTGGGGTCCTGGGGGAAGTCCTCGCCCTTTTCCTTCTTATAGAACTCCTTGAAGCGGGTGACCAGCTCCTTCATATCCTCGGTGTCCAGGTCCACGTCGTTCTTAACGCCCTTCTTCTCCTTCAGCTCGTCGATGATCTCCTCGAAGCGCTTCTTGGAAAGCTCCATCACTACGTCGGAGAACATCTGGATGAAGCGGCGATAGCTGTCATAGGCAAAGCGGGGGTTGTTGGTCTGCTTGGCAAGGCCCTGTACGGATTCATCGTTCAGGCCAAGGTTCAGGATGGTATCCATCATGCCGGGCATGGAGGCACGGGCGCCGGAACGGACGGAAACCAGCAGGGGGCTTTCCACATCGCCGAACTTCTTGCCGACCTTCTTTTCCAGCTTCTCCAGATACACAAAGATATCGGACATGATATCCTCGTTGATCTGGCGGCCGTCGGTGTAGTACTGGGTGCAGGCCTCGGTGGTGATGGTAAAGCCGGGGGGCACGGGCATACCGGCGTTGGTCATCTCGGCCAGATTGGCGCCCTTACCGCCCAGCAGCTCACGCATGTCCTTGTTGCCCTCTTCAAACATATAGAGGTACTTTTTCTTGCCGCTTTCCGCAGCGTGTTTTTTCCCAAACATTTTGCGTCTCCTCCTTGGATTTATTGATTTTCCCGTCCGGGCTGCAGGGGGTATTTCCCGGCCGGCAGATCGGCGCTTTGCGCCATTGTTATTATTATAACACACCTTCGTGCGAATGCCACAGTTTTTTTCATAGTTTTTCCGTTTGGTTTCATACCTTTTCCCTATAAGCGCCCTATTTTGGCCATATTTCGGCCTATTTTGGCCTTCCGGGGCGTCCTTTGCCCGTCCTCTCTGTGGATAACGCCTAATTTTCCCTGCCGCAGAGGGCGTTTTTTCTCCCACTTTAGCCGCTTCTCCCCTTGCAAAAAAACCGTAAACATACCATAATAACAGTAGAAACTGTCCCTGTGCGTCCTGCCGCCTGCTGCGGGCTTCGGCGGGCCGCTTTCGCCTGTTCACCCCCCAATCTTTCCGCCAAGAAGGAGGTTTTCCCATGCCCAGAACCGATCCCGCCCGTGAGGCGCTGCTTACCGCACTGGAGGCCGCCGGCGTGCTCATCCCCCTGTGGGACGGCATCATGATAGAGGAAACCGTCACCATAGCCCCCGGCGCCACCATCCTGCCGGGCTGTATCCTGCGCGGCAATACCGTCATCGGGGCCGGCTCGGTCATCGGGCCGGGCAGCGTCCTTTCCGATGCCGTCATCGGCGAAAACTGCACCGTCAAAAACACCTACATCACCGATTCCACCCTCGAAAACAATGTGTCCATCGGGCCGTTTTCGCAGGTCCGCCCCGGCTGCCACATCGCCGCCGGCTGTAAGATCGGTGATTTTGTTGAGGTCAAAAATTCCAATATCGGCGAAAAAACCGCCATTGCCCACCTCACCTATGTCGGCGATACCGACTGCGGCAGCGGGGTAAATTTCGGCTGCGGCGTGGCCATCGCCAATTTTAACGGCAAGGAAAAATTCCGCACCACCATCGGCGATCACGCCTTCCTCGGCTGCAATACCAACCTGGTCGCCCCCGTCACCGTGGGGGCGGGCGCCTACACCGCCGCCGGGGCCACCGTCACCCGGGACGTCCCCGAGGACGCCATGCTCATCGCCCGCGCCGAGCCGGTCATCAAGCCCGGCCTCGCCCGCCGTTTCCGCCGGGAGAAAAAATAAGGTTCCGCCTCCGGCGGGGACGCCTCCTCGGCAAATATCAGTCCCGCGCCCCAACCCCCGCGACCCGTTAGGTAATAGTGAGATATCGCCTATCGGCGGCGTAAGTCTTTTAGAAGGCTTGGTTAGCACGCCTACCCGGCGGGGGCATCCTTTTGTGCCGACAAAAGGATGCAAAAACGGTTTAGGGCTACGCCCTAAAAACCCGGTCGCCCTGCTGCGCTGGATACGAATTTATTTTTAGGCTGCCGCCCAAAAACAAATCCGTACTGCACGCAGATGGGCTTAAGAAGAGCCTGCGGCGCATTTTTATCGCCGCTGCGCTGGAGCGCAGAACGGCGAACCACCACCCCTGTCCCCCACCACCCCTGTCCCCTCCTCAAAGGAGGGGAACTACGGGGCAGGAAAGCAAATACTTTAAGGTCGGCGGCTTGCGGTTTTTGTAAGTCCTAACACCCCGAGAGCGTTGCTGCCGGTTTCTAATCGCCCGCCCATCCGGGCCCCTTTCCCGCCTCGGGAAAGGGGGTGGGGGGAAAGGGCAGATGCGCTGCGGCTACCTTGGGAGCGATTCTGTGCGCAGTACGGATTGATTTTGGACTGCCGTCAAAAATCAATCCGTATCCAGCACAGCCAGCGACAGGGGTCTTGGGGCAGCGCGCAGGCGCCCGCAAACTTTTCCATGCCCCCGCCGGGCAGGCGTGCAAACCGAGTTTTCTAAAAAGCTCTCCCCCCGCCGCAGGCGATTACAGACCATCCCCTAAAATCCCCCACCAACCCTATCCCTCTGCGGGCTCGCTTCGCTCGCCCCGCCGCAGGCGCCCGCAAACTTTTTCACGAACGCCCCCACCCCCGGGCGCACACACCGCCACGGTGTTTGACCATATTATTATCATTTCAGTAGGGAGTAGAAAAAATCATGAAAAGTATCCACGGAAAAGACATCAAAATCTTCGCCTGCAATTCCAATAAAAAGCTGGCAGCGGATATCGCGGCCTGCATGGGCTTGCCGCTGGGCCGCTGCACCGTCGGTGCCTTTGCCGATGGCGAGGTTTCCATCTCCATCGAGGAATCGGTGCGTGGCTCCGATGTATTCGTGATCCAGTCCACCTGCGGCCCCGTCAATAATAACCTGATGGAGCTGCTCATTATGATCGACGCCCTCAAGCGCGCTTCTGCCGGCCGCATCACCGCCGTCGTTCCCTACTACGGCTATGCCCGTCAGGATAGAAAAGCCAAGGCCCGTGACCCGATCTCCGCCAAGCTGGTGGCCGACCTCATCTCCGTCGCCGGGGTGGACCGTGTCCTCTCGATGGACCTCCACGTGGCGCAGATCCAGGGCTTCTTCAATATCCCCGTCGATCACCTGATGGGCACCCCCATTCTGGCCCCCTATTTTATCGAAAAATTCCGTGACATCCCCCATGACCAGATCGCCGTCGTTTCCCCCGATCTCGGCTCCGTCACCCGTGCCCGCAAATTCGCCGAGCGTCTGGACTGCCCCATCGCCATCATCGATAAGCGCCGTCCCCGCGCCAATGTCAGCGAGGTCATGAATATCATCGGTGACGTCCGGGGCAAAACCGTCGTACTGGTGGATGACATGGTGGATACCGCCGGTACCCTCTGCCATGGCGCCGAGGCCCTGATGAAGATCGGCGGTGCCAAGGAGGTCTATGCCTGCGCCACCCACGGCGTGCTTTCCGGCCCCGCCATCCAGCGCCTCACCGACAGCGTCATCACCGAAACGGTGTTCCTCGATACCATCCCCGCCAGGGAAGGCTCCGACGCCGCCCGCATCAAGATGCTGTCCGTCGCTCCCGTCTTTGCCGAGGCCATCAGCCGCATCTACGAGGACAAGCCCGTTTCCCCGCTGTTCACCTGATTTTTCGCATATTCCCGGCAGGAGGGAGCCGTTCTCTCCTGCCGTTTCTCTCCCAAGGAGGTCTCATGGGTTTTTTTAAGAAAAAGACCGCCGCCCCTGCCCCTGCCGCCCCGGTTTACGGCCCGGTGGAATTTGTCATCTGCGGGCTGGGCAACCCCGGCAGTAAATACGGCAATACCCGTCATAATATCGGCTACTGCGCCCTCGATGTCCTGGCCGGGGATTGCGGCGCCGCCGTGGAGCGCTCCCGCTTTCACGCCATGACCGGCGAAGCCATGCTGGACGGTAAGCACATCCTGCTGATGAAGCCGACCACCTACATGAACCTTTCGGGGCAGGCGGTGCAGGAGGCCATGAAATTCTATAAGCTCCCGCCGGAGCGCCTCATTGTCCTTTCGGATGACGTCAGCCTGCCGGTCGGCAAAATGCGCATCCGCACCAAAGGCTCCGCCGGCGGCCACAACGGCCTCAAGGATATCATCCTCAAGCTCGGCAGCGACAGCTTCCCCCGCATCAGGTTCGGGGTGGGCGAAAAGCCGAACCCCGAATACGACCTTGCCGACTGGGTGCTGGGGCGGTTCTCCGAAGCGGAGGGTAAAACCCTTTACCCCCTGCTGAAAAACACCGCCGAGGCCTGCACACTCATCATGCAGGGCCGCCCGGAGGAGGCCATGAGCCGCTTTAACTGACCCCCCCCCGCAAAAAACCGCATAATTCACCCCACCGCCGCAGTACCATAGAATGGTCTTCGGCGGCACTGCCGGTTTACGCACCTCCGCCCGCCGGCGGCGGGGATGCCTCCTCGGCAAATATCAGTCCCGCGCCCCATCCCCCGCGAAGCCGCTTTATCATAGTTTCTTCTCGCCTGCGGCGGGGCAAGTCTTTTAGTTATCATAATCTGCACGGCTACCGCCGGGGTGGCACTTTTGACTCGCCAAAAGTGCCCAAAAGCGACTTGGGGTAAACCCCAAGACCCCGACGCACCGGAACGCCCGCCC
>SFFJ01000002.1 GCA_004557855.1 Oscillospiraceae bacterium
TTTGCGTTTCAGCCTTACTCATTTTTTTATCGACAAGCAACTTCCAAAGCTTGTTGTAACTGACCGTTAAAGACATTTTTCAGCACCTCGCAAGTAGTATTTACTTTGTTGTACTACATGCACATCGCAAATGCAAGAGATTTTATTAACATTTTTTATTTTTTCGCAAAATATTACAATTTTCTGTCATACCATAAACAAAACACAAACAGCCCTGATGAGTTTCAGATTTTTGTCTGTCTCATCGGGGCTGTTTCATTTTATGCGGTTATAAAGATATCACCATATATCTCGGTATGTATTTTATATTTGTGTTACGCATAATCCATTCTCCTGCAGTGGCGAAAAAGAAGCCGCCCTTCCTATCAGTATAGATATATCGATTGACATCGTAATCGTCTTCGCCGAAGGTATAGTGGATTTTGCCCCAGTCATTGTTATGATCGGCACAATATTCGTATGTGACCGAGTTATTGTCGGTGGATTTTAGCCGCAGTTCTACAATATGGATGTACTCATCTATAGCCAGTTCAATCAGCATTTTCTCGTATGCGCCGTTTACAATTTGAAAAGCGGTCTCGGGTGAAGACAACATATGCTCGGCGGCAAGGTCTATGTAGGCTTTGCCCTTGCGGAACAGCTTGACCGAATTGCCGTTTTCGTCTTTACTATGCTCATAAATACCGTAACATTCCGGGCAAAAACCAAGATGATCGGCTACCATACTGCGCTCACGGTAATCAAGGCTTTCGTAGGCAGAAAACAGTGTTTCTGCTTGCCACTGTTTGAAGTATAGCTTTTCGGGGTTTGATGTAGTGTCAACCGTCACATCCTCCGCCGTGCTTTCACCGTCCTCGTCAGCGTATTTGCGGTAAAAATCGGTGTAGTTCGTGCTGTCAATTCCGGCACGGATAATCTCTTTGGCGTCCTTAACGCTTTTTCCGATTTCGGCGGCGATTATGGTTATTGTTTCATCATCAAACTTATACTCATATTTTGCATACAGCGCCATTGCCTTTCTGAGCGTTCGGTATTCGTCCACGCTTTGAACGGAATAACCTGTCCGCATGGTACTGATGTACTTGTCAATCTCGTTTTTTACATAATGCTCTTTGAAAATGACGAACGGAACGCCTGTAGAAATATCGTATTTCTGCAGCGCCTTGTAGATACCGAAAATATACGCTTGCTTCAAATCGGCAAAATGCCCTTGCATTGCGGTTTCTTGCACCGTCTCCATAATAATTGTGTTCAGCCTTGGCTCATAATAGTGGAAGAACCAACCGAGGTATTTTTCGTCCTTTTCAGCAAAGTAAAGAGCAATATACTCCTGAAAATCCTCCATCTTCGGTGGTGCCGGCTTCATACGGTATAAATACAAATCTTCTGTCCACTTTTCGTTTTTCACCGGCACACACCTTCTTTCATTTCAAATTCCTGTCCACTTCGGCGTATAACGCCTCTCGGCCCATATCTTTTTTGTATTGTGTTTTTGCGTATTTATCGTCATTTAATGCACGTTGCTTGCGCTCTTTCGCAATTCGTTTTGCGATTTCGGCGTATTCTTTTGTAATCGTTCCTCTGCCGCACTCGGTGCGAATAGCGGCACAGCGGCGATTATACAGTGAAACTATCGGATCATTTTCTGCTTTTTCTTTTCTGTTCAGCACGGCGGCATATTTTCGGCAAGTAATCTTCTTGCCCCGATACAGCTCAGGTGCAATGCCGTAAGAACAGTATTTCTGCCGCCGTGCGCTTTGCATAAGAAAGTACTTTCCGCAAATTTCACACTTGCGGGGATAGTGTCCGTAGTGCAACCCCTCAAAAAAATCTGTCAGGATAAAGCTGTAATAGCTGTCGAAATTAAGCCTCTTTGCCACGGTTCCGGTTACGCTTTTTGCATTCTTCTTTACCGATATGTATCTGCCGCTTTGCGTAAAGTGATGGTCTCCGAAAATCTCCAGTGCTAACGGTAATAAATGCGCCTCGTCCAAGCGTTCCGCCTCGTTAATGCGGTTGCAGAATTTTAATAGGTTCCCGTGTGCAAGTATCAAATCATCGGCAAGAGTATTGAAGAATAACAATAT
This sequence comes from Oscillospiraceae bacterium, assembly GCA_004557855.1. Taxonomy (GTDB): domain Bacteria; phylum Bacillota; class Clostridia; order Oscillospirales; family Ruminococcaceae; genus Angelakisella. The sequence continues at coordinate 2,088 of SFFJ01000002.1, forward strand.
CGATTTTATCTCTGCAATGTTGTTTTCAATCACAGAAAAATCCGTTGCGGTTTTCATTCGGTCTGCCGTGCCTGCGGCGATTTCATTCTGTGACAATAAACTGAGCTTTGCTTTGTCGGCAAAGTATCCGCATATCTTCTGCCCGTTTTCTTCCGTGAAAAGCGTTGTTACCGAATTGCGGATTTCTTCAATATTCATCCCGTCAAACGGTCGCAGTTTTGGTAATGCTTTTAAGGCTTCAAGAATATTGGCTCCCGTTTTTACAAATTCCGTGATGTTCAAGTATCCGTTACTTAATTGTGTAAGAATATGATAATTCAAATCATCCCGAAACACGGCGATTCGAGCAGTGGTATCGTTAATATAAAACTGATTAAGCAGATGTGTTGCAAACACTCCGGCGGGATAGCTTTTGCCTCCGAATATTACTCTCCCATCACGGTAATCGGCAGTAAAAAACGCAGAAATCATTTTTTGCTCCTTTGCTTCTATTCTATCATAAGCACTGTACCAAAAACTGTACTTGACGCTGTATAGAATCAAAAAGTTCTGTTCGCACAAGTATTATATATTCTATTATACCGTAAACATCGCTGATTTTCAAGGCTTACCACCTGTTGCGTTTTTGAAGTTTTGGTTGTTGCTCTGTTTCGTAAAAAATCTCTGTTTTCCGTTATTATATATAGAAGGCAGGAAATGAGCCGTCGAGGTTGCACTCGGCGGCTTTTTTTCTGCCAGAAAAACGGAAAGGAGGATTTATGTTATGGGACTCAAAATCACTCCAAGGCAACGGACAAGAATCATATTCATTTACAAATTTCGCAGCAGATTTTATTAGGCAAATTTGCTGAGCCAAAACGCCGATATTTGGCTCAAAACTGTTATTTTGATGCAAAAGTAGAGCCACTTTGGCTCAATAACGAGATATACCCCAATAGGAAAAGAAGCGGTTTTCACCAGCGAAAGACGGGAGAAGGAAGCCGCTGTTCTTATGCCCTGAGGGGTATGTCTCATTGTATAACAAGCAGGGACTTTGTGTGCCACAGAAGTCCCAATCACAGCCGAAATCGGCTGCCTCTTTGGGGGCGCAGCCCCCAATCCCCCGAAAGGAGAGATGTGTATGGGGAAAGATATTCGTATTGCAGTCCGGGTGACGGCAAAGGAGAAAGAGAGAATCCAGTCCAAAGCCCGAAAATGCGGGCTGAGTACGACTGAATATGTGAAGCAAAGAGCGTTGGGGTACGAGCCGAGAACGGTTCCGCCTGACGCCCTTTTTACTTGTCTTGAAAAGCTTGGCGAGCTTGCGGACAAGGCGAGTTCACCGGAGCTGGACAAGGAAATTTACACGGTGCTGAAGCAGATCACAGCAGAATTCCTGCTTCCCGGAAAGGGGTGATGCGCTATGGCTGTTACAGGCTTTTGGCCTGTGTTCAAAAATCTGAAGGCCACGCTGGACTACGCTGACAATCCCTACAAGACCACCGCACCGGAATATATGGACGAGGATTTGTATGCTGCCCTGCGTTACGCAGAGAACGATGATAAAACCGACCGCAAGATGTTTGTCGGCGGTATCAACTGCTCGGCGCAGAACGCCTACGCCGAGATGATCGCCGTACAGCGGCGATTCGGTCTGCGTGGCAAGGTGGTGGGCTACCACGGCATTCAGAGCTTTCGTGAGGGCGAGGTCACGCCGGAGCAGGCGTTTGCCATTGGCAAGGAGACAGCACGGCGGATGTGGGGCGACCGGTATCAGGTGCTCGTTACCGTCCACCTGAACACCGACAATGTGCATTGCCATTTTGTTGTGAATCCCGTGTCCTTCAAGGACGGTGCAAAATTTCAGAACAAAATCGGCGCTCACAAGGAGCTTCGCCGTGTGTCGGATGAGATATGCCGGGAGCACGGCTTATCTGTTCTTGAAAACAGCAATTTTTACGGTGGTAATAAAAAGGAATATTGGCGGCACAAAGTAGGAAAGAAAACACACCGGGACTATCTCCGTGAGGATGTGGAATATTGCCTGACTTTTGCAACCTCTCCGAGAGAATTTGAAAGCCGGTTATATGCGCTTGGATATACGCTTGACCCTGTGCGCTTTTCGGTCAAGGCACAGCACTGGGAGCGTGCCGTGCGGCTGAGCGGCATCGGCTTTTCCAAAGATCGTGTCAACGCACAGCTACGGCAGAACGCCGAAAATCGGTATCGGCTATTCACCTTGGAATACCGACCGCCGTACAAGCCGAAGAAATTCCCGCTGGAGGACGAACTGCGAAAGCTGGATTTCTCTATTGAACACAGCTATGACACCGCCGTCGTTTTGGTGGATACGGTGTTTTATCTTGTCATAACGGCGATCCAAATCGTAGCCGAGCTTGCCGATGTAATGCTGCTGTCGCCGGATCTGCGGGCGGCGGAAAAGGATTTGAAGGAGCTGGTTGCCGACTATCACTTCTTACAGGAGCACGGTATCCATACGACAGCCGACCTGCAAGCAAATATTGAGCAATCCAAATCAGAACTGTCCGCCTTGGAGCGTGAGCGCAGCGACATCAGCAATAGCATCCGTCGCCCCAAGTCGCCGGAGGAACAGGCGCAAAACAAGGAACGCCGCAAGGCTATCGGCAAACAAATGAAGCCTGTTCGTGAAAGGCTTCGCCGTGCGGAGAAAATTCTCAAAAAGTCTCCGCATTTATATGAATTATTAAAACAAGAGCACGAGCTTGAGAGAAAAGCCCGTGCGAGATATTTAGATAGGAGTAGATGAAAATGAAAAATACTATGAAAAAACCGGTAAATATTCCGGTTTCAAGACTTCGCCCGTTTGAGGGGCATCCGTTCAAGGTTAAGGACGACGAGGAAATGAATACCCTGATCGAAAGTGTGCAGACGCAAGGAATTCTTTCACCGCTGATTGTCCGACCGATTGAAAACACAGAGGAATATGAGGTAATAAGCGGACATCGCCGCTTACACGCCGCAGTTAAGGCAGGGATAACAGAAGTCCCTGCCTTAATTTATGCTCTCGACCGAGATTCCGCTGCTATTGCGGTAGTGGACAGCAACCTACACAGAGAGCATATCCTACCCAGCGAAAAGGCGTTTGCCTACAAGCTGAAAATGGAGGCGCTTTCACATCAGGGTAAACGGACGGATTTAACTTCGACACAACCTGTGGCGAAGTTACGCACTGGAGATATTGTTGGGGAAACATTAAACGAAAGCCGTGAAACAGTACGCCGTTTCATTCGCCTAACCCACCTAATCCCCGAACTGCTTGACCTGATGGACGAAGGCAAAATTGCGCTTATGGTTGGCGAGGCTTTGTCCTATCTCGGCGACAAAGAACAATATGCCGTCTTGGAGCAATGCGAAGTGAACGATTGCACACCGTCTTATGCACAAGCTGTTGAAATGAAAAAGAGGTATCAGGATGGGCAACTTTCTGCCGATATGATTGGCGAAATCCTGTCCCGTGAAAAAGCAAATCAAAAGGAAACAATCAAAATTCCGTCAGTACGGTTAGAGGGTAAAATTCCAAGCGGATACACGGTGCAGCAGAAAGAAGATTTCATTGTTAAAGCCGTAGATCACTACAACAAATATCGCGCTCGTCAGCGTGACCGGGATTCAAGATAAGGGGGAATTCTTAATGAATAAAAGAACAAACTGGATCGTTGGCATATCCGACGGCAAAGCTCACGAATATAAAATCGGTAATGTGACTTTTACGGTGCTTTCGGAATTTGAGCCGATGAAATCGGAAAACACGATTAAGAGTCGTTTCGAGAAAAGTATCACAAGCGATTTCACAGATTTGACCGATGAAATATTTGAAGATACAATGGCAGAGGAATATGTGTGTCCGGCTGCCGGGAAGGAGGACTAAATGCAGTCGAAAAAGAAAAACGAACAAACAGGGATAACGGCGCTTTATTGCCGCCTGTCCCGTGATGACGGTGGGGATGGCGACAGCAACTCCATTGTCAATCAGCGAAAAATGCTCACGAAGTATGCCAAAGAAAACGGATTTTCCAACACTCGTTTTTATGTGGATGACGGTATCACAGGCACTCGGTTTGATCGCCCCAGTTTTCAGGCAATGCTTGACGATATTGAAATGGGCTATGTATCCACGGTTATCGTCAAGGATCTATCCCGACTTGGGCGTGACTATGTTACCGTCGGGCAATACACGGACATCTATTTCCCGGATCATAATGTTCGTTTTATTGCAATCAACGATTTAGTTGACAGCGATGAGGGAGAAAACGAGATTGCCCCGTTTAAGAATGTAATGAACGAAATGTATGCCCGTGACATCAGCCGCAAGGTAAGGTCGGCGCACCGCATCCGTGGTACTTCCGGGGAACCGTTATCTCAACCGCCGTATGGATATATGAAAAGTCCCGAAAACAAAAAGAAGTGGATCATAGACCCCGAAGCGGCGGCTGTGGTAAAGGATATTTTCAAAATGACCTTGGAGGGCAAAGGCGCAGAAACAATCGCCCGCATCCTGCAGGAGAAAAAGGTGCTTGTCCCGATGGCATATTGGCAAAGCAAAGGGCTGCCGAGAGGCGGCAAGAAAACACAGCCGAATCCGTATAAGTGGTGCAAGACAACAGTATCCAAAATTCTTTCACAACAGGAATACTGCGGAGATATTATCAACTTCAAAACCTGCTCCAAATCATTCAAAAATAAAACGCGGTATGCAAATCCTGAAGATAAATGGATGATTTTCAAGGATGTTCACGAGCCGATTATTGACCGTGAAACCTTTGAACAGGTACAGAAGTTTATAGGCAAAACCCGCCGCCGTAATCCGAAGCCGGAAAATTGGGAACGCAATATGTTCTGTGACTTGCTTTACTGTGCCGATTGCGGGCGGAAACTGTGGTTTAACATTAAGCACGATAAGGAAGATATACCGTTCTTTATGTGCGGCAATTATCACGGTAACCGGGGAACTTGCAACTCAACCCATTATCTCAGAGCCGACGCTATTGAGCAGGTGGTAATGTTGGAACTTCGCCGCTTATCCAAATGTCTGTGCGATGACGAAGAAAGCTTTGCTATGCTGCTTGCCGATAAAACCAATGCAGATATTCTCAAAGAGAAAAAGCACATTGAGGGTGAGCTGCAAAAGTGTATTGTTCGCAGTGGGCAGGTAGCGGAGCTGTGCATTAAGTGCTATGAGGACAATGTATCGGGCAAGCTGAGTGATGAGATGTTTATGAGGTTTTCGGGCAAGTATGAAGCGGAACGGTTGGAATTGAAAGAGAAAATCTCCGCATATCGTAAACGCCTGTCGGAGGAGGATGAAATGCAGCTTGGAAAAGAGAAATTCATTGCCGCCGTTCGGAAATTTATGCAGATGGATAAGCTGACTGCACCGCTGCTGCGGGAACTCATTGACCGCATAGAGGTATACGAGGTCACAGGCACGGGCAAAAACCGCAAACAGATGATAAAGATACACTATAAGTTTGTAGGGTATCTGGAACTGCCGAGCCTTTGGAGCAGACACAACTACCGAGAAGAAACCCGCAAGGGCGTTGCCGTGGAATATGTTCCGAACGCACAATCGGCATAACAAAATAGAGCAGGACAACTCCTGCTCATACATACAAAGAGGCGCAAAAAGGCAAAAAGAAATCGAGTGTCCTCATCCAACTCTCAGGTTGGTTATGAACACTCGATATGGTCGGGATGACAGGATTTGAACCTGCGACCTCTGCGTCCCGAACGCAGCGCTCTACCAAGCTGAGCCACATCCCGTTAAGAATACCCTCGCTGCTATCAAACGGCGAGGGTACGGGTGGTTGCCCGACTAGGATTCGAACCCAGACAAACAGAGTCAGAGTCTGTCGTGCTACCTTTACACAATCGGGCAATAGCAACATGAATTATTATAACGGTTCCGGCGAAAAAGTCAAGACCTATCGCAAAAAAACCGCTTTTATTTTTTATTTCTGGCGAAAAGTTCCTCTCATAGCCCGCGCCGCGCGGCGCACAATACACATTGCAAACGCCAAACCAATGAAAGAGAGGAATAAACCATGTCTAACAAGAAAGCCAAGGACGCACTGAACCAGATGAAGCAGGAAGCCGCCAATACCGTCGGCGTCAGCCTCAAGCAGGGCTATAACGGCGATATCACCGCCCGTCAGGCCGGCTCCATCGGCGGCGAGATGGTCAAGCGCATGATCGAGAGCTACGAAAACGGCCACTCCGCCCAGTAACCTTCCCCGCAAAGGCACCCCGCAGTTCTGCCCCGTGCAGCGCCGCGGGGCGCTTTTTTGCCGCCCCCGCCGCAATTTTGCCTTGCACAGCCCCCTGTTGCCTGTTAGAATAATAGTAGCAAGGCCCCTTAAATTTTGTGATAGAAAAGGAGTGACTTCATTTGGCAGAAAAAAAGAAGGTAGAGCGTGAATTTGTGGAGGTCTCCACCGGGAAGACCGGCAGCCGCCCCGAATAAGAAAAGCGCCACCGGCAAGCGCATCGCCGCCGTGATCCTGTGGGTGCTGGCTCTGGCCGCCGAGGTCGGCGCCATCCTGATGCTGAACGGCAGATGGTACATACCGGAGGAGCAGAAGATGTACTGGCTCATCGGGGCTCTGGTCATCGATCTCATCCTCGTCATCATCGGCAGCCAGCTGTGGAAAAAGGCCAACCGCCTTGATCCTGCCAGTAAGCAAAGCAGCGTCAAGTTCTTCCTGTGGAACAATATGGGCTTTATCGCAGCGGTCGTCTGCTTCCTGCCCGTCGTCATCCTGCTGCTGGCCAATAAGGACCTGGACGCCAAGACCAAAAAGATCGTCACCGTCGTGGCAGTCATCGCCCTCATCCTTGCCAGCGTGTTCTCCATCGATTTTAACCCCGTATCCGCCGAGGAGCTGGCCGAAGCCCAGCAGACCGTCGGCAACGGCTCGGTTTACTGGACGCAGTTCGGCAAGAGTTACCACCTTGACCCCAATTGCCACACCCTGATGCGGTCCAGTAAGGTCTATCCGGGAACCATCGAGGAGGCCTTCGAGGCCAACCGCACCGACCCCTGCGATTTCTGCGCGCTGGATAAGGACGGCAACTGACGGGAAAGGGAGCTGATGAGATGAATTTGACCGATCTGCTTTCCGGCAGCGTGATCTCCTCCATCGCCGGGCAAACCGGCGCCAGCGAAAAGGATACCCAAAACGTTCTGGCCAATGCTCTGCCTGCACTGGTGGGCGCCATGGCGCAGAACGCCTCCACCGAGGAGGGCGCCGAAAGCTTGGCCCGGGCGCTGGACGACCACACCACCGCCGAGGGGCTTTCCGGCCTTTTGGGGAAGGTGGATACCGAGGACGGCGCCAAGATCCTGACCAAAATACTGGGCGGGCAGAATGACGCCGTGCAAAAGGTCGTTGCGAAGAAAAGCGGCGCCAGCAAGACCGATACCACCAAGATCCTGACCACGGCGGCCCCGCTGCTGCTGGCGGCGCTGGGCAGCCAGAAGAAAAAGACCAAGACCAAAAGCGCCGGTCTGGGCAGCCTGCTGACCGGCCTGCTGGGCGGCGGTGAGGACGATGAGGATGACGGCAGCACGCTGGTGTCCCTGGCGGGCAGCCTGCTGGGCGGCAGCGCCGAAAAGGAGGACGGCGGCGATCTGCTGACCTCTCTGGCGGGCGGCCTGCTGACCAACGCACTGGGCGGCGGCAGCGGCAAAAAGAAGAAAAACGACAGCGGCGATCTGCTCACCTCCCTGGCGGGCAGTCTGCTGGGCGGTATGCTGGATACCTCCGCCGAGGAGGAGAAAAAGCCCTCCGGCAAGAAGAAGACTTCTTCCTCCGGCAAGAAAACCACCACCTCCGGCAAGAAGAAAACCACTACCGGAAAGAAAACTACTGCCTCCGGGAAAAAGACGACTGCTTCCGGCGGAAAGAAAGCCGCTTCTAGCGGGAAGAAAACCGCGACTGCGAAGAAGTCCGCCAAAAAGGAGGATGACGCCGCCGAGCTGTTGGGCAGCGTACTGGGCAGCCTGCTGGGCGGCAAAAAGTAAAGATCCGCAGCATCGGGGCGGGGGCGCAAGGGCTCCCGCCCTGTTTTTTTGCCCGCCGGTATTGCCGGCCTGCGGCGGGCGCACCGCAGCGGCGAGGGCTGCACGGAATGAAATGGAGGGTCAGCACGAGTGGGGCGGAGGCTGCGCCCGCTTCCCCGCACTTTTCTGCCGCCGGCCGTCACCTTTTGGTAGACAAACCCGTTTCTATTCTGTATAATATAGTCGGAATATTACAAAACTGCCCGAAAGGAGGCCCTCCGATGCCCAAATCGACCCGCATACTGGCCGTCTGCGCCGCCCTGCTGCTGCTGGCCGCCTGCGGCAGCGCCCCCGTTGCCGGTGACGACATCCCGGTCGCTCCCACCATGCAAAGCGGGCAGGCCCTGCTGCCGGACTGGGAGCATATCCCCAAAAATGAGATCACCGAGGAGGACGAGCCGCCCGCCGGGACCCCCGGGCAGCCTGCGGAAAAGCCCGAGCAGAAATCCGACGGCAAGACCGAAAACAAGACCGACAAAACCGATACCAAGACCGACAATAAATCCGACAAAACCGATACCAAGCCAGATAATAAAACCGACAATAAAACCGACAATAAAACCGAAAACAAGCCCGACCCCAAGCCGGAGCAGCCGGTAAAGCAGCCGGAGCCGACCCCGACACCCACCCCGACCCCGGCCCCCGAGCCGGAGCCGACGCCTACGCCAACCCCCACCCCGACACCGACCCCAGAACCGGAGCCGGAGCCGGAGCCGACCCCCGAACCCGAGCTGACCGGCTACGGCACCCTCAATGTCATCGACGGCAGCACCCCCGTTACCGGCGATACCTATGAGATTTTGTGCCGTGTGGTGCAGAATGAGGTAGGCAACACCACCGCATGGGAGTCCACCAAGGCGATGGCGGTGGCCAGCTACAGCTACATCAAGTACTATAATGACTATCTGGGCAGAGCCCCCACCCTGCGGCTTTCCGCTGCCGAACCGGGCGACCGGGTAAAGGCGTGCGTGAAGGAGGTACTGGGGCAGGCGGTCTATTATAACGGCCGGTACGCCAACTGCACCTATTTTTCCATCAGCTGCGGCGTCACCACCACCGCCCAAAGCGTTTGGGGCACCACCCAGTACCCCTATCTCGTTTCGGTGGATTCCTCCATCGAGGTAGGGTATTCCTACAGCTGGTCGCCCTATGAAAAGAACTATACCTTTACAGCGGAGCAGATGGCGCAAAAAATGAACAGCGCCCTCGGCACCGCCCTCGACCCCGTCAATGACGACCCCGCCGGCTGGCTGGAGATCACCTCCCGCACCGACGGCAAATACGTCGGCACCGTGCGGGTGGGTGATACCGTCACCACCGGCCGAAAGATCCGGGAGAATATCCTCGGGCTGCGCAGCCATGCCTTTGATATCAGCTATGATGAGGGCAGCCGCAGCTTTACCGTCACCACCTACGGCTACGGCCACGGCGTGGGGATGAGCCAGACCGGCAGTATGCTGTACGCCCAGCAGGGCTGGGATTATGTGCAGATCCTGAACCACTACTACCCCGGCACCGTAGTAAAATAAACAGCGAACCACCCCACCCGGCCCCTCATCGGCGGCCGGGTTTTTGCTTGTCCCATAGGTTTTCATCGGGGGGAAGCACCGTCGCCCACCCACCGCAGGGGGGAAATCCGCAGGGGAGAGAGGTGTGCCGCCCCGCAAATTTTTCACCGGGGGAAAGCGCCGCCGCCCGCCCGCCGCAGGGGAGAAATCCGCAGGGGAGAGGGCGTGCTGCCCCGTAAGGTTTTCACCGGGGGGAAGCACCGCCGCCCACCCACCGCAGGGAAGAAATCCGCAGGGGAGAGGGCAGCAAAAAAGCCCCGCCGGTGGGCGGGGCTTTCGGGATGGTTCGGGATCATGCGATCATTCGGGGCGGGTCACGCCTTGCCGGAGCAGCCCAGAACGTCGTGCATCTTGTGGCGTACCAGCTCCCGGATGTGGTCACGGGCGGGGGTGAGGTACTGACGGGGGTCAAAGTGGTCGGGATGCTCGGCCATGTGCTGACGGATGGCGGCGGTCATGGCCAGACGCAGGTCGCTGTCGATATTGATCTTGCAGACGGCCATCTCGGCGGCGTGGCGCAGCATCTCCTCGGGGATGCCGATGGCATCGGGCATCTTTCCGCCGAAGCGGTTGACGGTTTCAACATCGGCCTGGATGACCGAGGACGCACCGTGCAGAACGATGGGGAAGCCGGGCAGACGCTCGCTGACCTCCTGCAGGATATCGAAGCGCAGCTGGGGCTTCTGGCCGGGCTTGAACTTGTAGGCGCCGTGGCTGGTGCCGATGGCGATGGCCAGGGAGTCTACGCCGGTGCGGGTTACAAATTCCTCTACCTCGGCGGGGTTGGTGAACTGGGCGTCCGCCTCGCTGACATTGACGGCGTCCTCGATGCCGGCCAGCTTGCCCAGCTCGCCCTCTACCATGACGCCGCGCTCGTGGGCGTATTCCACCACCTTGCGGGTCACGGCGATGTTTTCTTCAAAGCTCAACTTGGAGCCGTCGATCATCACGGAGGTAAAACCGCCGTCGATGCAGTCCTTGCAGATCTCGAAGCCGTCGCCGTGATCGAGGTGCAGCGCGATGGGAACATCGGTATCCAGCACGGCGGCCTCCACCAGCTTGGTGAGGTAAACATGCTTGGCGTACTTGCGGGCGCCGGCGGAAACCTGCAGGATGACAGGGGCCTGCTCCAGCTGGGCGGCCTCGGTGATGGCCTGAACGATCTCCATGTTGTTGACATTGAAGGCGCCGATGGCGTAGCCGCCCTCGTAGGCCTTGCGGAACATTTCCTTGGTAGTGACCAGTGGCATAATATTTCCTCCTTGAATGGTGATTTGAGTGGGTCTCTGATCCTATTTTAGCAATATTCCCGCCCGAATGCAATAAGATATGCAAAAATTTTGTGAAAATAATAACGATACCGGGGCCCCCGGTCGGGGTGGGCCATCCGTTACGGCGGGCGCGCCGCAGCGGGGAGGGCTGCCCGGAATGAAATGGAGGGTCAGCACGACTGGAGCGGAGGCGCGCCCGCACCCCGCCCCGGCAGCAGATGTGAAAACCGTGCAGACGGCACCGGCGCAGTGCCCCGCCGAAAGCCCTGCGGCGTATGGGCTAATATTTTTCCGCGGCAAGCCGATGTCGAATATGGGGGAAAAGCACAAAGGCCGGGGCAAGGCCGGTAAACTATCCGTAGTGCCCATTTTATGGGAATTGCAGGCAGAAACGGATGTTTCCACACCCCCATTTGCGGGGATAAGCCCCCAAAACGGGAGACTTTTACACATTTTCCACCGAGTTTTCAACACCGCCGGCGCAAAACCCTGTGGAAAACGGGCGGGGGAAAATATTACACCGCGTATAGCCCCGCTGCGAATGAGCTGCCGCTAACTGCATAAAATCCACAGCGGGAAGCACAATAACAGGGAATAGAACCCGCAAAAGGAGGGCAGCGAGATGCTGAAGGGAGTCAATAAGCAGGTGGTAGAGGTGGTAGAGGTGGATAATGAGTTTTTCGAACGGGCCATTTTGTTCATCAAGCCGGAACAGCAGCAGCACGGCGAGGAGGCCCTGCGGGAAAACGCCCGGCGCTATGTGGGAACGCTGCGCTGGCGTCCCAGGCGGGTGTGCGGCTGGCGGCTGTGGGGCGCCCGGCTGGCCTGGTGGGGCAGCGCGCTGGGGCTGGGCACGCTGCTGGGCGGCCTTCTGATAAAATAGGGTCGATTTTTGCGAAAGGGTATGCTATAATGGTACCATCTATCAGCAACGCCCGCGGATGCCGCCGCCCCGGCCCCCGCACCGCCGGCCCCGCAGGGGCCGACGGCCCGCAGCCGCAGGCTGCGGGCAGCACGCCGCAGGCGTGCGTGCGGGGGCCGGGGATGGGGCAGACCGCCGGGCAGCCCGAGGAGAAAGGAACCACGACCATGCAGGAAAAAACAAAAGCAGCCGAGCAAAATCAGGTGCTGGCCGGCAGGAACCCCGTAATGGAGGCCCTGCGCAGCGGCCGGGAGCTGGAATGTGTCTACATACAAAGCGGCAGCCCCAAGGGCCCCGTCGCCGCCATCCTCAATAAGGCAAGGGAGCAGGGCATCCCGGTAAAGGAAGTGACCCGGGAAAAGCTCGCCCAGCTCTCCGGCATCGAGACCCACCAGGGGGTCGCCGCCATCTGTGCGGCCGCCGCCTACGCCGAAATGCGGGACATCTACGACCGTGCCGGGGAGGAGCCCCTTTTTGTGGTCGTCTGCGATAACATCGAGGACCCCCACAACCTGGGCGCCATCATCCGCACGGCGGAGGCCTGCGGCGCCCACGGGGTCATCATCCCCAAGCGCCACAGCGCCGGTCTTACTGCGGCAGCGGTCAAAGCCTCCGCGGGAGCAGCGGTTTGCCTGCCGGTGGTGCGGGTCGCCAATCTCGTTTCCACCATGCAGCAGCTGAAGACCGAAAAAAACGTGTGGTTCACCTGCGCCGATATGGACGGCCAAAACTGGTGCCAGCTGGACTTTAAGGGCGCGGTGGGACTGGTCATCGGCTCGGAGGGCAGCGGCGTCAGCCGCCTGGTCCGGGAGGAATGTGACTTTGTGGCCGCCCTGCCCATGCAGGGACAGATCAATTCGCTCAACGCATCGGTCGCCGGGGGAATCATCCTCTATGAGATCACCCGCCAGCGGCTGGGCCTGAAAGCAAAATAACCCGGATGCCCCGCAGGGCAGGCGGGACCCGCAATACGGCGGGCCGCGCCTCCGCTGCCGGTCGGGCTGACCCTCCGCTTCGCTGCGGGCAGCCCTCCCCCCGCTGCGGCGCGCCCCGCCCGGCGGCACCCGGTACGATACAAAAACCAACCGACATCATAACGAAAGCGGAGGGATACCATGGCTGATAACCGCTACAATGTGGACGATATCCTGCGGGAAGTAAAGGAAAAACGCGACCGGGAGGAGCGTGCCGCCCAAACGGGCAAACGGCCGCCTGCCACCCCGGAGGACCTGCTGCGCCAACTGGACGCCGCAGGCGCCGGCCTTTCCGGGGCGAAGCCCGCCCCGCAGAAACCGAAATGCGAGGAGCCGAAACGGGAGGAGCCGAAACGGGAGCAGCCGACCCCGGCCGAGCTGCTGCAAAAGGCCGAACCGCCGGCCGCCCCCGCCCCGAAGCCCGAGCCGGAATTCAAGTGGGAGGAGCCGCAGCAGCCGGAGCCCGAGCTGCAGCCGGAGGAATGGCTGCCGCCTCAACCGGAAAAGACCGCCCCCGCCCCCGAAAGCCGTCCCGCAGCCAAGCCAAAGGCGCCGCTGTGGGAGGCCTCCGCTGCCCGCAAGCGGGCCGAAACGGTGATGCAGTCGCTGAAAAAGCGGCAGCGGGGCCTTGCCGTCACCCTTATCATCAATCTCATCATGCTGGCAGGGGTCGTCTATCTGGCGCTGGCGCCGGTGTACCACCTGCTGCTCCCCGGCGCACTGGCGACCACCGCCTACCTGCGCCTGCGGCTGATGGTGGGGCTTACCGCCCTTTCCGCCCTGTGCTGCGGCGGAACCCTCGGCAACGGCTTTCTGGCGCTGTTCCCCGGCCGCCAAAGCAACGACGCCTATGTGACCCTTACCGTTTTCGCCTGCCTTTTGCAGGGCAGCTTCATGTCGGCGCAGCCCGACCTGCTGGCGCAGTACGGGAACAATATCTTCCTGCCGCTGGCCGCCCTCATCCTCTTCTTTAATACCTGGGGCAAACTGGTGAAAAACGCCCGCCAGCGGGAAAGCTGCCGTGCCATGGCCGCCCTGCGTCCCGTGGCCTGCCGCACCCTGCCGCAAAGCCGCCTGACCGAATGGGCCCGGAGCCTGCCGGAGCAGCCCGAAAAGACGGTGACGCTGGACGACGCCGGTCTGCCGGAGGATGCCGAGGCCGTGCTGGAGGAAACCGGCATGACCGAGAGCATCAGCGGGGTGCTGGCGCCCATTACCATACTGGCCGCCGTTGTAATGGCCGTGCTGGAATATTTCCTTGCCAAGGGCACCGTCTTTGAGGCGGTCACCGTCTTTACCTCGGCGCTGTGCATCACCTCGCCGCTGGCGGCCACCCTGGGCAGCCATATGCCGCTGCGCAGCGCCAATGAAGCGCTGGGACGGTGGCGTGCCAACCTGCTGAACGAGGACGCGGTGGAGGAGCTGTGCGATACCGACGGCGTCCTGCTGCGGGGCAGCGACCTGTTCCCCGGCGGCAGCATCACCCTGCACGGCATCAGGACCTTTGAAAAGAAGCCCATCGACGAAGCGATACTGAACGCCGCCAGCGTGCTGTGCAGCGTGGATAATTCCCTCACCGGCATTTTCCGCGGGATGATCACCAACGAAAAGAACCTGAAGCCGGTGGAAAGCGTCACCTGCGAGGAGGGCAAGGGCCTTTCCGCATGGGTGGACGGCGGCCGGGTGCTCATCGGCAACCGCAGCCTGCTGCTGGCCCACGGCGTGGCCGTGCCGACTTTGGAGGTCGAGACCGGGTTCCTCGCCGAGGGCAAGGAGCTTTTGTACCTCTCCAATTTCGGCAGTCTTTCGGCGGGGTTTGTCATCAGCTACCACGCCGATAAGCAGCTGAAGACCCAGCTGCGGGAGCTGGAAAAGGCGGGCATCGCCCTGATGGTATACACCACCGACCCCAATATCACCCCCGGCCGGGTGGCGCAGGTGTACGGCCTGCAGGAGGAAAACATCCACATGGTGCCGGCCGCCCTGCAGCGGGAGGCCGAAGCGGCGCTGGACGGCACCGGCGAAACGGCCGCCGAGATGGTAAGCGGCAGCATGGCGGGCAGTCTGCACAGCCTGCTTTCCGCCCAGCGGGAGCACGGCCTTGCCAGGGCCGTCAGCGTGCTGCTGGTTTTAAGCGTGCTCATCGGCTTTGCCCTGATCACCTTGCTGGCCTATTCCGGGGCGCTGAACCGGGTGACCTGGTGGGTGCTGGGCGCCTACCAGCTGCTGTGGCTCGTTCCTACGGTGCTGCTGGGGCTGCTCCGCAAAAAATAAAACCGAGACCCCTTGCAGCGGGAGCCCCTCCGGGGCTCCCGTTTTTGCCGCGCGCAGGCCCGCCAAACGGCCCGCCGGGGAAGCCGGGGCCGGGCCCCGGCGGGGCGGCGAAGCCGCCCGCGGCCGTCCGCAGGACGGCTGGCCCGGCGGGCCGGGAAAGCCCGGGGCCTGCCCCCCCAAACGGGCCGAAAATGCGCCATTTGGCTCCAAAATCAGCAATTAGCACAAAATACCGCAGAGTATTTCGGCAAAGCGCCGTGGAGATTACCATCGTTTTTTATTGCGAAAAACCGGGCGAAAAGGTATAATTGTTCTGTAATGCGTCTTTCAGGAGCCGCGACTCAAAGATTGAAAGGGGAAATCCTAACTATGAAACAGTACACCGCGGATAAGATCCGTAATGTAGCTTTAGCAGGTCACAGCAGCGCCGGCAAAACCAGCCTGGCAGAGATGCTGCTGTTCAAATCCGGCGCCACCGACCGTCTGGGCAAAATCGCCGACGGCAATACCGTATGCGACTTCGATCCCGAGGAGATCAAGCGTCAGGTATCGGTCAGCTCCGCCATTGCGCCCTTCGATTGGAACGGCGTAAAGATCAACCTGCTGGATACCCCCGGTATGTTCGATTTCGCCGCCGGCGTTTCGGAGGGCATCCGTGCCGCCGAGACGGTGCTTTTGGTCGTTTCCGCCAAGGACGGCGTGGGCGTCGGCACCGAAAAGGCCTACCGTCTGGCCACCCGCATGAATAAATCCAAGGCATTCTTCATCAATAAGCTGGATGTGGAGCACGCCGATTTCTATAAGACCTTCGAGGGCATCAAGGAAGTGTTCGGCAATTCCGTCTGCCCCGTCATCATCCCCCACATGGAGGGCGATGCCGTCGATTGCTACATCGACCTGGTGGATGATAAGGCCTATAAGTTCGACCCCAAGGCCAATAAGCTCAATGAGATTGCCATCCCCGCCGCCGCTGCCGACCGCATCGAGGAGATGAAGATGGCGCTGAATGAAGCCGTGGCCGAGACCGACGATGAGCTCATGGAGAAGTTCTTCATGGAGGAGCCCTTCACCAAGGAGGAGATCCAGAAGGGCATCGCCGCCGGCGTAAAGAGCGGCACCATCGCTCCCGTATTCTGCGGCAGCGCCGCCACCGGCTCCGGCAGCCAGGTCCTCATGGATGCCATCGTTCACTTCCTGCCCAGCGCCGCCGACGGCTGCTGTGAGGAGACCGTCGAGGGTGAGACCGTCAAGTGCGATCCCGATGCCCCCGAGGCCGCTTTCGTCTTCAAGACCGTTGCCGACCCCTTCGTCGGCAAGCTGTCCTTCGTCAAGGTCATCACCGGCAAGCTGGCCGCCGGCATGACCCCCGTAAATGCCAGAACCGGCGAGCCGGAGCGTCTGGGCAAGCTGCTGTGCTGCCGCGGCAAAAAGCAGGATGAGGTTGACGCCATCTGTGCCGGTGATATCGGCGCCGTGACCAAGCTTTCCAATGCCGTGACCGGCGATACCCTTTGCGATGCCAAGCGCGTCATCTCCTTCAAGCCCACCGAGTTCCAGGCTCCCTGCCTCTCGATGGCCATTGTGCTGAAGGGCAAGGGCGATGAGGCCAAGATCGCCGGTGCCATGCAGCGCCTGATCGAGGAGGACCCCTGCATCGGCTTCGAGAATAACGTCGAGACCAAGCAGCAGGTCATCTCCGGCCTGGGCGAACAGCATCTGGACGTCGTCGTTTCCAAGCTCAAGTCCAAGTTCGGCATCGATGTGGGTCTGGTGAAGCCCCGCGTCGCCTACCGTGAGACCATCCGCAAGAAGGTCCGTGTTCAGGGCAAGCATAAGAAGCAGTCCGGCGGCCACGGCCAGTACGGTGATGTCTGGATCGAGTTTGAGCCCTGCGACAGCGACTCCCTCGTCTTCGAGGAGAAGGTCGTCGGCGGCTCCGTCCCCAAGAACTTCTTCCCGGCCGTTGAAAAGGGCCTGCAGGACTGCGTTTCCCGCGGCATGATCGCCGGTTATCCCGTCGTCGGCCTCAAGGCGATCCTGGTCGATGGCTCCTATCACCCCGTAGATTCCAACGAAATGGCGTTCAAGACCGCCGCTTCTCTGGCTTATAAGGCCGGTCTGCCCCAAGCCAACCCCGTCATCCTCGAGCCCATCGGCACCCTGAAGGTTCAGGTTCCCGCCGCCAACATGGGCGATATCAACTCCGAGCTTTCCAAGCGCCGTGGCCGTATGCTGGGCATGAACCCCGCCGAGGACGGCCTGCAGGAGATCGAGGCAGAGGTCCCGATGAGCGAAATGTTCGATTTCCCCACCGCCCTGCGTTCCATCACCCAGGGCCGCGGCTCCTTCACCCTGACCTTCGCGCACTATGAGCAGCTGCCCAAGGAAAAAGAGGCCGAGGTCATCGCTGAAGCCAAGAGCATGATGGAAGAGGAATAAAAAACCCACCGACCAATGCTTTCAGCGGCGGGCGGGCCCCCAACCGGGTCCGTCCGCTGCTTTTTTGCGGTGCTGCAATTTCCCAAGGGGATATCCCCCCGCAAACCCGCCCCGCCCCTGCCATAAATCCCGCCGCTGCTGCATAAAGTGGTAGCAGCGGAAAGGAGTGGGATTATGGGTTATCATTCGGTACGGCTGCGCAGGGGCAGCGTGTTGGGGTTTGCGGTTTTGCTGGTGGCGGCGGTGATGGGCACAGTGCTTCTGACCGGGACCCGGCCGGCGGTGCTGCCGGCGTGGAGTCTGTTCCGCAAGGGCATCCCCGGCGGGGAGGAAAGCCAGCGCATCGAGTTTTTGCAAAAGCACGGCTGGGAGGCCGAGCTGCCCGCCATCAGTGAGCAGGAGGTCACCATTCCCGCCGAATGGGACGAAACCTACACCGGCTATGCATCGCTTCAGCAGGCGCAGGGCTTCAACCTGGAACGGCTGCGGGGCAGGCAGGTGACGGAATACACCTACCACATCACCAACTACCCCGAAAAGGACGATGTGGCGGCGCATCTGCTGGTGTATCAGGGGAAGATCGTCGGGGCGGACCTGTGCGATATGCAGCAGGGCGGCTTCTGCACGGCGGTGCTGCCGGGATAAAATGCGGGCGGGGCGGTTGCGTACCGCCCCCCTTTGCTGTTACAATAGGGAAAGAAAGGGGGCGGCGGCATGGAACGTCTGGACAAGCTGCTGGCATCACAGGGGATGCTTTCCCGGCGGGAGGTGAAGGAGCTCATCGCCCGGGGCCGGGTGACGGTGGACGGCCGGGTGGAAAAGCGCCCGGAGCGCAAGGTCACCGGGGAGGAGCAGATCACGGTGGCGGGGGAGCCGCTGCGGGTGCAGCGCACGCTTACCCTGATGCTGCACAAGCCGCAGGGCTATGTTTCCGCTGCGCGGGATGCCCGTGACAAAACGGTGCTGGAGCTGGTACCGCCGGAATACCGCCGCAAGGAGCTGTTCCCGGCGGGGCGGCTGGATAAGGACACCACCGGGCTGATGATCCTGACCGATGACGGTGCGCTGGCGCACGAAATACTGGCTCCCAAAAAGCACGTGCCGAAGCAGTACCGGGTCACCATCGATGTGCCGATGACCGAGGAGATGGTGCGGCGCTTCGCCGAGGGTATCCGGCTGAAGGACGGCGTCTGCCGCCCGGCGGAGCTGACCCTTGAGGGGGAACATACCGGCGTGGTGACGTTGCGGGAGGGGCGGTATCATCAAATCAAGCGGATGTTCGGGTGCTGCGGCGGGACGGTAACGGCGCTGCACCGGCTCTCGATGGGGGCGCTGCGGCTGGATGAGGGGCTGGCGCCGGGGGAGTGCCGCCCGCTTACCGAGGAGGAGCTTTTGCTGCTGCGGCGGCAGGAGCTGCCGGAATAGCGCCGGGCAGGCAGCCTTTTCCGGGGCAGGAAGGGGCTGCTTTTCTTTTTGGCAGGTTGCACCAAGGACCGAAAATCTTCGGTCGGCCGTCACCGGGAGGACACGGAATATTCATATTTTTATGGTAAATTAAGACGAGCCCGCAGCAAGCGGCGGGGCTTCCTTTGTGCAAAATGATGGAGCCGGTTTCCCTCATTTTGTGCCGGAGGCGCCGCTGCCGCCCTATATTTTGGGTGTTAGGTGCCGGATTTGACAAGAATGGACCCCATAAACTGATGATATTCACCAAAGAAAATCTGCCATTTTCAAAGAAAATAGCAGAAAACTGTTGCATTTGCACAAAATATTCGGTAAAATAAAAGTGATCATTCATCACAGACTGTATGTGACAGCAAATTTTTGCGAAAGTAGAGGGGTAGTTTTATGTCGAACCGTTTGTTCCAGGGGCTGATTTATCAGATGCGCGACACCGTGGACCGCATGATCGGCGTGATCGAGGAAAGCTCCACCATCATTGCCTGCAGCGATCTTTCCAGGATCGGAGAGCCGTTCGATTTTGTGGTGCCGGATATCGGCGAAAACAACGAGCTGTTTGTGCGTGACGGCATCACCTTCAAGCCCTTCGGCACCAAGATGAAGTCGGAGTATGCGGTGTTTGTGGCCGGTGCCGATGACCTGGCCGCCAAGATGTGCGGTGTCTTGGCCATCTCTCTTTCCAGCATCAAGCAGTATTACGATGAAAAATACGACCGCGGCAACTTCATCAAGAATATCATCCTGGATAACATCCTGCCCGGTGATATTTTTGCCAAGGCAAGAGAGCTGCACTTTGCCACCGAGGCCAGCCGCGCGGTGCTGCTGGTGCGGGTGCAGGCCAACAGCAGCGTTTCCGCCTTTGATGTGGTGCAGAACCTGTTCCCCGATAAGCAGAAGGACTTTGTCTTTAATGTCAGCGAGACCGATATCGTGCTGGTGAAGGAGGTAAAGCCCGGCGTGGAGGGCAAGGACCTGGAAAAGCTGGCCCGTTCCATCGTGGATACCCTGGGCGGCGAATTCTACACCAAGGCGCAGGTCGGCATCGGCAGCGTCATCGAGGGCATCAAGGATCTGGCCCGTTCCTTCCGGGAGGCGCAGGCTGCCCTGGAGGTCGGCAAGGTATTCGATACCGAAAAGCTCATTGTCAGCTATGATAATCTCGGCATCGCCCGCATCATCTACCAGCTGCCCACCACCCTGTGCGAGCAGTACCTGCGGGAGGTGTTCAAGAAGGGCTCCATCGAAAACCTTGACCACGAAACCCTGTTCACCATCCAGAAGTTCTTCGAGAATAACCTCAATGTTTCCGAGACCAGCCGCAAGCTGTTCGTCCACCGCAATACGCTGGTGTACCGGCTGGAAAAGATCAAAAAGCTGACCGGGCTGGATCTGCGGGAATTTGACCACGCCATCATCTTCAAGGTGGCACTGATGGTGAAGAAGTACCTGACGGCGAACCCCGTCAAATATTAAGTCCGACTGACACCGAAGGATTCGACCCGATATCCTATCAGCAAAAAGGCGGTGAATCCCTTTGATCGATCTGCAAGGAGTTACCAAGACCTACCCCAACGGCGTCTGCGCGCTGGACGGGGTGGATCTACATATCGAAAAAGGCGAGTTTGTCTTTGTGGTGGGTCATTCCGGCGCGGGAAAAAGCACCCTCATCAAAACGCTGCTGCGGGAGGAAGTCCCTACCGCGGGCGAGGTGACGGTGAACGGCCGGGACCTCATCCGGATGAAGCAGCGGGAGATCCCCTATTTCCGCCGCACCATCGGGGTGGTGTTCCAGGATTTCCGGCTCATCCCCACCATGACGGTTTTTGATAACGTAGCCTTTGCCCTTCAGGTAACGGGCGTTCCGCGGCGGTTTATCCGGCGGCGGGTGCCCTATATCCTTAACCTGCTGGGGCTGGATGAAAAGTACAAGCACTATCCCCCGGAGCTTTCCGGCGGTGAGCAGCAGCGTGTGGCGCTGGCCCGTGCCCTTGTCAATAACCCCGACCTGCTGATCGCCGATGAGCCCACCGGGAATATCGACCCGGAGCTTTCCTACGAGATTGTGGAGCTTCTGGACGAGATCAACAAGACCGGCACCACCATCCTGATGGTGACCCACGAGCATGAGCTGGTCAACCGTTTTCACCACAGGACCGTGACGCTGGAAAAGGGCCGCATGATCCGGGATACGGGAGGTACGGCCCATGTTTAAGAATTCCTTTGGTTATCTTGTCAAGGAGGGGCTGCGGAACATCCGCGCCAACCGGCAGATGTCGGTGGCCTCCATCGGCGTGCTGATCGCCTGCATGGTGCTGATCGGCGGGGCGCTGATGCTCTCCTTCAATATCAATTCCCTGATGGGCTATGTCGAAAGCTTCAATGAGGTCGTGGTCTGGATCGATGACGACCTCGGCAGCGCCGGCACCGAAATGCTCAAGCAGGAGATAGCAGCCCTGCCCAATATCACCTCCAACCAGTATATCAGCAAGGAGGACGCCCTGAAGGAGCTGGGCGAAACGCTGGGCAGCCAGAGCTTTTTGGACGGCTTCCAGCAGTACGCCGATGAAAACCCGCTGCCCGCCTCCTTCCGGCTGAAGGTGGATAGCCTGGAAAACCTGCCGGAAACGGTGAAAAAGCTGGAGACCCTCCCCGGCGTGGAAAGCGTGGAGTCCAGCAACGAGGTGGCCACCACCCTCATGGGCATCAAGACGGCCATCCATGTGGCGGGGCTCACCATCGTCACCATTTTGATGGTGGTTTCCATTATCATCATCGCCAATACCGTCCGGGTGACCATCTTCAACCGCCGCCGTGAGATCAACATCATGAAGTACGTCGGCGCCACCAATGCCTTTATCCGCTTCCCCTTTTTGGTGGAGGGCATGGTCATCGGGCTGATTTCCGCCCTCATCGCCTTCGGGCTTTTGTGGGTGGGCACCCACTTCCTGTACCAGTGGGTGGGGCAGTCCGCCAGCGGGTGGCTGCAGCTTGCCTATCAAAGCCTCATTCCCTTCGGCTCCATCGCCCCGCAGATGCTGCTGGGCTTTGCCGGGGCGGGGGTGCTGTTCGGTATGGTGGGCAGCTTCATCTTCGTCGGGAAATATCTCAAGGTATAATGCAGTAAACCTCCCGCTGCACGGCACTATATAGGGGAGGGCACGACAGCCTGAAGTTTGACAGAGGAACACCCACAGCAGATGTGCAAACGGAAAGGATAAGGCAAATACCCATGATTAAGCATTGGAAAAGAGCAATGGCAGCGGTGATGTGCGCGGCGGTGCTGATGACCGCGGCGCCGGTAACGGCCTACGCCGACAGCACCCTGGATCACCTGAACGGCCAGTACAGCGAGTTGGAAAAGCAGCAGCAGGCCATCAAGGATAAGCTCAATAAGACCAAGACCGAAAAGCAGAAGCAGGAGGCCATCCGCAAAAACCTGACCAACCAAATTTCCACCACCCAAAAGCAGATCAACCTGCTGGATAATAAGATTAACTACCTGCAGAATGACATCGCCGATAAGGAGCAGCGCATCAATGAATTGAGCGCCGAGGTGGTGCAGCAGCAGGACCTCTTTATGAAGCGCATCCGCTCCATCTATAAAACCAGCGTCGGCACCAGTATGCTGGGCATGGTTTTCGGGGTGGACAGCCTGGGCAGCTATTTAAGCTACGGCAAGTATTTAAGCCGCATTTCGGAGCATGACAGCGCCCTTTTGCAAACGCTCTCCGATAACATCGAGGAGCTGCGCACGCTGCAGGCGCAGATGCAGGCGGAAAAGGAGGACCTGGCCGATACCAAGGTGACCGCCGAAAGCAAAAAGGCCAGCCTGACCAGCCAGAAGACCGAGGTGGAAAGCACCCTCCAGGACATCAAAAAGCTGGAGCAGGAATATATGGCCGACCAGGCCGCCGTGGAAAAGGAAATGAAGCAGATCCAGGCGGATATCGACGCCATTTACGCCTCCACCGCGGGCAGCGGCAGCCAGGTGGATTACAGCGGCACCGGGTTTATCTATCCCGTCAAGGGCTATACTTACATCAGCAGCTACTACGGCTGGCGCTTCAATAACACCAACTACCACACCGGCGTGGACTTCCCCGCCCCCGCCAATACCCCCATCCGCGCCTCCGCCTCCGGGACGGTCATCTATGTGCGGACCGGCGCCGGCTACGGCCGGGCATGGGGCTACGGCAACTATGTCATCGTGGACCATGGCGGTGGATTTTCCACCCTGTATGCCCACTGCACCTCCATTCCGGTCAGTGTGGGCGATACCGTGACCAAGGGCCAGACCATCGCCTATGTGGGCACCACCGGCTGGTCCACCGGCTATCACCTCCATTTCGAGATCCGCCGCAACGGCGCGCATACCAACCCCCTCAACTATCTGTAACGGGGGCGGGCGGCGCCGCACGGCACTGCAACAGGAGTAAAACCACATGAACAAAAAAATTTCACTCGGTGCGGCCATCGCCTATATGGCCATTGTGGCGGCAGTCGCCTTTTCCCTCACCATGATCTATTCGATGAACCTGTTTAACGTCAAGATGACGGGCATCACCGAACGGGAAAAGATGTATGCCTCGCTGCATGAAGTCGATCTCTACGTGCGGGAAAACTTCTACGGCTCCATCAATGAGGAGGAGCTGCAGGAGGCGATTGCCCGCGGCTATATCGATGGGCTGGAGGACGGCAACGCCCGCTATTTCACCGCCGAAGAATACGAGGCCTATACCCAGTCCGGCGGCGGCAAGTATGTCGGCGTGGGGCTCATCACCGAGCCGGACTCCTCCGGCTATCTGCTGGTGCGGGAGGTCTATCCCGATTCCCCCGCCCAGATGGCGGGCATCAAGACCGGGGCGCTCATCATCAGCGTCAATGACCGGCGGGTGACCAGCAGCAACAGTGAAAATATGGCGGCCAAGCTGCGCGGCGAGGCCGGCACCAAGGTCACCCTCATCATCCAGCAGGAAAGCGAGGAAAACACCTACGAGCTGACCCTGCGCACCATCGACGTCCCCACCGTAAAGACCACCATGGTAAGCGACAGCGTCGCCTATCTTTCCTTTACCGAATTTAACGGCACCACCCCCGACCAGTTCATCGCCCAGCTGAATACCCTGAAGGCACAGGGCATCAAGGGGCTGCTGCTGGACGTCCGGGGCATTTCCAGCAATGAGCTTTCCTATGCCACCCGGCTTCTGGACCCGCTGCTGCCCGGCGGCACCGTGGCCTATTCCCGCGATAAAAGCGGTAACCTGACCGCCGTGGCGGAGTCGGACGCAAATTACTGGGATATCCCGCTGGTGGTGCTGGCCGATGAGACCACCGGCGGCACCGCAGAGCTGTTCGTGATGGCGCTGCAGGACTTCGGCCGGGCAAAGCTGGTGGGCGCCCGTACCGCAGGCAACGGCGATATCAGCGAGATCTTCAAGCTGTCCGGCGGTTCGGCCATTCAGGTGACGACGGCGCAGTACGCCGGCCCCCTGCAAAAGACCTTTGGCGAGACCGGCGTAGGCCCCGACTATGAGGTGGAGCTGGTGGTCGGGGACGGCAACCGCAGCGACATCCTGGGCAACGCCGACCTGGACGCCCCCTACAAAAAGGCGCTGGAGGTTCTGGCGGCGGCCATCCGCTGAAAATAGAATACCTGCTGCCGGCTCCGGAAAAGGGGCCGGCGCTTTTTTGCGGGTTTGCATGGGGCCGCAGGCCCGGCGGCGCGGAGCGCCGCCGCGGCGGGCTTCGCCCGCCGGCCCGCCTTCGGCGGGCGGCCTGCGGCCCCACCGCCCCCCGCAAACAGGCACAAACCGCTGCCTTTGCAGCTGCGCCCCCGCCCCCCGCAAATATGCGTAGGGGGGAAAACGGCCCGCAGGGCAAGCCGTCCGCAGGACGGCTTTGGGGGGCGGCCTGCGGCCGCCCCCCTACGCGGCGGCGCTCCGCGCCGCCGCGGCCCTGCGGGCCCGCCCCCCGCACAAACCCTGTACTATCCCGCCCCGCCCCCGCATACACTCCCCATAGGACGACCAAAGGGGGACAAGACCATGTTTATGACGGTAGCCATCGAGGCCGGCAAACTGCCGCCGGGGGAGCGCCTGCGGCGGATACTGCGGGGAGAGCAGCTGGAATGGCGGGACTGCGTCTGCCGGGGCAACCGCTACCGCCACATCATCTGGCACGGCCCGCCCGAAAAGCTGCCGTGGGGCAAGCTGGCGCTGCTGTGCCCCCGCCCCCGCACCCCGGTGCTGCTGCCGCCGGGTCTGCTGCCGCCGCAGGACAGCCCGGTGCGGGCGTACCACCCGCAGGCTTTTACGGCAAGGGTCATCGTCGCTGCCGCCCGGCAGGCGATGGAGCAAACCGACGGCCGGGGACTCATCGGGCTGCTGGACCCGCAGGGCGTCACCCCGTGGGCGTGCGGGGAATGGCTGTGCTGCTGCCGCGGGGTGCGGGTCTATACCCTGCGCCGCAGCCGCTATGCGGCCATGGAAACGCTGCTGCGGGAGCAATACGGCCTGCCGCTTTTGTGGGCGGAAACCCCCGCCGGGCTGGAGGACTGCACCCTCTGTGCGGCACCTGTCCCCACCGGGGTGATCAGGGTGCGCCGCCCGGTGCTGTGCGCCGACCGCAGCGGGGTGCAGGGCAGCCCCACGGTAAACCGCTTGACACTTCTGCTGCCGCCCCCGGAGGCTGCCGAGGTACCGCCGGGCGTGGCGCCCACCGCCTTTTGGGGAATGGTAACGGAATGCGGTCCCCGCCGGGTAGCGCTGCCGCTGACGATAGGACAATGCCGCATCGACGGACGGTTGGCGGAATTTGGGGAGCTGGCACGGCTGATTCATACTTGACAAGCGGGGCGGAAAAAATTATAATAAACTAACTATTGTCGGGCGGCTGCACGCCCACCGTAAAGGAGCTGTAAAAAATGGGGAACAACATTCAAATGACCCAGACCGGCTATGATGAGCTGGCAAGAGAGCTGGAAGAGCTGAAAACGACCAAGCGCAGCGAGATCGCGGAAAAGATCAAAATCGCCCGCGGCTACGGCGACCTTTCCGAAAACAGCGAATACGATGCGGCCAAAAACGAGCAGGCGGAGATCGAAGCCCGCATTGCCGTGCTGGAGGAGCAGTTAAAGCATGTAACCATCGTGGATACCGATAATCTCTCCCTTGATATCGTGGGGGTGGGCTCCAAGGTGAAGGTGCTGGATAAGGATATGGACGAGGAAGGCGAATATCTCATCGTGGGCGCCATGGAGGCCGGCCACGAGATGAACACCATTTCCGATCAATCCCCGGTGGGCCGCGCGCTCATCGGCCACAAAAAAGGCGAAACGGTGCTGGTGGAAGCCCCCGGCGGTGCCTTTGAAATGGTCATTCTGGAGATCAGCAAGTAATTGCCGCGGCAAAAAGGCAGAAAAGCGTAATCTTTTCTGCTTTTTTATTTGCCCTCGGCGGCGTTTTATAGTAAAATACTATTTGTATGAGTATGTACCCCGGTACGGCGGCGATGCACCGTGCCGAGGAAGGAGGATTTAACGATATGAGCGAAGAAATGGTCATCAATCCGGCGGCCGAGGCCGAGGAGGAGGAACGCCTGCACGAGCAGATGAAGGTGCGCCGGGATAAGCTGGCGGCGCTGTGCGAGGCCGGCAAAAACCCCTACGAGATCACCAAATATGACTGGGATACCAAAACCGAGGAGATCCGGGAGCGCTTCGAGGAGCTGGAGGGCAAGACCGTCCGCATTGCCGGCCGCATGATGAGCCGCCGCGTGATGGGCAAGGCCAGCTTTATGGATCTGCTCGATTCCACCGGACGGCTGCAGGTATATGTGCGCCGGGACGATGTCGGCGATGAGGACTACGCCGACTTCAAAAAGTGGGATATCGGCGATATCCTGGGGGTGGAGGGCACCGTTTTCCGCACCCAGAAGGGCGAGATCTCCGTCCATACCACCCATATCGTGCTGCTGTCCAAATCCCTTTTGCCGCTGCCCGAAAAGTTCCACGGCCTGCGGGATACCGATACCCGGTACCGCCAGCGCTATGTGGATCTCATCGTGAACCCCGAGGTGCGGGACACCTTCTATAAGCGCAGCCGCATCCTCACCGAGATCCGCCGCTATCTGGATGAAAAGGGCTTTTTGGAGGTGGATACCCCCATTCTGGTGCCGCTGGAGATCGGCGCCTCCGCCCGCCCCTTCGTGACCCATCACAATACGCTGGATATGGATATGTACCTGCGCATCGAGACCGAGCTTTACCTCAAGCGGCTCATCGTGGGCGGCATCGACCGTGTCTACGAGGTGGGACGCATCTTCCGCAATGAGGGCATGGATACCAAGCACAACCCCGAATTCACCACCGTGGAGCTGTACCAGGCCTACACCGACTATAAGGGCATGATGGACCTGGTGGAGGAATTGTATATCCGTCTGGCCGAACGGGTCTGCGGCAGCACCCATATCACCTACCAGGGCGTGGAGCTGGATATGGGCCACTGGGAGCGCCTGACCATGGTGGAGGCGGTGAAGAAGTACGCCGGCGTCGATTACTACGATTGGAAATCCGATGAGGACGCCCGTGCCGCCGCCCGTGAAAAGCATGTCGAGGTTCCCGCCGATGCCACCAAGGGCACTGTC
The DNA here is from genome assembly GCA_004557855.1 of Oscillospiraceae bacterium. Lineage (GTDB taxonomy): Bacteria > Bacillota > Clostridia > Oscillospirales > Ruminococcaceae > Angelakisella. The sequence goes on from SFFJ01000002.1 coordinate 29,720, forward strand.
CTGGCCGAGCTGTTTGACGCCTATGTGGAGGAAAACCTCATCCAGCCCACCTTTATCTACGATTACCCCGTGGAAAACAGCCCCCTTGCCAAGCGCAAGCCGGAGGACCCCGCCTTTACCGAGCGCTTTGAGTATTTCATCTGCGCCACCGAATACGGCAATGCCTTCAGCGAGCTCAATGACCCCATCGACCAAAAGGCCCGCTTCGAGCGTCAGGTGGAGGCCAAGCGCCGCGAGGAGCCGAACACCCGCGCCGAGGTGGACTATGATTTCGTCACCGCGCTGGAATACGGCATGGCCCCCACCGGCGGCCTCGGCTTCGGCGTGGATCGCCTGGTCATGCTGCTGACCGACTCCGCCTCCATCCGGGACGTCCTGCTGTTCCCCACCATGAAGCCCCTCGGCTAAACCCGCTTGTTCAAGCCGTTTCCGGCAAAAAAGAGCAAGCCCTCCCCACCCACAGCACCCCCGGAATACAAAAAAGACAACCCCCTCCTTCAAGCCTGAAGGAGGGGGTTGTGCAGGGGGGCGGTTCGGGCCGCAGGCCGCCCGCCGTTCCGGCGGGCGGCCTGCGGCCCGACCTCTCACCCTGCACAAGCCCCCAAGAAGCTGCACCCTCCCGGTGCATCGGGCCCTTTTTGCCGCTATGCCCGCTAACCAACATTAACACACCACCCCGCCGGCGTTAACATGATGTTTGCTATAAACTGTCGATTTCACTGCAAAAGCGGCGGTTTTTGTTTGATTTGTCAAATTATACGGCTGTTTTTCGGCGATTTTTCAGGCAAAAAGGGGTGACAAGCCGTTAATATTGTGTTAATATATAACCACAGGGTCAGACGACCCAAACACTGTTTAGAGTAATTTGAGGAGGAAATTCACCATGGCTACTACTATTATCGCTATCGTTGCTGCTGTTGTTATGCTGGCTCTCAACCTGATCCGTGACTACGGCAAAAAGGGCTGATTTTACAGCATTTTTTGATTGCACAAGGGTGAAGGAAGCAGGGGGCAGCCCCTGCTTCCTTTGCGTATACGGGCCTTTTCGGGGCGCATCTTTATGCGGAATTTACACCCGGTTCATAATTTGTGCTTTATTTCGGCCGCCGCCGGTGCTATGATACCGTTGACCGGGCGAAATGCAACTCCGAGCAGTAGGGAGGTTTTTTCGATGGAAGTAAGAATTTACATCATCGCCATTGTGGCCGCAATCATTCTGCTGGCCGTCAATCTCATCCGGGATATCGGCCGGAACGACTGAAAACAGGCTGGGCCGCAGCAGCAAAGCGGGGGACAAAGCACCCCTGCTTTTTCATATTTTATGGTAAAATGATGAACGCCGGGCCGGGCAAAATCAATGCAAAAATGCAAAAAGGGGGCGGTTTTGCCCGCCAAGCGATGATTTTTCGGGGCAAAACCATAAGAAAATCTTATAGCTTACAGCATAGCCATAAGTGATGCTTCTGTTTTTCCGCCCGATTTTCCCCGTATTTCGCCGCCGGGAAAACATTTTTTATTTTGCACATTTCCATCAACTACGGCTTTTATTTTACTGCAAAGTGTGCTATACTATCCTTGGCTTACAGCGTCACGGCGCTGTCAAATCAAGAGAAAACAAGAGGACCGTTGAATGAAGAAACTCATTGTGAACGGCGCGGAACAGCTCTGCGGAGAGGTTGCCGCCGGCGGCGCAAAAAACGCCGCTGTTGCCATAATTCCCGCTACCGTACTGGCCAGAGGCCGCTGCGCCCTGGAAAATATTCCCGATATCCACGATACCGAGCTGCTATTTGAAATGCTGCGGGCGATGGGTGCTACCGTTGAAAAAACGGGGCGCACCTCGGCCGTTATCGATACCTCCACCTTAAACAGCGCCACCGTCCCGTACGAGCTTTCCAAGCATATGCGGGCCAGCTACTATTTTATCGGGTCGCTGCTGGGACGGTTCGGGCAGGCCTGTGTTTCCATGCCCGGCGGGTGCAATTTCGGCGTGCGGCCCATCGACCAGCACATCAAGGGCTTTGAGCTGCTGGGCGCCGAGATCCGCATTGAAAACGGGCTGATTTACGCCGATGCCGAGAATATGCAGGGTGCGCATATCTATTTTGACCAGGTTTCGGTGGGTGCGACCATCAATGTGATGCTGGCGGCGGTAAAGGCCGAGGGCATGACCGTACTGGAAAATGTAGCCAAGGAACCGCATATCGTAGACCTTGCGAACTTCCTCAATTCCATGGGGGCGGATATCCGGGGCGCCGGCACCGACGTGATAAAGATCCGGGGTGTGGATGTTCTGCACGGCACCGATTACAGCATCATCCCCGACCAGATAGAGGCCGGGACCTATATGGCCGCTGCCGCTGCGGTGGGCGGCGACGTACTGGTGAAAAATGTTATCCCCAAGCACCTGGAGCCGATTACCGCCAAGCTGCGGGAGGCCGGCGCCGTCATCACCGAGGGGGACGACTGGGTGCGGGTGGTACGCACCGGGACGCTGCACCGCATCAACCTGAAAACAATGCCGCACCCCGGCTTCCCCACCGATATGCAGCCGCAGATCGCGGCCATGCTGACCTGCGCCGAGGGGACGAGCATCATCACCGAGGGCGTGTGGGATAACCGCTTCCGCTATACCGAACAGCTGGTGCGCATGGGCGCCCGTATCACCGTGGACGGCAAGGTGGCCGTCATTGAGGGGGTAAAGGGCTTGCAGGGCGCACCGGTCAAGGCGTGCGATCTGCGCGGCGGCGCGGCGGTGATCATCGCCGGGCTGATGGCCAAGGGCACCACCGAGATCGAGGAGACCCAGCACATTGAGCGCGGGTACGAGAATGTGGTGGAGAAGTTTGCCGGGCTGGGCGCAGACCTGCACTACATCACCCTGCCGGATGAAATGATGGCGCGGCAGGCATAAACGAGAACCGGATAGCCGGGCCGGAGTGTTCTTCTGCTCCGGCTCTGCTTTTTATGGGGCGGCCAAGGATGTGAAAGGCGGCCCCTTTGGGGAAGGCAGAAGCCGAGGGGGGAGCCCGCAGGGGCGCAGCCCCTTTCGGCGGAGCCGAAAGCCACGCGCGAAGCGCGTGGAGCCCGCCGCAGGCGGGCGGGCTGCGCCCCGGATGCCCCCTGCACGGGGGAGAGGGCGCAGGAAAATCCACCCACGGAGGGGACAGCATGGTGACATTTTTTCCGCTATCCAGCGGCAGCAGCGGCAATAGCTATTACCTTTCCGCCGGAGAGGGGCAGGGCGGCCTGCTCATTGATGCGGGTATTTCCGCGCGGCGGACCCGCTGCACCCTGTGCGATGCGGGGATCGACCCGGAGGGGCTGCGGGGGATTTTAGTCACCCATGACCACACCGACCACATCAGCGGGGTGCGGGTACTGGCCAAGCAGCTGCGGCTGCCCATCTACGCCACCGCCGGAACGCTGGAGAGCCTGGCCGGGACGGTGGAGGCGGGTACGCAGCTCATCCCGCTGGAGGAGGAGCAGGAAATAGCCGGAATGGGGATAAGCCCCTTTGCGACCCAGCACGACGCCCCCGATTCCTGCGGCTTTCGCATCGAGGCCGGGAGCAGGACCATCGGCTTTGCCACCGACCTGGGCGCCGTGACCGCCACCGTATGGGCGCACCTGCTGGGGTGTCATCTGGCGGTGCTGGAATCCAACTATGAGGACAGCGTGCTGATGAACTGCACCTATCCCTATTATCTCAAGCAGCGCATCCGGTCGGAATACGGGCATCTTTCCAACGCCGAGGCCGCCAAAACGGTGGAGGCGCTGGCACAGCGGGGCACGGCGCATTTTGTGCTGGCGCATTTAAGCCGGGAAAGCAATACCCCGGCGCTGGCACGCAGCAATACCGAGGCGGCGCTTTCCGCGGCCGGGATGCAGCCGGAGCGGGACTACCGCCTGTGGATCGCCCCGCGGGACGGCCCCGGGACGATGATCCGCTTTTGAGGAGGGGAAAGGATGCTGAAGATACAGGTCATTGCCATCGGCAGGGTGAAAGAGGACTGGATGCGGCAGGGCATTGCCGAATACCAAAAGCGGCTGGGCGCCTATTGCAAATTCGAGATCATCGAGCTGGAGGAATACCGCCTGCCCGATCACCCCTCGGAGGCCGAGATCGCCCATGGGCTGGAGGAGGAGGGGAACCGTATCCTGAAAAAGGCGGCGGGACTGCTCTTCCCCCTGTGCATCGAGGGCGAAATGCTGACCTCGCCGCAGTTGGCCGGGCTGGTGGCCGACTCCGCCCAGAAAAGCGGATGTCTTTCCTTTATCATCGGCGGCAGCTTCGGGCTGTCCCCGCAGGTAAAGGCGGCGGCCACGCGCCGGATCAGCTTTTCCCGGCTGACCTTTCCGCATCAGCTGGCGCGGGTGCTGCTGTGTGAGCAGCTGTACCGTGCCTGTGCCATCAATGCCGGGACGAAATACCACAAATGAACGCTCCCCCGTAGTCTGTGAAAGGCTGCGGGGGAGTTTTTTGGGTTGGGAGCGTTGGGGAAAGTTGTAGGGGGGCAGGAGAGGGAGAAAAAGCAGCGGGAGGGGAAAGCATTGGGGGAAGCTGCAGGGGGCAGGGGCGCAGCCCGCCCGCCGCAGGCGGGCCCACGAGCGAAGCTCGTGGCTTTCGGCGGAGCCGAATGGGGCTGCGCCCCGTTTGGCGCCCGCGCAGCGGGCGCGGCGGGGTGGGCGAAGGCCGGGTGTTTTGTGATGGGGGGAGTTTTTTGGGCCTGCGGGGGAGGAGGAGAAAGGGGCTTGGTAAGAGCGGGGGTTTGAGTGGGCGCAGGGGGAGAGGGAGCGAAAGCAGTGTGAGGGGAAAGCGTTGGGGGAAGGCAGGGGGCAGGGGCGCAGCCCGCCCGCCGCAGGCGGGCCCACGAGCGAAGCTCGTGGCTTTCGGCGGAGCCGAAAGGGGCTGCGCCCCGTTTGGCGCCCGGAGGGCGCAAAAACCCGCCCTCCGGGGAGGACGGGGATAGGGCAGGATGGTGCGGGGGGACGGGGGTTTAGTCCGGCAGGAGGGCGGAAAAGCCGGGGGTGAGGTCGGTATTGAGGAGGGTGGGAGCGCCGTACAGCAGCAGGGTGCGGTCATAGCGGCGGGCGGCGACGGAGGAAAGCAGGTCGGGGGTGCAGCGGGTCACATCCACATAGGTGATGCTGCCGTAGTGCAGCGCCAGATAGGGGATGACGCACAGGGCATTCTCATCCCCCAAAAGGAGCAGGCTGCGGGAGACGCTGCCTTCGGCGGAGACGGTGATGCAGGCGGCGGGGCCGCCCAGAATGCAATCCATGCCGGTGGTGCCCTCCAGCGGGTAGAGGGTGGAAAAGCTGCGGACGGCGCCGTCGGCGGCGGTGTGGGTGACGGTATAGCTGCGGGGGTCCGAAAGGGGCAGCAGGGCGGTTACCACATCCGGGCGGACTTTATCATAGCTCCAGCGGGCGTACAGGTCGCCGGTGCAATCGTACCGCAGGGGGGTATTGGTGAAGTGGTCCTTGGCATAGGGGTAGTAATCCAGCGCCGGGGCCAGCGCCCGGTACAGCAGGTAGCCGGTCAGCTGGGTGGGGCGGGAGTCGGTGCGGTAGAACAGGCGGCTGCCGCTGTGCTCCTGCAGCAGGGGATAGCCGTTTTGCACCTCGCTGCAGAGGGGGGAGAGGGCGGAAATGGCATTTCCCAGCCAGCTTTCCTGGTCGAACAGCAGGGCGGCCTCCGGGAGGAGGTCACTGCTGATGGCGCAGGCGCTGGGCAGCAGCAGCACATAGGGTTCGGTCGCGCGGCAGTAATCCTGCAGGGCGGCCAGATTTTTTTCTCCCAGCGTTTCATCGGCTACCGTCAGGTTTTCGATGAGCCCCTCGCCGGTGAAGTAGATGCCGTCCGTTTCCTGCACGCCGCCCAGCATCAGCAGGGTGGTTTTCCACTGCTTCAGGGCGTCCCGCAGGGGCAGGTTCTGCCGCAGGGCGGCTTCGGTTTTGGCACCGATGCACCCCTCGGCGGAGGTGAAATCGGCGAAATAGTGACCGGTGAGGGTGAGGCTGCCCAGCAGTCCGCCGAACAGCAGCACGATATAGATGAGGGTGATGATCCGGTAGCGCTTCATGGCGGGCCTCCTTTTCGGGCTCCCCGGGGGACGGGGGCGGGATGGTGCGGGGCAGTTTGGTTGGGGGGATTGTGCAGGGGGCGGGGGCGCAGCCCCGCCCCGCCGCAGGCGGGGCCGGCGGACGGAGTCCGCCGAGGCGGCGGAGCCGCCGGGCTGCGCCCGTGGGGTTGCGGCTTGCAGAAACGGGGGGCCGCAGGCCGCCCGCCGCCGCAGGCGGCGGGCAAGCGGGCGGAGCCCGCTTCGGCGATGCGGAGCATCGCCGGGCCTGCGGCCCGACCCCGCCCCGGGCAGCTGCGTGGGGATATTACAGCAGGAAGGCCAGCGATGTGGCCAGCAGGATGAGGTTCCATACTAAAGTGACGGCGTGGGAGAGACCGGGCCAGCGGCGGGTAAAGCGCACCATCAGGGGGGTGGCTGCCCCGCTGCACAGGTATGCGCTGGCCAAAAGCAGCAGCCAGTGGGTCTGGAGCAGGTACAGGCAGCTTTGGTTGGCGGCAGCGGCGCCGCCCAGCCCCAGCATGACCCGCAGAGAGGCCGCAGAGGCGGAAAGGCTGCTGCCGCAGTACCAGCAGAAGGAGATGAGGATGGCGATAAAAGTGTAAAGGCGGCAGAGGTAGGGCGGGATTTTTTCCACGTGGCGTTCGATGTAGAGAACCTCGAAGATGATGAACAGCCCCAAAAAGGCGCCCCACACCAGATAGTTGAGGTTGATGCCGTACCACAGGCCCATCAGCATGGTGATGAGCAGGATGTTGACCGAGGTGGAAAGCGGCCCGTTATCCTCGGCACCCAGCGCCTGATAAACATACTTGCGGACGAAGCGGTTGGCGGAGATATTGAACCGGCCGAAGAAATCCGCCACCGAGGAGCTTTGCAGCGGGTGGTGGAAGTTTTCCGGCAGGTCCAGCCCGAAGATGGCGCCGGTGCCCCGGGCCATATCGCTGTACCCCGAAAGGGTGAAATAGATGTAGAAGATGTAGCACAGCACGTGCAGCCAGGTGCCCAGCACCGTCACCTGCAGGGAAAGCAGCGTTTCCCACTGGGTGATGAGCTGCTGCAGGGAAGCGGCCAGGATGACGATTTTGGCAAGGCCCCGCAAAAACTGCACCATTCCCCGGGTGATGCCCTCGGCGGTCATTTGAAGATGCTCCAGCTGGGGGATGAACTGCTGCGCCGAAACGATGGGGCCGATGGGCAGCTTGCCGAAGAAGCAGCAAAACACCCCGTAGCGGATGGGGTCATCGATGGGGTCACATTCCATGTGGTAGAGGTCGATGAGGTAGCCCACCGAGGTAAAGGCGGCGATGGTGATGCCCACCGGCAGCATCAGCCGGCCCAGCTCGGTGAGGACGGAGCAGAGGACGGCCAGCGCGATGTCCTTGGCGACGGCGGCCAGCAGGATGGCGTGCGCCCGGGGGTGCGCCATGGCGATGGGTTTGGCAAGGAGGTAATCCGGGACGGTGACGGCCAGCAGCAGCAAAAGACACAGCGGCGAGAGCAGCCCCACGAACAGGAGGGAGTAGCAAAGCAGGAAGATGCGGCGGCCGGCCCCGCGCAGGAAATAGTAAAGCAGCCCGCCGGCCGGCAGGAACACGAATAAAAATCCCAGTGAGGTAAGCGGCATGGCGGGTGGTCTCCTTTCCTTGGTGTGGTGGGTGCAGGGGGATGGTTGCGGGGCGCCCCGCGCCCCCCGCAGGGGGGCGGCGGGCGTTCCGCCCGCCACGGCGCCGCAGGCGCCGGCGGGGCGCCCCGCAGGGCCGGGGGTTTGCGGGGAGGGGAAACGGGGCAGGCGCGGGAGCGTTACAGCAGGTCGGCCAGCCGGGTCAGCTCATCGAGGGAGAGAAGCCGGGACAACACGCCCGGCAGGGCGTTGGCGGAAAGCCCCTGCGGCAGGTCCAGCCGGCGGCAGAGCGCCCGGCGCCGTTCGGCGCTGCCCGGGCCGCCGCAAAAGCCCAGCCGGTACAGGTCGGCCTTGGTGATGGCAGCGGGGGTGGGGGCGTCGCAGCCCTCCAGCAGGCCCGCCTGCTCCAAAAGCCCCAGTAAAACCGCGGGGGTCATCCCCTCCACGCCCAGCTTTCCCTCGGCGCCGGGGGCGGCTTTACGGCGCTCCTTGCCGTATATTTCGGGGATGTAAACCTGAATGAGCCGTTCCGGGGGGATGGCCCCGGCCAGATGCCCGCGGATGGCAAAGCCCGCCCGGTCGCTGTCGGTAAGGATGGCCACGGGCCCCTTTTGCGCCAGCTGCCGGATGAGCGAAAGCTGTTCCTTGTTTTTGTAGATGCGAAAGCCGTCGGTGAGGAGAATATCCCCCTCCACGATGCTGCACAGTGTTGCTTTATCGTATTTTCCCTCCACGATGAGGGGATATTTGAGCCGCCGCTTCATGCCTTTTCCCGCCGCAGCAGCTCAATAAGCCGCAGAACGGTGACCTCCAGCACGGTGCGCCCGTCGGCGCCGTTTTGCTTGATGCGAAGATCGGCATCGGCCAGAATTTCCAGCGCACCGGAAAGCGCCGCCCCGGAAAGCCGGCCGCACAGCTCCAGCGCCTTGGTAAAGCGGTAACTGCCGCCGTAGCCCAGCTCCTTGCGGGCTGCGGCCTCGGAGATGCTGCCCCGCCGTACCGCAGCCGCCCGGTAATAATCCACAAAGGACATGGTGAGGATGGTAAGGATGCTGACCGGCTCCTCCCGCAGGAATAAAAGGTCATCCACGATGGCCATGGCGCCGTTAAAATCGCACCGCAGCACCCGTTCCCCCAGCTGGAACACATTGGCATCCACGGTGGGGGCCACCAGCGCTTCGATATCCTCCCTTTGGATTTTGCCGGTGTAGCCCCGGTAGGCCGAAAGCTTTTCCACCTCCTGCCGCAGCCGCAGGCTGTCCAGATTGCAGTAATCGGCCAGCAGCGCAGCCTCCTCCGGCTCCAGCACGCAGCCCAGCCGCAGCGCCGTCTGCCGGGCGAATTTCGCTACGTCTCCGCGGGTCATGGCGGCAAAGCGGCAAACGCCCCCGGCCTTATCGCACAGGGTCAGCAGCTCGGCGGCGGCCGCCTCCTTTTTGGCGAACTGCCGGGCGCTGTTGCGCACCGTCAAGATCAGCAGCCCGTCCTCGGCGGGGGAGGAAAGCAGCTCGGTGAGCTTATTCATCCCCACGCTGCCCAGGGCGGCAGGGTTCAGGTCATCCACCACGGCGCAGCGCCGCCCCGGCACAAAGCTCATCGACCACAACAGGTCGGCTATGCCGTCCCAGTCCACCTCGCCGCTGCCGTCGCAGCGCAGCAGGTTCATGCTGTCGCCGTCCGGTACGGCGGTTTTTACCAGCCGTTCCCGTGCCGCCTCGATCTGCCGGTTTTCTTCACCGTACAGCAGATAGACCGGCAGCAGGGCTCCGGCCTTGATGTGGGTATCCAGCGCGCGTAAATCGGGGAAAATCACGGGGCAGCGCCCTCCTTTGGCAGCAGGATGGTCATATCCCCGCCCCGGTAAACCAGCAGGTCACAGCCGGGGGCCGTCCACAGGCGCCCCTCCCGGTCAATGACGGCGGTGCAGTCGGCGGGAATGTCCTCTGCCGTTATTATACCATAGCCTGTCCAGCATTTCAGCACTTTTTGCGGCCCGATTTGCAGAACGGTACCGATATTTTCAAGCTCATATAGTGTATAATCCGACAAAATATTACGAATTGTATCACAATAGGGCAAAACCGTCACGGTCGGGGGCAGCTGCCCCTCGCCCAGCCGTGCGCTTTCGGTATCCCAAAGAAAAAGGGAGGGCTCTGTTTGCGCCGCAAGCCGTAGCCCGGCGGAAAGGTCGGACTGCTGCGGCGGCTGCGCCAGAACGGTAACGGCCGGGCTGCCGCAGCGCTGTAAAAAGCGGTTCAGGGAATGGATGCCGTAGCCGTCCCGCACGCCGGTGAGCAAAAGGGCTTCGTCCCCCTGCTGCACCAGTACGCTGCCGGTGGCGGCATCGGCGGTGAGGGTGAGGGGGCGTTGCAGGGGCAGGACGACCCCCAGCAGCACCACGCCCGCCGCACAGCCCAAAAGCATCAGCCGCAGGCGGGCCCGGCGGGAACGCAGCAGCACCGCCGCCAGCAAAAGAACGGTGAAAACGGCAGGGACCGGCCATTGCCACGGGGCGGTACAGGGCAGCACCGCACCCGGCAGCCGGGCAACCCCGCGGGCGACCGCTGCGATCCCGGCGGCAAAGCACCGGGCGGCGGCAAAGGGATAGGCGGCGATGCCGAGGGGCAGGCAGAAAAGCGTAAGAAAGGCAAAGAGCATCACCCCGTAGACAAGGGGGAGGATGAGAAGGTTGGAAAGGATGCCGTACGCCGGGAGATAACCGAAGGAGAGGGCGGCAACGGGCAGGGTGCCCAGCTGCGCCGCCAGCGAAACGCAGGCGGTCTCCCACAGGAGGCGGCCGGGACGGCTGCGCCGGGCGGCCGGCCACAGGCGGGTAAGGGGGCGGGCAAGGAGCAATATCCCCAGGGTGGCGCCGCAGGAGAGCAGAAAACCGAGGTCCCACACGGCGGCGGGATCGAGGAGCAGCAGGACGATGACGGCAAAGCCCAGACCGGTGAGGCCATCCCCGCGGCGGCCCCGCAGCGGCGCCCCGAGGGAAAGTGCGGCCATCCATGCGGCACGCAGCACGCTGGCGGAAAACCCGGCAAGGGTCATCATGATAAGACAGCAGAGCGCCGAAAGGACGGCACGGCGGCGACGGCTCCACAGGAGGGCATCCCCCAGACGGGCGCAGGCCCCCAGCAGGATGGAGAGGTGCAGACCAGAAACGGCCAGCAGGTGGCTGACCCCGGCAGCAGAGAGGGCGGTGCGCAGCGGGGCGGGGAGGTCGGCGGTTTCGGCGGTGAGCATGGCGGTGACGAGGGCGGAGGACGGGTCCTCCCCGAGAGAGCGCAGGGAGAGGACGGTTTGGCGGCGCAGCCGCAAAAGCGCCCCCAAGGGGGAGGTGCCGTGGGCGGGGGAGGCGGACAGTGCACGGGCGGTAAGCGCCACCCCGCCGGAAAGCAGGAGGGCTTTGCCGTCGCTTTCTGCACCGGTGACGGTAAGGGTACCGGCAATGGGCTCCCCGGCAAGCGGGGTGTCCTCCTCCGGGAGGGTGGCGGTGAGATGCAGCACACGGTGCTGCCCCGCGACCTGTGCATAGACGGTGCTGCGGTGGGCGGTATAGGGACTGACCGAGAGGACCGTTCCCGAAAAGGGGAGGGTACTGCCGGTGAGCTGTCGGGCGGCATCCAGGCGCAGGGCATAGACGCCGCCGACCAGCGCGGCGGCCATGAGCCCGCAGAGCAGCGGCCGCCACAGGGGACGCAGCGGGCGGATAAGGCCGAGGGCAAGGCAGCAGAGCAGCAGGACGCAAAGCGCCGTGCCGCCCCAACGCAGAAAGAGCATCAGGCCGGCGGCGAGCGCCGCCGCACCCCATGCGAGATACCGCCGAATGACCATCAGGCTGCCCTCCATTTGTCAAAAGGTGTCGTTGGGTCAATTATACATAACCCGAGAGGGATTGGCAATTTATTTTGCTGCCGCATAGCATGGAGCACCGATATTTTTGCCCTGCCGAACCGCCGGAGGACGGGAGGCGGGCGCCCCGGCGCGGCGGAGGGCTGCCCGAAAGGGTCAGCCCGATGGGAGCAAAGGGGCGCCCGACGGTCGGGGGAGAGGCAGGGGCAAGGGAGGAGCAGGCTATGATTTGCGATGCGACATTGGTTTTTCAGCTGACCACCGCACGGGGGGCTTTGCCGGTGCAGGGGGCGGGGATATTGGTGACCGACCCTGCGACCGGGCGGAATACTTATCTGACCACCGACCCGAGCGGGCGCAGTCGGGTGCTGTGCGTGACGGCGCCGCCGCTGGCGTGGAGCCAGAGCCCCGAAAGCGACGGGCGGCCGTACAGCATCTACCATGCGGATATACGGGCGGCGGGGTACGTGCCGGTGCGATTGACGGGGATACAGGTCTTTGCGGGGCAGCGGTCGCTGCAGGTGGTGGAGATGGTACCCTGCGAGGCGGGGGCGGGCACCGTGCCCCCGGATATGACCATCGGGCGGCCGAGGGACCCGCTGGAGGAGGGGGAGAGCCGCTTTAGCGAGGCGCCGCAGGGGGACGACCAGCCGCCCGGTGCAGAGGGGCAGGGGCCGGTGCAGGGGGCGGGGACGGGCCGCAGGCCCGGCGGCTCCGCCGCCGCCACGGGCGAAGCCCGTGGGCCCGCCGGAACGGCGGGCGGCCTGCGGCCCGTCCCTGCGGTCAGGGAAAGCCTGCGGGAGGAGGATGACCCGGGCGGCCCTGCGCCTTTGGCGGGGCCGGGGGAGGAGCAGCCGGAGCAGCCCGCTGCCGTCCCGGTGCTTGCCGCAGCGCAGCCGGTCGACCCGCCGGAGACCCGCAGCTTGGCGCAGCGGGAGGCGCTGACCGGGCCCCGTGCCGCTTCGCAGGTGTATGTGCCGCAGTATATCACCGTGCATTTGGGTGCGCCGGGCGACGCCTCCGCCCGCAATGTGACGGTCAGCTTCCGGGACTACATCAAAAACGTGGCGTCGAGTGAGATTTACCCCACCTGGCCGGAGGCTGCCCTGCGGGCCAATATCCTGGCCATCATCACCTTTGCGCAGAACCGCATTTTTACCGAGTGGTACCCCAGCCAGGGCTACAATTTCAACATCACCAATAATACCGCCTATGACCAGTATTTCGTTTACGGGCGCAATATTTTTACCAACATCAGCCGGCTGGTGGATGAGCTGTTCGACCGGTATATCCGGCGGCGAGGCAAGCTGAACCCCATCTTTGCCCAGTACTGCAACGGCACCACCGTTACCTGCCGGGGGCTTTCCCAGTGGGGTACCGTTGCGCTGGCCAATAACGGCTACACCCCGCTGGGCATCCTGCGGTACTACTACGGCGATGACATCGTGCTGGATACCGCCACGGTGCAGCGCCGCATCACCTCCTCCTATCCTGGCACCCCGCTGACCATCGGCAGCCGCGGGGAGGACGTGCGTACCATCCGCACATGGCTCGGCCGCATCCGGCGCAATTATCCCGGCATCCCGGCCATTACCGGCGGGGGCGATACCTACAACGCCGAAACCCAGAACGCCGTGCGGGCGTTCCAGCGCATCTTCAATCTTTCCCCGGATGGGGTGGTGGGGCCGACCACATGGAATAAAATTGCGTATATCTACGTGGCGGTCACCCGTCTGGCGGAGCTCGGCAGCGAGGATATCCCCCTGCCGGCGGAGCGCCCCACCGGCACCCTGCGGCGGGGCAGCAGCGGGGAAACGGTGCGGCTGGCGCAGTATTTCCTGCGGGTGGCTGCGCTGTACGATGAGTCGATCCCGCCCATTACCATCGACGGGGTTTACGGCGCCGATACCGAAAATGCCGTGCGGGCGTTCCAGCAGACGCAGGGGCTGACGGCGGACGGGATTATCGGCAGCGCCACATGGAATGCCCTGTATGAGCGCTTTCTCGGTATCAACCGGACGACGGGACTGGCGGTGCCCTACCCCGGCACCCCATTAAAGGCGGGCAGCCGCGGGGACAACGTGCGCTTGGTGCAGGAATACCTAAATGCACTTTCGCGCGCTTACCCGCTGCCCCGCATAGCGGCGGACGGCATCTACGGCCCCGCCACCGAAAATGCCGTAAAGGCATTCCAGCGGCTGTTTGGGCTGGCGGCGGACGGCATAGTGGGCCCCCGCACCTGGGAACGGCTGGTGGGCGCCCGGCTGCTGCTGCGGTAGGGCTTGTGCAGGGGGAGGGACCGGGCCGCAGGCCCGGCGGCGCAAAGCACCGCCGACACGGGCGAAGCCCGTGTGCCCGCCGCCGCAGGCGGCGGGCGGCCTGCGGCCCGATTGCCTGCGGCTTGCAGGGGGCGGCGGGGGGCCGGGCGCGCAAAAGGCCCGCTGCCGGAGGCAGCGGGCAGAAAAGCAGGCGGTTCAGTTTTCCTTTGCAAGGGCTTCCGGGGCGGGGGCGGACGGTGCCGCCAGCCGGCGGGTCATGCGGCGCAGACGCCGTGCCGCCAAAAAGACGATGCCCAGCACCAGCACCGCCAGTGCGGCGATCCCGGCAAGGCCGAAGCTCGTGCCCCCCACGAAAAGCAGCGAAAGGGGGTTGGCGGTGTTGCACAGGGTGTTAAACTGTCCCACGGTGTAGGTGGTGGGGTCCATGGCGCCGGCCGCCGCCGAAAAGAGATAGGTAAGCAGCGTGCCGCTGTACAGCATCGCCACGATGCCGATAAGCCCGGTAATCAGGCTGCGCACCAGGCATCCGCCGGAAAGCGCCGTGATAAAGATCATCAGGTAGAGCAGCATGGCGATGTCCCCCTGGGGCAGCACCAGATTGCCGGGCAGCACCACCGCCAGTACCACCGCCACCGGCACCAGAATGACCGCGGAAAGGACCGAGGTGGCATTGGCGGCGCCCACGACGGCGTTCACCGCTACATTCAGCGGCAGGCGGCCCCGCCGGGCGTTTTTCTCGGCGATGGGGTCCAGCACCGAGCCGACGGCACGGGCAAATACCCGCAGCAGCCGGGGCAGGGCGAACAGGCACCCCGCCACGACCAGCGCAAAGGAGATGGTATCATACAGGGACATGCCGGCGGCCAGCCCGATGATAATGCCCGCAATCAGTCCCCACAGGGTCGGCTCCAGCAAAAAGCCGCCGCGCTTGGTGTGCTCCAGCGAGAAATGACGGTCCCGCAGGCCGGGGATTTTATTCAGCAGGAAGGTGACAAGCCATGCCAGCGGCGCAGCGCCCACGGCAAAGCTCTGGGTGAAGGTAACGTGGTTCGTTCCCAGTACCCGCCCCACCGGCGCCGTGAAAATATCCGCCAGAATGACCTGCAGGATAAACAGCAGCAGCGCAGCCGTAAGGCCCATCCACAGGATGCCGGTAAGCTGCTGCACCAGAACCCCCACGAAGGCGGCCTGCCACAGGCTCCACAGGTCCATATTCAGTACACGGGTGACCCGGCAGGCCAGCATCAACAGGTTGATGAGCACCGCCGCAGGCAGCACCCAGTACAGGATATCCCGCCCGGCGGTGAGATCGGCAGCGACCTGCCAGTGCAGGTTGGCGGCCCCGGTGGAAAGGGCGTAGCGGTCGATCATGGTATTGACCACGGTGACCAGACGGCCGCCGAGGGTGCTGATGAGCAGCTGGATACCCACCGAGCTGCCCAGCACCGCCAGCGCACATTGGCCGGAGCGCTGAACGCCCGCACGGCTGGCCAGCCCCAGCAAAAAGAAGAATACCGGAATGAGCAGAAAGCTGCCCAGTCCGCTGACGATATCATAAAGGGAGCGCAGAAATTCCAAAATCGGTGACCTCCTTTGGGAGAGAGCTTATCCCCATTATAACGGGGGAATGTGACGATAGTATGAAGAAATCGGATATCTTCCCGTTTTTCAGCCTATCTATTTTCCCATACCGGCGGCGTAAAGTCAAGAGCGGCAGCCCGAAGGCCCCGCCTTGCGGGGTCGCCCCTGTTATGGTATAATGACAGCGGGCCCATTCGGAAGGCGCGCCGCCCCGTGCAGGACAGGACAGACCGGAAGCCGCAAAGGAGCGTGACCGCATGAAGAATGATTGGTTTTTGTTTTTTCTCGGCATTTTTTGTGCCATCTTTTCAAAACAGATCGACACGATCATAGCCCGTGCGATCAAGAGCGAGCGGAACAGGGCGATATTCAAGGGCGTACTATTTGCAGTCCTGCTCGGCATAATAGGGGTTCTTATCTGGAAAAGCCGGGTATAAACGCCGCCGAAGCAGCCGCTGCTCCGGTTGGGGATTTATAATATCATAATGAAAATAAAGGGAGGCACCACCGTGATGGAAGAAATCATTCTGAACAACATTTGGGCGACCCTTCAGGCCATTCAAAGGGAGATGGAGCGCCAGACCGAGCTGCTGCAGCGCATCGAGCAGAACACAAGAGACTGACCCCCGTCCCGGCGGGCGGCCGAAGCTGCAAAAGGGAGCCCCCGAAAAGAGGCTCCCGCTTTTCTTTTTTTCAGCCCTGCGCCGCCATCTCCCGCAGCAGGTCATACAGCCCGGCATCCCGGCCGGCATACCGTCGGTTCCCCACCGTCAGCCACAGGGTGCCATCCTGCATACAGTACAGGATGGTCTGCTGCTCCCGGTCATCAAAAAAGACGATGACACGCGCCATTGTAAGGGCGGAGGAGCCGGACACCCGCAGGCAGAACGGCACCCCGGCCAGCCGTTCGGCAAGGGCATCGCTTTCCCCGGCGGTCATCGGGCGGCTGCCCCCGTCCCATTGCAGGGACTCCGCCCGGCTGTGCGGCAGCCCGGTATGGGGGAGGGAAATCACCCCGAAGAAGATAAGAGCCGCAGCCAGAATGAAAATTGCAGGCAGCCATTTTTTCATGTGTTTTCTCCTTTGTGCTTATTTATGATGCAGCAGCCAGAAGAGATAGCGAACGATCAGACAGATCATCATCGGACCGAACCGGAAAAAGCCAAGCGGCTGCGCTTTCTCTTCGGATATTTTTTGACCTGCCGAAACCAAACCTCCGAAAGCCCTGCCAGCAGTACGCCTGCTGCCCAGTACCAGACCGTTCCGCGAAGATCATGGGTAATCATCCCCCACGCAGTAAAGGTGACGAAGCTCAATACAAAAAAGATAGTGTATCGGGTTGCTTCAGACATGTTGTTTTTTCCCCTTTTGCAAAGTGTTTTTTTGCTGCTTCCATTATAGCAGGGAACCGTGCGCCCCGCCATTGGCGGCTTCCACATTTTTCTCGCCCTGCGTTTGGCAGTAATGTCTTCACCCTATATAACGGAGATCACGCCGGAAATGCAACAAAAAATCAAAATTTTTGCGGAAAGGTAAGCGCTCCCCCCCGGCACCAGCAAAAAAGACGCCGAAAGGCGTCTTTTTTGCTGGTGCCGCTGACGGGAATTGAACCCGTACGGTGTTTCCACCGAGGGATTTTAAGTCCCTTGCGTCTGCCGGTTCCGCCACAGCGGCGCAGGGCGGGGATAAACCTTACTCATCTTACAATAGCCCTCCGCAAAAGTCAAGCGCAGGGCTTGACAAATCCCCACCGGGCGCTTTATAATACTTTGGTAAACAGCAAAAAAGGCATTGACAGGGTCAGTGCTGCGCCGCCGCCCCCAGAGAGAAAGCCCCCGGCTGAAAGGCTTTCGGCAGTCCCGGTGCATCACAGCCGCCCCCGAGCCATCGGCGTGAGGAACGCCGGCGTACCCGGTGCGTTAAACCGGCAAAAGCGGCAGCGTCCCACGGCGCTGCAATCTGGGTGGTACCACGGAAGGTTCGGCTTTCGTCCCTACGGCTTCGCAAAGGAAGCAGGGGAGGAGAGCTGTTTTTTATTTTTCGCCCATCGCCCGCAAAATGCAAAAAAAGAAAGGAATTTACCCACTATGAAATGGACCGGACTGAACGAGCTGCGTGAGAGTTTTCTCGAATTTTTTGTCAGCAAGGGGCATACCCGCCTGCCCTCGGCGCCGCTGGTGCCGCAGGATGAGGCAAGCCTTTTGCTCATCAATTCCGGCATGGCGCCGCTGAAAAAGTACTTCACCCGCCAGAAATTCCTGCCGAACGGCAGCTTCCGTGCCACCAGCTGCCAGAAGTGCATCCGCACCCCCGATATCGAAAACGTCGGCAAGACCGCCCGCCACGGCACCTACTTCGAGATGCTGGGCAACTTCTCCTTCGGCGATTACTTCAAGGAGGACGCCACCCGCTGGGCATGGGAATTCATCACCGAAAAACTGGAGCTGCCGGTGGATAAGCTGTATGTTTCGGTCTATCAGGATGACGATGAGGCGTATGAGATCTGGACCAAGCGCCGCGGCGTCGCCCCCGACCACATGGTTCGCCTGGGCAAGGAGGATAACTTCTGGGAGATCGGCTCCGGCCCCTGCGGCCCCTGCTCCGAGATCTACTTTGACCGCGGGCCCGAAAAGGGCTGCGGCCGCCCCGACTGCCATGTCGGCTGCGACTGCGACCGCTATGTGGAATTCTGGAACCTGGTATTCACCCAGTTCAATTCCGACGGCGAGGGCGGATATACCCCGCTGGAGCATAAGAACATCGATACCGGCATGGGACTGGAGCGTCTGGCCTGCATCATGCAGGGGGTGGATAACCTCTTTGAGGTGGATACCGTCCAGAACATCATGAAAAAGATCTGCGAGATCGCCGGCGTGACCTATAAGCAGGATGAGAAAAAGGATGTTTCCATCCGTGTGGTCACCGACCATATCCGTTCCACCGTCTTTATGATCTGCGACGGCGTGGTGCCGCAGAACGAGGGCCGCGGGTATGTGCTGCGCCGTCTGCTGCGCCGTGCCGCCCGTCACGGCCGCCTGCTGGGCGTGCGGGAGCCGTTCCTGTATCAGGTCGCCGATACCGTCATCCATGAAAATGAGACCGCCTACCCCGAACTGGTGCAGCGCCGGGATTATATCGTCAAGACCATCCGGGTGGAGGAGGAGCGCTTTGCCCGCACCATCGATGCCGGCTTGGATCAGGTCAATTCCATCCTGGAAAAGCTGGAGGCCGAGGGCAAAAACGTATTCTCCGGCGAGGATGCCTTCCGCCTTTATGATACCTTCGGGTTCCCCATCGACCTGACCCGCGAGCTGTGCGAGGAGCGCGGCATCACCGTGGATGAGGAGGGCTACAAGACCCTGATGGAGAAGCAGCGCACCACCGCCCGTGAGGCCACCGCCCGCAATGTCGGCGATGTGGCATGGGTGGAGGACGTTCTCAAGGGCGTTGAGGGCGGCGAGGACTTTGTCGGCTATGACAGCCTTTCCGTCGAAACCGAAATTCTCGGTATCGTCTATGAGGGCGAGCGTGTGGAGGCACTGGGCGAGGGCGATACCGCCCAGCTCGTGCTGGCCCGTACCCCCTTCTACGCCGAAATGGGCGGCCAGGTGGGCGACAGCGGCACCATCACCTGCGGCGAAAACGTATTCACCGTCACCGATACCCGCAAATCCGGCTCCGGCCACTTTATCCACATCGGCACCGTTACCCACGGCACCTTCAGCCTGGGCGATACCGTCACAGCCACGGTGGATGAGCGCCGCCGCATGGATATCATGCGCAACCATACCGCCTGCCACCTGCTGCAAAAGGCGCTGCAGGAGGTTTTGGGCGACCACGTCCATCAGGCGGGCTCCATGGTGGATGATAAGGTCTGCCGCTTCGACTTCAGTCATTTTTCCGCCGTGACCCCCGAGGAGCTGGAAAAGGTGGAGGCCCGTGTCAACGAGCTGATTTTGGAGGCGAACCCCGTCACCACCACCGAGATGTCCATCGAGGAGGCCAAAAAGCTGGGCGCCATGGCGCTGTTCGGCGAAAAATACGGCGATACCGTCCGGGTCGTCAATGCCAATAATAAATCCATCGAGCTGTGCGGCGGCACCCATGTGGATAACACCGCCCGGCTGGGCCTGTTTAAGATCCTGAAGGAGTCCAGCGTGGCGGCCGGCATCCGCCGCATCGAGGCAGTCACCGGCCACGGCGTACTGGAATTCATGGCGGAAAACCAGGCGATGATGAACACCGCCGCCCAGAACCTCAAGCTGGGCAACCCCGCCGAGCTGCCCCAGAAGACCGCCCAGGTGATGGCGGAGCTGAAGGCCAAGGAAAAGGCGCTCTCCGACCTCGAAAATAAGATGGCGGCCAGTGCTGCGGCCGATCTCTTCAAGAACGCCGTCACCGTCAAGGGGCTGCGGGTCGTCACCGGGATGCCCGGCGAGATGAAGCCCGACGCCCTGCGGCTGATGATCGACGACGCCCGCGGCAGCAACCCCGATGCCGTTATCGCACTGGGCAGCGTGTTCGGCGGCAAGGGGACCATTGCGGTGGCCTGCGGCGCCGATGCCGTAAAGGCAGGCGTCAATGCCGGCAAGCTGGTGCGTGCGCTGTGCCAGCTCACCGGCGGCAACGGCGGTGGCCGTCCCGACAGCGCCATGGGCGGTGCGGGCGATCCCGAAAAGATTGCGGAGGCGCTGACCCACCTGCCCGAGCTGATCTGATTTTTTACGGCGCTCCTCCGTGGAGACCGCCCCGTATCCCCACCATATCAACCGAAAGGAGACCTTCCTCATGTGTATTTTCTGCAAGATCGCAGCGGGAGAGATCCCATCGAACAAGCTGTACGAGGACGAAAAGGTGCTGGCCTTTTATGACCTGGACCCCCAGGCGCCCACCCATTTTCTCGTCATCCCCAAGGAGCATATCGGCTCCGCCGGGGAGCTGACCCCGGAAAACGCCGGGATCGTCGGGCACATTTTTGCCGTCATCGCAAAAATCTGTGCAGAGCACGGCTGGGAAAGCTACCGTGTGGTGACCAACTGCGGCGAGCAGGCCGGCCAGACGGTGCAGCACCTGCATTTCCATGTGCTTTCCGGGCGGGATATGACCTGGCCCCCCGGCTGATGCTCCCATCCGAACCGTCCCCGCCCCCGGCGGGGACTTTTTCTTGCAAATGCCGCCGGGTTATGATATAATTTACCCAAATTTTCGTGTAACGGGAGAAGAAACATGGCCAAAACCGATAGGAAGAATTCAAAAAAGATTTTTGAGGGATACCGCAAGCACCAAAAGCTGTGGAACGGTATCTTTATCGTGCTGTTTGCGGTCATCGGCATCGGGCTGGCGATCGCCAACGGCACCGTGGACTGGAACCCGCAGCTGGTCATCGGCAGGTATGAATTTACCCTGTTCCATGCCATCATGCTGGTGGTGATGGTGGTGCTGCTGGGCTTCGGCATCGTGGCCATGAAGCGGGACAGCAGCGAGGAGCAGCAGGAAATCTACCGGCAGGAGCGTGAGGAGGCCATCCGGCTGCGGCAGGAGGCCATGGCCGAGCGCAAGCAGGAGATGCAGGACGCCTACGACGCCATGAAGCGCCGCCGTGCCGCCCGTCTGGCGGAGCGGGGCATAGCCCCCACGGCTGCTGCCGCCGAAGCGGTGGATGCCGTAGAAACGGTGGAGGCGGCGGAGACCGAGGCGGCCGAGGCCGAGGAGCTGGCCGGGGACGCCATAGAGCTGGCCGGAGAGGAAGGCCGGCTGACCGAGGAGGCCATCGAGGCGGGGGAGGACAAAAAGCAGGAGGAAAACTCTTGACATTGCCCCGTGAAAGGACTACAATAACCGCATAAATCCCAAAGCGTTACGAGAAAAGTAAAAGCGCCCCCGTCCTTCCGACAGAGAGCAAACGGCACAGGCTGCAACCGTTTGCGGAAGAAAGGGATCGGCGTACCGCCTTTTCCAGCGCGGTGCAAAATCACCGCCGGCCCGGCCCCGTTATCCGCCGCATGGAGTGGGTCGCTGTGCGGCCCGATCCGGGTGGAACCGTGGGATATTTCGTCTCACCCCGGCTGCTTTCTTCACAAGGAGAAGGCAGCCGTTTTTGTTTTTCCCGGTCGGGCGGGGCGATGAAAATCGCCTCCGGCTGCGCCGTCCCCTTGACAGGCATCAGCCCGCCTTCACCGGGCATCAGCCTGCCTGCGGGCCCGTCTTGCCGCCCTTCGATTTTCCCACCCCGGCCCCTTGGGATCATTCTGTTCATCCATTCATCCATTACCCGAAACGGAGGAGTTATTATGCTGAAAATCACCCTGAAGGACGGCTCCGTAAGAGAGCTGGCCGCCCCGCAGACCATCGCCGACTTTACCAAGGATTTGAGCATGGGTCTGTACCGCAATGCCTGCTGCGCCCTCGTGGACGGCAAGGTCGCCGACCTGTGTGACCTGCTGGATCACGACTGCGCCGTAGAAATCCTGACCTTTGACAGCGAGCAGGGGCAGCGTGCCTTTAACCACACCGCCTCTCACATTCTGGCGCAGGCGGTGCAGCACCTGTTCCCCGAAGCGAAGCTCGCCATCGGCCCCGCCATCGAGGATGGCTTCTACTACGATTTTGACGTTCCCTCCCCCTTCACCCCGGAGGACCTGGAAAAGCTGGAGGCCGAAATGGCCGCCATCGCCAAGGCCGATCTCCCCATCGAGCGGTTCTCGCTGCCGGTGGAGGAGGCCAAAAAGCTGGAGGCCGACCAGCCCTATAAGCTGGAGCTCATCGAGGAGCACGCCGGAAAGGGCGAGCCGATCGCCTTCCGCCGGCAGGGGGATTTCACCGACCTGTGCGCCGGCCCCCACCTGATGTCCACCGGCCCCGTCAAGGCCGTCAAGCTGACCAGCTGCACCGGCGCCTACTGGCGCGGCAGCGAGAAAAACAAGATGTTGAGCCGCATCTACGGCTGCGCCTTCCCCAAGCGCAGTATGCTGGAGGAGCATCTGGCACGGCTGGAGGAGGCACGCCGCCGCGACCACAACAAGCTGGGCCGTGAGCTGGAATACTTCACCACAGTTGATGTGATCGGGCAGGGGCTGCCCGTCCTGCTGCCCAAGGGCGCCCGTGTGGTGCAGCTTTTGCAGCGTTGGGTGGAGGACACCGAGCAGCAGCGCGGCTATCTGCTGACCAAGACCCCCCTGATGGCCAAGCGGGAGCTTTATAAGATCTCCGGCCACTGGGACCACTATCTGGACGGGATGTTTGTGCTGGGCGACCCCCACGATGAGACCAAGGAATGCTTCGCCCTGCGCCCCATGACCTGCCCGTTCCAGTATCAGGTGTTCCTCAACCGTGCCCGCAGCTACCGCGACCTGCCCATGCGTCTGGGCGAGACCTCCACGCTGTTCCGCAATGAGGACTCCGGCGAGATGCACGGACTCATCCGGGTACGGCAGTTCACCATCTCGGAGGGGCATATCATCCTGCGCCCCGACCAGCTGGAGGAGGAGTTCCGGCATTGTTTGGAGCTGGCGAAGTATTGCCTTGAAACCGTAGGTCTCTTGGAGGACTGCACCTTCCGCTTCTCCCAGTGGGATCCCAACAATACCGAAAAGTACATCGGTACGCCGGAGCAGTGGAATGAGGCCCAGAGCATCATGGGTAAGATCCTCGACCACCTCGGCATCAAATATACCGTCGGCATCGATGAAGCCGCCTTCTACGGCCCCAAGCTGGATATCCAGTATAAAAACGTATTCGGCAAGGAGGACACCATCGTTACCATCCAGATCGACCAGCTGCTGGCCGAGCAGTTCGATATGTCCTACATTGACCAGAACGGGCAGAAGGTGCGCCCCTATATCATCCACCGCACCTCCCTCGGCTGCTACGAGCGCACCCTGGCTTACCTCATCGAAAAGTACGCCGGCGCCCTGCCCACCTGGCTTTCCCCCACGCAGGTGGCGCTGCTGCCCATCGCCGACCGTCATCTCGACTATGTGTATGAGATCAAGAAGGCGCTGGAGGAGCGCGGCGTGCGCGTGATGGTGGACGACCGCAACGAGAAGATCAACAAGAAGATCCGCGACAGCCAGATGGAGAAGATCCCCTATATGCTGGTTATCGGCGACCGCGATGTGGAAAACGGCACCGTTTCGGTACGCTCCCGCAAGGACGGCGACCTGGGCGCCATGGCCCCCGCCGATTTCTACGCGAACCTCACCGAGGAGATCACCACCCGCGCCCGCTGATCCGAACCCCCTACAAACGGCAGGACCCCGTGGGGCCCGGCGCCTGCGGCGCCGGGCCCTTTTGCCGCCCGCACAGCCCCTGCAAGGGGCAGGGGGAGGGCGCCCGCAGGGCGCTTCGGCGCAGCCGAAGCCGGCGGCGGAGCCGCCGAACCCGTCCGCAGGACGGGTTGCCCTGCGGGCGCCCCGGCCCCGGCAGTTTTCCCGCAACCGTCACATTCCGTTTACATTTGCAACAAGAAATCCCCGGCCGAGGTGTGCTATACTGGCGATAATCTGCCCCGCCCTGCCGCGGGCTGGACAAATCCGCAAAATCTTGTTATAATATCGTGATGGTTCACTATGAATGGAAGGAGGATGCCTATGTCGGATGAAAAAAAGCCGGATCTGACCCCGGAAACCGCCCCGGAGCCGGTGGATACCGCCGCAGCCATGCAGTATTTTGAGGCTGCCGAGGCCGCAGCCGAGGTCGGTCGGGAGATCCTTGCTTCCCGCAAGCCCAAAAAGCCGAAAAAACAGAAAAAGCAGAAAAAAGAGCCGGAGCAGGCATCCCCCGCCCCGGTAGAAACCGATAACGGCTGGCAGCCCTCCCAGCAGGAGACGCCCGCCGAGCCGAAAAAAACCGGAAAGCCCGAAAAGGCTAAAAAGGTCAAAAAGGTCAAAAAGGCTGAAAAGAAAAAGCCCGCCGAGCCAAAGCCCAAAAAGCCCCCCGGAAAGCACCCCTCACCGGACGGGATGTACCGGTGGGCGGAGCGCTACTGCTCCTATATCGGGCTGCAGCTGCTGCGGGAGTACCACGCCCTGCGCCGCACCCTCGGCCACTTCATCGGGGAGATGCGCCGCAGACTGCCGGCCCTCTGGCACAAGCTGCGCAGCCGTTCCGGCCGCCGTGCCGAGCACTTCGCCGATGAGGTGCTGTTCCCCTACCGCATTTTAAGCAGCGAAACCGGGACGCTGATCGCCGCCCTGCGGGATAAGACCCCCGAGGGCAAGGCAGGCCGCCGGGACGCCTGGCGGGATTACGGCCGGGCCGTTGCCCGCCCCCTGAACCGTGTCGCCAATTTCTTCGCCCCCATTTTCGGGCTGGCCATTCTGGCAGGCGCCATCGCCTTTTTTAACCAGTTCACCTTTGCCCTGCGGGTGGAATATAACGGCAACCCGGTGGGCTATATCGAACGGGAAAGCGACTTCTACGAGGCCCGTGACGCCATGCTGGACCGCCTCATCAATGAGGAATATATCCCGCCGGAAGACACCATCCCCACCCTTTCGCTGGCCGTGGTAAAGGAAAAAGATCTGCTGACCAAGGAACAGCTCACCGATGCCATCATGCGCTCCTCCGGTAATACGCTGGTGGAGGCCTCCGGGTTCTATCTCGAGGGGAAATTCCTCGGTGCCCTGATGGACGGCAACGAATTTTTGCTGTTCATGGACCGTGTGCTGGATAACTACCGCACCGGCGAGGAGCACGAAACGGTGCAGTTCACCAAAAATATCCGGCTGGAGGACGGCGTTTACCCCGTCAGCTCGGTCATGACCGTCTCCGACCTGCAAAGCTATCTGCGCAGCAGCAAGGCACTGCGCCGCAGCTATACCGCCCGCCCCGGCGAGACCCTCGACGTCATCGCCAAGCGGTACAGCCTGACGCTGGAGGAAATGTTCTCCTTCAATGATGAGCTGGAGGACTACCTGACCGCCCTGCGCCAGCAGCAGCTGGGCTATGACCCCGATACCGTCATCCTGCCCGATTCTGGCACCCCGGCTGCGGAATGGAACGCCCGGCTGGATGAGATCAGCGTGAACGGCGAGACCCCGCTGGAGACCGCCATCAATAACGGCATGGTGCTGTATATGGGGCTGCTGTATTGGCCGGACGACCTGCCGGAGGGCGCCGCCGAGGAGCTGGCTGCCGCCGGGGACCGCAACGCCCTGTACCGGCTGCAATACGGCATCGCCGATGAGACCGCCGAAGCCCCCGAGGAGGAAACCGACGAGCAGAAGCCCGCGGCCGCCAATGCCGCCGCTTCTGCCAATAAGACCAATTCTACCGACAAGGCCGATAAGGCCAACACCGCCGATACCGCCGCTGCGACCGACCCGGCCGGGACGGAGGAGAACGGCGAAAGCAGTCTGCCCATCACCGGCGAACCGGTCAAGACCATTGACCTGACCCCGCTGGGACAGGTGCCGCTGCAGGGCGGCGAGGAGCTGCTGGTGGTGGAGATGGATGTGGAGCTGGGCGTGCAGGTCACCCGCCGGGAGACCTATATGGCCAATGTCCAGTTCGGCACCACCTATCAGGATAATAACAAGAAGCCCGTCGGTGATGAACGGGTCATCTCCGCCGGCATTTACGGTAAGGATGAGGTGGTCGCCGACGTCACCTACATCGACGGCGTAAGGGTGGGCGAAACGGTACTGAACCGCACCCGCGTCAAGGACCCGGTCAATCAGGTCGTATCCCGCGGCACCCAGACCATCGATGACTACTTTGCCAGCACCGGCGGCCGGTTCATCTGGCCCGCCGACGGCGGCTACTTTAACGGCTCGCTGGGCGCCTACCGCGGCCACACCGGCATGGATATCGCCTGCCCCATGGGCACCACCGTCCGTGCCTCCAAGGCGGGTACCGTTACCACCGCCTTCAATTACGGCTGGAACTACGGCTATGGTAAAACGGTGGTCATCAACCACGGCTACGGCCAGATCACCCGCTATGCCCATATGTCCAATGTCACCGTTACGGTCGGGCAGTATGTCAAGCAGGGTCAGGTCATCGGTTACAGCGGCAGTTCCGGCAATTCCAGCGGCCCGCATCTGCACTTCGAGATCCGCATCGACGGTGTCATCAAGGCGCCGGAAAACTATATCGGCAAATTCTATAACCGCTGACAAAGTCACCACACCACCCCCGGGGGAGCGATCCGCCGGGGGCGGTTTTTGCATGAAAACAGCGCAGCCCCTTGCCATGCCGCCGCCGTTTGGGTAAAATAGGGGGGAACCATTCGCTTGACCGGCGCCGGCCCACCGTTACGGCGGGCGCAGCCTCCGCTTGACTCGTGCTGACCCACGGCGGGCGCGGCCTCCGCTTAACTCGTGCTGACCCACGGCGGGCGCGGCCTCCGCCCCACTCGTGCTGACCCACGGCGGGCGCGGCCTCCGCTTGACTCGTGCTGACCCTCCATTTCATTTCGGGCAGCCCTCGCCGCTGCGGCGCGCCCGCCTTTCCCCACCGGGTCTCACGACCCGTCGGGGGCCCCATCGGCAGCCCCCGCCGCTGCGGCGCGCCCGCCCTTTGCACAGAGCTGCCCCTGCCAAGCGAACCCCACATCACCGCAAACCGGAGGAACTATGCTGACTGAACGGGAAGAAAAACTCATCAAACGCTACTGCATCTACCCAAAACTCGCCATGACGGGCGTCATTATGGCGCTGGCGCTGGGGGTGCCGTATGTCCTGCTGGAAATGATCGATGACCTTGCTTTCCACAATGACCGGGCCGTCTTTTGGGGGCTGTATGTCTACATCGGCTTTGTCATCCTCTACATGGTGCTGTTCTGCTGGTGTGCGCTGGCCCCCCGCTTCGGGATGCGCCGGGAGGAATGGCGGGAATTGCAGCGCCGGGCCGATGTCCGGCAAAGCCAAACCGATTATTCCGGGGCAGTCGCAGGGGCTATGGGCATGAGCGCCGCCGGGCGGCTGATGCGGAAAAGCGAAAATAAAGCGGCACAGGTCGCCGGGGCGGCGGCACAGGTCGCCGGGGCGGTAGGGGCGGTCTCCACCGCCGGTGCCATGCTTTCCGAGCTCCGCCGCAACGCCGAGGCGATGGCGGAGGCCTATCGGGTGCAGATCCCCGATACCAAAAGGGTGCGGCTGGCGATGGTGCTGGTACCGCTGGCGGTGATGATCGGGACATTTGTGCCGCAATATGCCGCCGCTGCCGCTGCAAACCGGGAGGCTGCCGACCGTGTTTCGGTAAATATCCGGCAGGTGGTGGATGCGCTGGACCCCGTCTGCGAATACATTTCCGCCGATGACCCCCATGAGCGCTACCAAAGCTACGGCTACCGGGTGGCGGGCTACCTGCGGGGCATGGTTACCGATACCGAGCGCTGCTACGCCTATGTTTCGCTGGACCCGCAGGGCGTCATCGAGTCGGTCTCCTACGATGCGTATATCGATATGACGATAAGCCCGGAGGAAAATTTAAGCCGCATCGAAAAGGACTTCGAGGTGCTGAACCGTGCGCTGAAGCGGGCGGATGTCCCGACGGAATTCCCC
The DNA here is from genome assembly GCA_004557855.1 of Oscillospiraceae bacterium. GTDB lineage: Bacteria > Bacillota > Clostridia > Oscillospirales > Ruminococcaceae > Angelakisella. The sequence goes on from SFFJ01000002.1 coordinate 57,654, forward strand.
GACCTTTTCGGCCACTACCGCCTTTCCGAGGAGTTCAAGACGGCATTTATGGCGGGCAGCTATTATGAAGGCCTGCGCATGACCGACCGCGGCAGCGACCTGCGCGTCACCTGCTGCTTCGAAACCGAAAGCGAGCAGGACTTCACCGAATACACCCGCCCCTATCTCTACCTGTATGTTTGGGGCTGACCCCGCCCCGCCCCCACCGCGTTAAGAAATTTACGAAAAATTTACATAGTATGGGATTACGCCTTGACAAAGGGACGGTTTGGGCGTAAAATATAACGGAATAATTGTAGATACTTTACAAATTATTTGTTCATTTTCCCACCCCGATGGGGAGCTTTTTCGATACATTCATATGAAAGGATGGACACAACACCAATGGTTGAGATGAAACTGTGGCTTTTGATCGCCGCAGCGGTAGTCCTCGTTGTCGTTGCGGGCGCCATCGCCTTTTTTCTGGGCGTTAAGTATAGAATGAAGGTCGCCGAAGCCGAGCTTGGTTCTGCCGAAGAGGAAGCCAAGCGGTTGATCAGCGATGCCATTAAGACCGCCGAGAGCAAGAAAAAAGAGGCACTGGTAGAGGCAAAAGACGAGATCTATCGCATGAAGAACGAAGCGGAACGCGAAGTAAAGGAGCGTCGCAGCGAGGTGCAGCGGCAGGAACACCGTCTGCAGCAGAAGGAAGAAAATCTCGATAAGAAGATCGACAACCTGGAGAAAAAAGAGGAAGTCATGCAGCGCCGTCAGGCCGAGGTCGAGGAGCGTTTGCAGGAGGTCGAGCAGATCAAAAAGAGCCAGTTCGAAATGCTGGAAAAGGTTTCGGGCTTCAGCAAGGAGCAGGCAAAGGAATACATGCTGCAGATGCTGGAAAACGAGCTGACCCACGAAAAGGCGCTGAAGATCACCCAGTACGAGCAGCAGCTTAAGGAGGAGAGCGACGAAAAGGCCCGCGAGATCCTTTCCACCGCCATCCAGCGCTGCGCCAGCGACCACGTGGCGGAGGTCACCGTTTCGGTGGTGCCGCTGCCCAATGACGAAATGAAGGGCCGCATCATCGGCCGTGAGGGACGCAATATCCGCACGCTGGAAAATCTCACCGGCGTGGATCTCATCATCGATGATACCCCCGAGGCCATCACCCTTTCCTGCCACGATCCCGTCAAGCGCGAGGTGGCACGGCTCTCCCTTGAAAAGCTCATCCAGGATGGGCGCATCCACCCCACCCGCATTGAGGAAACGGTGGAGAAGGCCCGCCGCGAGGTGGAGACCAAGATCAAGCAGGACGGCGAGCGCGCCGTCATCGAAACCGGCGTACACCACCTGCACCCCGAGCTGATGAAGCTGCTGGGCCGGATGCGTTACCGCACCAGCTACGGCCAGAACGTGCTGGAGCATTCCATCGAGGTGGCGAAGCTGGCAGGCAGCATGGCCTCCGAGCTGGGGCTGGACCCCACCCTGGCACGGCGTGCCGGTCTTTTGCATGATATCGGCAAGTCCCTGACCCACGAGATCGAGGGCAGCCATGTGACCATCGGTGTGGAGCTGGCCAAGAAGTATAAGGAAAGCCCCGAGGTCATCCACGCCATTGAAGCGCACCACGGCGATGTGGAGGCCAAAACGGTGGTCGCCTGCCTGGTTCAGGCCGCTGACGCCGTCAGCGCAGCCCGCCCCGGCGCCCGTCGTGAAAACCTCGAAAACTACATCAAGCGCCTGGAGAAGCTGGAGTCCATCGCCACCTCCTTCGAGGGAGTCGAAAAATCCTATGCCATTCAGGCCGGCCGTGAGATCCGCATCATCCTCAAGCCCGAGGTCATCAGCGACGACCAGATGGTCATTGTCGCCCGTGATATCGCCAAGAAGATCGAGGACGAGATGGACTATCCCGGCCAGATCAAGGTGAATGTGGTGCGGGAGACCCGCGCCGTGGATTACGCCAAATAACCCCCAATAAACTGCCCTCCGCATGGGAAACCGTGCGGAGGGTTTTGTCATATCGGCGGGCCTTCGCAGGGGGCAGGGCAGGGGGCGCAGCCCGAACCGTCCTCCGGACGGTTCCTGCGGCCTTCGGCCGCAGCGGCGGCTCCGCCGCCGGGGCTGCGCCCCGTCCCGCCCCCTCCGCGGGCCGTTCCCGGCACCCCATGCACCCTCCCCGCCCGCCCTGCGTAAAATAAAAACAGACCCCGGCATCGGCAGGCGCCGATGCGGAGGTCATGTAGGGGGCAGGGGCTTTTCTCTGCCCCCGTAGTTTTCAGGGCAGCAGGGCGGCACGGTAGGCGGAAAGCAGCTGCGGGAAAGCGGTTCGGGCGTTGGCAGCGGAGGGACTGGGCAGCGCTATGGCCGAAAGTCCCGTCTGCGGCTCCGCCAGCCGGTGGTAAAACTGCGCTGCGGCGCTCCCCGTCGTGCAAATGCGGGTGATGCCCGGGTACCGCTTCAGCAGCCCGGCAATGTCATTGGGGACGGCATCCCGTATGGTGCTGTCTGCCGCCCCGGTTATGGTGCAGGCGGCCAGAACGTCCCACAGTGCCAGTCCGTGCCGGTACAGCAGCTCGGTGCGGCCCGCAGCGGTTTGGGGGTCGCTTTCCCCGTATACCGCGGCCAGCACCGGCCAAAAGCGGTTCTGCGGGTGGGCATAGTAAAAGGCCTCGGCACGGCTGCGGGGGCTGGGCATCGTGCCGAGGATCAGGGTATGGCTGTCGCCGGTGATCAGCGGCGCAAGGGGGTGCAGAACGGTTTGCGGCATGGTTTCACCTCGGTGGAAGGCGCAGGATACGGCCCGGCGGGCCGCGGCGGCCTGCGGCCGCTGGCTCCGGCTGCGCCGGAGCGCCCGCCGGGCCGAACCGAGCCCCTGCACAAATTAAACCTTATTTTTTGCGGCGGGCACGCAGCTTTTGCAGCAGCGGCTTGCCCCGCAGGAACGCCCAGTACCAGAACGGCGAAAGAACCCGGTCGAATTCCCCGGCCAGCTCGGTGACGCCCACCGCATGGCAGAACCCCTCCTTAAAGCGGTACAGCCCGTTCTCCTTTTGCAGGGAATACACCCCGCCGAAATCGTAAAAATCCACCCCCAGGCTGCACGCCCAGCGGATCATCTCGGCCTGCATGGCATAGGCAGGCATCAGGTTGCGCTTTTCGTTGCTGCTGGCGCCGTAAATGTAGAATACCTTGCGCCCGTAGTGCAGCGCAATGGCCGCAGCCAGCGGCTCGCCTTCGTATTCCGCCAGGCAGATGCGGCAGCGTTCGGGGCCGTAGGCCTCCATCATCCGCGCAAAGTAATCCAGCGGCCGGTGCCCGATGCCGTCCCGTTCGCAGGTCTCCAGATAAATGCGGAAAAAGGTCTCCAGTGCCTCGGCGCCGGCCCAGCGGGTGGTCACGCCCTTGCGGGCCGCCAGCCGGATATTATACCGGGTCTTTTCGCCGAAGCCGGGCATCAGCTCGTCCAGCGTCTTGCCCTCCAGCGGCAGGAACATATTAAACCGGGGCTGGATCTGGTCGTGCAGGCCGCAGTTACGGGCGCGGCAGCGCAGCCCCAGCGCCTCATACTTCGCAATCAGCTCATCGGTATAGGGGGTCTCCGGGTCAAACCGCAGCAGGAACGCCCGGTGCTTTTTCAGTACCGGCTCCGCCTCCCGCATCAGCGCAGCAATGGTCTCGGTATCATACGGGTCGCAAACCGGCCCGCGGGGGGCATAGGCAAGGGTGCGCCCCGCCACCGCCGGCGCAAAAATGATACTCATCGCCGCAGTGATCTCCCCGTTTTGCTCCAGATAGACCTGCTCGCCGACCCAGCCCTTTTTCACATAGGCCCAGCCTCGGTCCTGCATCAGGTTCCCATAGGGACTGTGCGTCACAAATTCCGTGTAGCGTGCCACGGCGGCAGGCTCATTTTGCTGCAAAATAGGCATGATAACGGTCTCCTTTGCTCGGATGGTTTGTATTCAGGCCGGGGCAGGCATACGTCCGCAGGCCAACCGCCCTCCGGGCGGTTTCCGGCGGGCTCCGCCCGCCGTCGGCCGCCTGCGGCGGCCGGGCCTGCGGCCCGCTCGCTCCTCAAATTCCGCCCATTTCCCCGGCGTACGGGCTGCTCCCCTCATTCCCAAAGGGTGCCCGCCCTCGGCAGGGGAGCAGAAAGGGCAGGCATACGGCCGCAGGCCAACCGCCCTCCGGGCGGTTTTCGGCGGGCTCCGCCCGCCGTCGGCCGCCTGCGGCGGCCGGGCCTGCGGCCCGCTTCGCTCGTCCCTCAAATTCCACTCGTTTCCCGGCAGACGGTCCGCCCTCCCCGCCCTAAACGGGAAAAGCATCCCCCTGCACAAATTCTAACCGGCCCCGGGGCTTACACCCCCAGGCACCGCCGGGCAATCGCCAGGTCGGACTCGTAAAAATCGTAGCGCCCCTGCACCTTCTGGTAGTCCTCCTCGCCCTTCCCGGCCAGAATCAAAATCTCACCGGGGGCCAGCTCCGCAATGGCGCGCTCCACCGCCGCCGCCCGGTCGGGCAGGATGATATAGCGGTCGTGCGTTTCGGCAATGTACCCTGCCATCTCCCGGCAGATCCCGACCGGGTCCTCATAGCCGGGATCCTCGGCGGTCAGGTACACATAGTCGGCGTAGCGGCCGCACAGCCGCCCGATATCCACCCGCCGCTTCTGGTTTTTGTGGCCGGGGCAGCCGCACAGCACCTTGATGGGTGCGCCGGGGTAGTCCTCCTTGAGCGACCGGAACAGTGCCGTAAAGCTCAAAAAATTGTGGGCGTAATCCACAATGACGGTGCGCCCGTCCTTTTGCAGCACATTCATCCGCCCTGGCACCGAGACCTCCTCGATCCCGGCAGCAATGGCGTCATCGCCGATGCCGAGCGCCCGTGCAGTGGTAATGGCCGCCACCGCATTTTCAATGTTAAAGCGCCCCTCCATCGTGATGCGGAAGGCCCGCCGGCTTTGCCGGTCGCACACCGTAAAGGAAAACCCGGGCTGCTCCTTGCGGATGTCCTCCACCCACACGTCACAGCCGGGGTCGCTGCCGTACACCAGCACCATTTCGGCGTGGGTCTTGGCAGCAGCGTAAATCTCCTCATACCGGTCGGTCCCCCGGCAGATGACGGCAATCCTGCAATTTTTCATCAGCTGCAGCTTGCAGTTAAAATAGTCCTCGAAATTTTCATGCTCCAGCGGCCCTATGTGGTCCTCCGAAAGATTGAGGAACAGCCCCGCCGTAAAGGGCACCCCGTACACCCGCTGCTGCTTGTACGCCTGGGAGGAAACCTCCATCGTCAGGTGGCGGATGCCGTGGGCAAGGGTATCGGCAAAGCACTGCTGCAATTCCAGGCTCTCCGGGGTGGTCAGGTGGGCCTCCTCCGCCTCGCCGCCGGTGTACATCTCCACGGTGGAAAGCACGGCGGTGCGGTGTCCCAGCGCCGTATCCAGTATATTTTTGATGAAGTAGGTGGTGGTGGTTTTGCCCTTGGTGCCGGTCAGCCCGATGAGGGTCAGCCGGTCAGCCGGGTGGCCGTAGTATTCCGCCGCCAAAACCGAAAGCGCCTTTCTCACATCCCGGACGAGCAGCGCGGGGGCGGTGTCATCGTAGGACTGCTCCGCCACATAGCAGGCTGCCCCGGCCGCCAGCGCCTTTTGCAGGTATTCCGCCTTAAAATTCAACCCCTTGCAGACAAACAGCCCGCCGGGGGCAACGGTGCGGCTATCGTAGGCAATGGCCGGGAAGGTCAGCTCCCCGGGGCAGCGGGGGGTATCCAGCAGCAGGTCGTGCTGCCGCAGCACCGCCTTGACGCGGGAAAGGGTAAGCGTGTATTCCATAGGTTCTCCTTACAGTAGGGCCGCCGGTCGCCCGGCAGCAAAATAGAGGAAGGCTCCGTGCAGGGGGCAGGGGAGGGGCCGCAGGCCCGCCGGCGCTCCGCGCCGGCGAAGCGGGCTTCGCCCGCTTGCCCGCCGCCACCGGCGGCGGGCGGCCTGCGGCCCCGCTCCTTGGCCAATCAAAAGCCCGTCCGGGCAGGTCTTACCCGCCCCCTAATAGGCCGAAAGCCGGCCGATCAGAGCAGGCGGCCCCTGCCCCTTAATCCCCCAAAAGCCAAAGCCCGAAAGCCCGTCCCACCGGCAAACCCCTGGCAGACCGCGGGGCCGGGGCGCAGCCCCGGCCGCCATCGGCGGCCGCCGCAGGCTTTGCCTGCGGGTTTCGGCGGAGCCGAAACGGGCTGCGCCCCTCTCCGCACCGGGCCTCCGTTTCCGGTCAGTGCTTCTCGGCCAGTGTCAGCAGCACCGGCTCCAAAATCCCCAGAACCGTCTGACAGCTGCTGCCGTCCGGGTCACGGTCAGGGTTGTACTCCACGCAGTCCAGCGCCACCATCTTCCCGGTGGCCGCCAGCGCCGTCAGCAGGTCGGTCACCGCTGCGGGGTCGGGCCCGCCGGGAATGGGCAGCCCCGTCGCCGGCATAAAGGCAGCGTCCAGACTGTCCACATCCCAGCTTACATGGCAGTACGGCGTGGTAATGCTGCCCAGCAGCCGCTCGGTCACCGCAGGCAGCCCCTTTTCGGTGATCTCACTCATCCGGTAAAGGTGTACCCCCTGCCCGGCAATGATCTCCTCCTCCGCCGGGTCAATGTCCCTCGCGAAGATAATATGCACATTCTCCGGGCGCAGCACCGCCGCCCCGCCGCAAACGGCGGTCAGCTCCGGCCCGCACAGCCCCAGCAGCGCCGCTATGGGCATCCCGTGTATGTTGCCGGAGGTCGAGCTTTTCTCGGTGTTGATGTCGGTGTGGGCGTCCACCCATACCAGCGAAAGCTCCTCCGGGGAGTAGTGCTGTGCCGTCCCGGCCACCGTGCCCAGTCCCAGGGCATGGTCGCCGCCCAGCGTCAGGGGGAACGTCCCCTCTCCCTGCGCCAGCGAGACCGCATCCCGGGTGGCGCAGCAGGCCGTCACCACCTCCTGCAGGTAGTGGGGGGCAGGCTCTCCCTCCCGGCGGGCGGTCATCGGCACAAAGGCGGAATCCGCCGCCGCATGGATGCCGTTTTGATTCAGAAAAGAGAGAAGTCCGTTCTCTCCGCCGATGAGTGCCGCGCCTCCCATGGCGCAGCCGGTGGTGCCGCAGCCCAGCTCCAGCGGGGCCGCTATCAGTGAAAACCGCATGGCGGGTACCTTCCTTTCGGGTCAGTCAGGGATAGATCGGGGCAAAAACCCCCAAATTAACTACACTCTATTGTACCACAGGTCCGTGGGAGAAACAACCGGATTTGTGCGAATATTTGCCCCCCCTGCAGGGTGCCGGCCCCTCACCTCCCGCCGACAAAACCAATCCCTCCCATGAAATCATAGCCACATCCCGCCATTCTTTATGCACAAAATCCCCTCATTTGTAAACTTTCCATTAAAAAATGTTGCTTTTTAACCTTCCGGATGCAAAAAACCCCCGTTTTTGCCGTATTAGTGGGAGGACTTTTTCCCCCGCCGCCCCCTTTCACAGAATGTTCAGCTTTCCTTCAAACAGAATTTATTGACGGAAACGCCGAATTGCGGTATGATAAAATAGACTCAAAATAGGCATCTTGCGCCCGTGTGCGGGCCCTGCACCCACCGGGTAAAAACCCACATTTTCCCATTTACAGAAAAGAGGAACCCACTGCCATGCTCATCTCCCCCTCCATGCTTTCGGCGGATTTTTCCCGCCTGGCCGACGAACTGAACCGCGTAGAAAAGGGCGGCGCCGACTGGCTCCATATCGATGTGATGGACGGCCACTTTGTGCCGAATATCTCCTTCGGGATGCCGGTCATCCGGTGTATCCGCCCCGTTTGCGGCCTGTTTTTTGATGTCCACATCATGATCAGTCAGCCGCAAAAATATATCGCCGACCTCAAAAAATGCGGCGCCGACCTCGTCACCTTCCATCTGGAGGCCGAGGGCGACCCCGCCGAGACCATCCGGATGATCCATGCCGAAGGCATGAAGGCAGGCATTTCGGTCAAACCCGGCACCCCCGCGGAGCAGCTGAAGCCCTACCTCGATGCCGTGGAGCTGGTTCTTGTGATGACGGTGGAGCCGGGCTTCGGCGGGCAGAGCTTCATGGAGGACATGATGCCGAAGCTCCGCTGGCTGCGGGAAAACTGCCGACCCGGTACCGTTTTGCAGGTGGACGGCGGCATTAACCGCAAGACGATCGCCACCGCAGCCGCCGCCGGCGCCGATTGCTTTGTGGCGGGCAGCGCCGTTTTCGGCAAGGAGGACTACGCCGCCGAAATCGACGCCCTTCGCCAACTGGCCGCAGCCGCCGCCCGGTGACCCCCACCGCCCGCAAAAGTCGCCGCTCCGGTTTTTGTAAGATGAAAACCCGCCGCGCAATCGGGAAAAATATTTTCACAGGATTTATTTTGCGAAGCGCACGAGAAATTTTTCCCTGAAAGACTAAACTCAAAAGCCCAACCGGGCAGAATTTTTCCGTAAGATAGAACCCACAGCGCAATCGGGAAAATATTTTCACAGGATTTATTTTGCGAAGCGCAAGAAAAGTTTTTCCCTGAAAGACTAAACTCAAAAGCCCAACCGAGCCGAAAATGATCCCCGCCCGCAAGAAAAATTTGCGGGAGCGACCACCCCAAACCCTGCCGAGCTTCCCGGAAATGCCGGAAAAATAAGGAGAAACACCATGCAACTCACCGATAAAATTTTCAAGGGGCTGTACCGCCGCGGCGTGATGCTGGAGCAGATGAAGGAGCCTGCGCTCAGCCGCACCGTAAAGCAGCTGCTGCCGGTTGAACCGTGCGAAAACCCCCGCGATTGCGAGGGCCTTTCGGCGGAGGAAATACTGCTGGCGGCACAGCAGGCCGATATTGTGGATGAGACCGACGGCCGCCCGCTGGCCGAAAAGCTGCGGGAGGTCATGGGCAGCGGCGCCGCCCTGCTCATCGATGCCATTGATGACGAGCCCTATGTCAGCAGCCAGATGGGCCCGATGCTGGCCCTGCGGGACCAGTGCGCCGCAGGCATCCGGCTGGCGGCAAGGGTGCTGGGCACCGCCGATACCGCCATTCTGGTGTATAAGCACGTCCACGACAGCGAGGTCTCCATCCCCCGCCATATCGCCGGTATTCCCATTCAAAGGGTGGGGGGCAAATACCCCGCCCAGCGCCGCATGGAGGAGGAACTGGCCGACCGCTACGGCAAAAAGGAATGGCGGCTTTTAGGGGCCTGCGCCATGGTGCATCTTTACCGGGCGGTGGCCGAGGGCCGTCCCCAGACCACCTCCTTTGTGACGGTGGCCGGCAACTGCATCGGCTTCCCCCGCAATGTGGAGGCCCCGCTGGGCACCCCGATTTTAGAGCTCATCAAGCTGTGCGGCCTGACCGAGCGCCCCACCCGCATTATTCTGGGCGGGCCGCTTACCGGCCGGGCCGTCGGGGATCCCCGTACGGAAAAAACCGAGCTTACGACCGGCGCCATTCTGGCCATACGGGATGACAAACACGAATACAGCTATACCTGCATCGGGTGCGGGCGGTGTACGGCCGTCTGCCCGCAGGGGCTCAATCCCATGAGAATTCTGCAGGAGCTGCGCCGCGGCAACTACCGCGGGGTGGAGGAGCTGGGCATTGCGGACTGCACCCAGTGTACCTGCTGCAGCTATATTTGTCCCTCCCGGCAGTCGGTGGCGGGAGAAATAGCCCTGTACCGGCAAAAGCAGAAAGGGGGAAAGGAACAATGATCCGACAGTCATCGCTGATGGCGCCGTATATTAAGCACCCTGCCACCACCCGGGGCATCATGCTGGATGTGATGCTGTGCATGGCGGCCCTGTACCTGATTGCGGCCTTTTACTACGGGGGACGAGCCATCATGCTGGGGCTGGTCTCCATGGCGGTGTGTATGCTGTGTGAATGGCTGGGCAGCCTTTTGCGGCTGGAGCGCCACAACCCCCACGATATTTCGGCCCTTGTCACCGGTATGATGATCCCCCTGATGCTGCCGGCCGGGGTGCCCTACTACATCGTCATCGTCGCCGATTGCTTTGCCATCCTTTTGGTGAAATATGCCTTCGGCGGCACCGGCTATAACCTGTTTAATCCGGCGGCGGGCGGTCTGCTGTTTGTTACGCTGTGCTGGCCCCAAACCGTCTTTGCCTATCCCGCCATCTTCTCCCACCCCGAGGTATTCGGAGAGGTGACGGCCCGCACCACCAATTCCATTGCCTATGTGCTGCACGTCGGCAGCGTCCCCTCCACCGATATGACCAGCGTAATGCTGGGGCTGCATCCCGGCCCGATGGGTACCCTGAACGGACTGGTGCTGCTGGCCTGTATGCTGTTTCTGGCGGCACGGGGCAGCATCCGGCTGTGGCAGCCGCTTATCACCCTGGGGATCGTGGCAGTGTTTGCGGCATTTTTCCCGCGGGCGGCCTTTTCCTCCCTCCAGTCGATGTACTATGAGGTATTCGGCACCACGGCGCTGTTCGGCACCGTCTTTATGCTTTCGGAGCCGGTGACCGGCGCCACCCGTGAGGAGGGACGGCTGTTTTCCGGCATCACGGCGGGGCTGCTGCTTTCGGCGTTCAATTATTTCGGGGCCTATCAGCAAAGCATCCTGTTCGTGGTGCTGCTGATGAACGTGCTCAATCACTATATCGATACCGTGACCGAAAAGAAAATGCAGGAGGAAAGGAGGGCCCGCTATGCCAAACGAGAAGCGCTCGAAAATGATTGACGGCGAAGCCGAGGATCTTTTGAGCCGGCCGCAGGAGCAGCAGGAGCCGGAAAAACAGCCGCTGCTGCCCGGCCGCTGGACCCGCCGGGTGCGGCAAAGCAGTGCCAAGGCGCAGGATCGGCGGCGGCTGGCGGAAAAAAACAGCGAGGACCATGCCTACCTGATGCTGGGGGCGGTGCCTTTCTGGGCGGTGGGGGCGACCTCACTGCAGAATGCCGTGATCCTTTGTGCGGTGCTTATCATCCTCATGCTGCCCTGCTCCGGGCTTCATATGATCCTGCGGCGGCGGCTGAATATGGCGGAATGGCTGGCCCTGCCGGCGACGGTGCTGGTGGCGGCCATGCTGGCGGCGGCCTGCTGCGGTGCGCTGGTGCTGCACTGGCCGGGCGCCTTCGATTCCTTGGGTGTTTACCTGTTCCTGCTGGTGGCGGCCCCGGTGCTGCTGCAGGCGGACAGCCACACCGCCGTGGATAATGCAAGGGTCTTTTGGGGGCGGACGCTGCGGTTTTTGCGGGATTTCTGCATCGTGATGCTGGCCTGCGGCGCCCTGCGGGAGCTTTTGCGCCACAATGCCCTTTTGGGGATGCCGGTGGCGATGTCCTTTAAGACCGAGGCGGCGGCACAGCCCTTCTTCGGGTTGATTTTAGCCGGGCTGCTGCTGGCGGTGCTGCGGGCACTGCAGGCGCTGCTGCACCGGACGATACGGAACCGTAAGCTGGCGGAAGCCGCCGGAGAGGAGGCCGGAGCATGAATATACTGCTGAACCTGCTGGGGCTGCTGCTGACGGCGGCGCTGGTGGAAAACCCCTTCTATACCCGGTGCTTTATTGCCGAAACGGTGGACGCCCAGCTGAACGAACGCCGGGATGTGATGCTGCGCAGCCTGATAACGGCAGCCATGTGTCTGCCGGCGGCGATGGCCGGTTGGGCGGGGCGGATGATCTTCATCGGCTATACCGATATTCCCGTTTATTTGAGCACCCCGGCGGGCATCCTTTTGTATATCGCGGTGTTTTTGCTGACGGTGGCGGCGCTGTACCGTGCGGGGGGCGAAAAACGGCCCTCGGCGGAATTTATGCATGCCTACACCAGGGACTGCTTTTCCTTTTTGCCGGTGGGCGTCCTGCTGCTGTGCGGGCTCAATTCCTTCCGGTGGTATGAGGCGCTGGTCTTCGGGCTGGGCAGCGGACTGGGCTATCTGCTGGCGGTGCGGCTGCATATCGTATTCGCCGACCGGCTGAAATACACGAGAATACCCTTTTTCCTGCGGGGGCTGCCCGTCCGGCTTATCGGCGCAGGAATGATTTCCATGGCGCTGTTCGGACTGCTGGGACATTCCCTGGCGGCGTAACGACGGATAGGGGAGAATGCGGACATGAAGGATTACAAGATAAAACGCTACGGGCGGGATCGCCGCCGCCAAAAAACCGCCGCGACCGCAAAGGTCGTACTGATGGTGGCGCTGATTGCCGCGGCCTGCTGCGCGGGGTGGTTTTTGTACGATCCCATCAGCGAGTGGATGACCGAAAAGGCGATAGAACGGCAGGAGCGCCGGGAGGAGCAGCAGCGGCAGCAGGAGCAGAATAACGGCGAGGACGGCGAGCCCGGTACCCCGGGCGGCAACGAGGACGGCGAGCCGGAAAAGACCACCCTGCCGGAGGGCTGCGCCATACTGGAGACCGAGCTTTTGTATAACATGGCGGCGCTGGAAAATAAGCTGGCGGCGCTGGCTGCCGAGGGCTATTCCGGGGCGGCATTTACCCTGAAGGACAATAACGGGCTGGTGCTGTACCAAAGCGCCCTGCCCGATGTGACCCAGAACGCCGCCCAGACGGCGGATCGGTACGACCTGGCGGCGGTGACCGCCAAAATAAAGGCCGCCGGCATGACCCCCGTGGGACGGCTGTGGGCCTTCGATGACCACATCGCCGGACGGCGGCTGACCGATGCAACGGTGAAATTCAATTACACCACCACCAACTGGATCCACAATGACAAGGAGGCGGGCGGCCACACCTGGCTCAATCCGATGCACGAGCAGGCGCAGGGGTATATCCTTTCGCTGCTGAACGAGGCGGCCGACCACGGCATTGAGGTGATGATCCTGGAGGGGGTGCAGTTCCCGACGGGGTATTCGCTGAATTTGGCGACCTACGCCGAAAAGGGCGTGGCGGTGGATAAATCGGCGGTGCTGGCGGACTTTACCGCAAGGGCCGGGGCCGAGATGCAAAAGCGCGGGGTGAACCTGTGGACGGCGCTGTGGATGGGCGATCTGGCCGGGGAGAGCGTGCGGCTGGGCGGCGACCCGCAGCAGGTGATGGCAGCGGCGAAAAACTGCGTCATCAAGGCGGAGCCGGAGCAGTTTGCAAGCCACCGGGCGCCGCTGGCCGAAAGCGTTTACACGGTGATGCAGCCGTGGTGGTCCTCGCTGGCCAAAAAGCTTCCGGATGGGGTGACGCTGGCTGCCGAGGTGCAGGCCTATCCCCCGGCGGAGGGCCTGTGGCAGGGCAGCGGCTGGGGCGAAAGCCAGCTGGCGGAGCAGATCCGGGCGGCCCGGGAGGGTGGTGCGGTGAGCTTCCTGCCGGTGGAGACAAGATAACAAACGAAAAAGGGGCTGCTCCGGGAGGGGCGGCCCTTTTTGGTGCGGGGGAGTTGGTGCAGAGGGAGAGCGCCCCGCAGGGGCGGCGGCCGCAGGCCGCCGGGACGGGCGGAGCCCGTCACACCGCCCGGAGGGCGGTGCCCTGCGGGGCGGCCGGGCGGGGAGCAGGAGCTTGCCGGCGTGTGCAGGGGGGTGAGGGGGAGGGCGGGCCGCAGGCCAAACCGCCCGGAGGGCGGTTTCGTCGGGCGGAGCCCGACGGTTTCGGCGGAGCCGAAACGGCCTGCGGCCCGGTGTCTGCCCCTTGCAGGGGGCTGCGGAGGGCAAAAAAGAAAAGCCCCGCCAAAGCAAGGCCTTTCCCAACCAAAATAATTTTACCGTCAGTCGTTTTGCGGACCGGAAATTCACTTAAAGGGTGGTGGTGGAGACACCAGTTTTCCCTTTCTCTGTCTTTATTATATGCCCGGGGGAGAGAAAATTCCGCCTTTTTAATTGAAAATTGGGTTACGATTTGGTGACGGGAACAGGCAGATGGTTGCAAAATGCTATCATTCAGCTGATATAATCCTCGATCAGGCGGGTGAGGGTCTCGTAATCGGGGGCGGAAATGCCGGTCTCCAGCCGGTCACGGTCGGCGGGGGGAAGCAGGCGGGTGTAAACATCGAAGATCAATTCGGGGGTGTCGCACCCCTGTCGAAAGACGGCAAGGCGGCCCTCGTAGCTGCGCAGCAGGTAGCCGGCGGGGCTTTTGGGCTCCTGCGGGGGCTGCGGCTCCTCCCGGACGGGGGTTTCGGCTTGGCGGACGGGGGCGGGGTCGGGGGTGCCCCCGGCGGGGGGCGGGGCGGATGTACGGGAAAGGAACGCCAGCACCAGCCCCAAAAGCAGGGCGGCGATGGCGACGGCCAGAGAAAGCATGAGCCTGCGGGGCATGGAACCCCCTCCTTTTTGCTGCGATTTTGGTGGTAGTATGGCCATATTGCGGCGGAATAGTCATAACCGGGCGGAAATTCAAAAAATAGTAACACATCCCGGCCAAAGTGTGCTATAATAACACTGTATATGTGCCGATGGGAGTTTTCCTCCGGCGGCGTAAATTTTCCCCTTCCCCCTGCGGAATGAAGGAGGTAGCAGCTTGAGCTTTAAGGAAACATGGAACCGGATGAACCGCAAAGCGGATCAGACCATTAAGGAGGCCAAGGCCCGCCGGGCGGGCAAAACGGGTGCCGATAAGAACCAAGACGGCGAGGGCAAGCCCCGCCATAAGGTGCTGCGTGCCATTGCTGCGGTGTGCCTGGTGGGCATTATGGTGATGAGCATAGCCGGGTGTGTCTTGACCGTTTGGGTATTTGATGCACTGAACGGCGACCAGCAGATGCTGGATTTGAGCATGCAAAAGGCCAAATATACCACCATCTTTTATGCCGATGACGGGGTGACCGAGCTTTCCCGCGCCTATGACCCCGATGCGGGCAACCGCATTTGGGTGGACTACGACCAAATGCCGAAGTGCCTGCTGGACGCCGTAGTGGCGGTGGAGGACAAGCGGTTCTGGGAGCATAACGGCGTGGACTTTCTGACCACCTCCAAGGCGGGCATCAGCGCCGTGCTGCAAAAAATAGGGCTCAAGGGCTTTTACGGCGGGGCCACCCCCGGCGCCTCGACCATTACCCAGCAGGTGGTGCGCAATATCACCAATGACCGTGCCGTGGACGGTGCGGAGGGCTGGGCCCGAAAGCTCCGGGAGATTTTCCGGGCGCTGAACGTGGAAAAATATTATACCAAGCAGCAGATCATCGAGACCTACCTCAACCTGGCGGGCTTTTCGCAGAACTGCTCCGGAATTCAGGCGGCTGCCAATGTGTTTTTCAATAAGGACGTGAGCGAGCTGACGGTGGCGGAATGTGCGACCATCGTGGGGACCACCAAGAACCCCTACGCCTACGACCCCTACACCCATTGGGAGGAAAACCAGCAGCGCAAGGAATATATTTTAGGGCTGATGCTGGAGCAGGAGAAGCTGACCCGGGAGGAGTATAACGCCGCCATGGCGGAGGAGATCGTGCTTTCGCACGGGACCAACAGCAACGCCGTCATCCAGACGTGGTTTATGGACTACGTGACCGAGGAGGTGTGCCGTGACCTGGCCGAAAAGCAGGGCATCACCGAGGCGGAGGCCTATAAGAACCTCATCGGCGGCGGCTACCGCATTTACACCACCTGTGAGGAACGGGTGCAGGATATTCTGGAGGAGTACTACAAGAGCCCCGATAATTTCCCGCCCGTCAATAACGAGGAGTACCCCCAGTCCGCCTTTGTCATCACCGATACGACCGGCGCCGTGAAGGGCATCGTGGGCGGCAACCGCGGCAAGGAGGGCAACCGCATCTGGAGCCGTGCCAGCGATACCACCCGGCAGATCGGCTCCACCATCAAGCCCATCACCTCCTACGTGCTGGGAATCGAAAAGGACCTCATTACCTATTCCACCGTCATCGAGGACCGGCAGGTCGTCATCAACCCCGATGAGGTGAGCTACAGCCAGCCGCTGTGGGTGCCCAAGAACGAGTATAACAGCTTCAAGGGCTTTGTGACGGTGCGTACCGCCCTCATTCGCTCCATCAATACCGTGGCGGTGCAGATCACCCAGAAGCTGGGCACCACCACCAGCTACGATTTCCTCAAGTATTCGCTGAACGTGGACACCCTGACCGCCGGGGACAACAGCTACAGCCCCATGGCGCTGGGCTCCCTTTCCAAGGGTATGACGCTGGTGAAGCTGGCGGGCGCCTATCAGATGTTCGGCAACGGCGGCGTGCGCACCGAGCCGTACAGCTACACCCGTGTGGAGGACACCTACGGCAACGTGATCCTGGAGAAGAATACCGTGCCGATTAGGGTCATCAGCACCGAGACCGCCACCGTGATGAACCGCCTGCTGCAGGAGGTCACCGGGTGGGAGGGCACCGGCGCTGCCGCCAACCTCGGCGGGATGAACATCCCCGTGGCGGGCAAGACCGGTACCACCGACGACAGCGTGGACCAGTGGTTCGTGGGCGTTACCCCATACTATGTGGGCGTGTGCTGGCTGGGTTACGATTCCCGCTATAAGACCGATGAGGCGGGGAACATCCAGTATAATAAATACGGCGTGGCCATCCCCAATTCCATCCGCTATTCCAGCTACCCGCCCCCGAAGATCTGGAAGGCCATAATGAGCCAGGTGCATGAGGGAGTCAGCGGGAAGGCATTCGAGACCAGCAACAATGTGACCGCCTACGAATACTGCAAGCTGACCGGGATGCTGGCCGGGCCGAACTGCACCGAGACCGCCACCGGGTGGTATAAGAATACCAACATCCCGCAGGTGTGCAGCTACCACAACTACGGCGCCGGATACGGCATCGGGCTGGTGGGCATGACCGCCGCCGAATGCGGGGTGGAATATGCCGACTGGTACCTGAATGTGGCGTGGTCGCTGATCCAGCAGTACAAGGCGCAGGGGCAGACGCTTTCGGTGAAGGACGCCATAGAGATGGCGAAGAACGGCACCGTGGCTTACAATGAGCCGGCCTATGGCCCGTTTGAGAGTATTTTTGCGGGGATGCCGTAACCGAATAAAAAATAATTCCTCCGTCGGATCGTGGTGATCCGGCGGAGGATTTTTTTGTGGGGGAGTTAGGAAGGGGATGGTGCAGGGGGAGGGCCCACAGGGCCGCAGAGGGGCGGAGAGGTGGGGAGGGCCCGCAGGGCCGCCCCGGCGGAGCCGGGGCGGGGGGCGCCGGAGGCGCCCCCGAGGGCGGCGCGGAGCGCCGCCCGCCCTGCGGGCCCCGGCCGGCGGCTTGCAGGGGGTGGGGGGAAGCGGGGCGCAGCCCCGACGGGCGGGACGCCCGTCGCAGCGGACGGAAGTCCGCTGACGCCGCCCGGAGGGCGGCGGGGCTGCGCCCCGGGGTCCCTGCGGCCGGCAGGGGCGCAAAAGGCCCCCGGCGGAGCCGGGGGCAGGGGATCATTCGCCGTCCTCGCCGATGAACTCCCGGATGAGGGAGCCCTGCGGGATGAGCTCGGCGCCGATGGAAAAGAAATAGCGGTAGCTGTCGATGAGACGGTCCACCGTTTCCCTGTGCTCGCCGGGGTCGGTGATCTGCTCCAGCAGGCCGGTGATGATGCCGCTGTACAGGAACGGTTCGTAATCGTGGCTGGTATTGACAAAGACATCGGCGGTGCCGCTGCTGGGTTTCATATACAGCAGCTCCCCCCGCAGGACGTCCCGCCACATCCGCATGGTGCCCAGCGGCGGGGTGCCCCGGTGCAGGTTATCCCGGATGATCCGGCGGGTGAGGCGGAGGTCGCGGGCATCCAGCAGGATGCGGCCGTCCTTATCTACATAGTTGGTATTGGGGTGGATGTAGATGCCGAAATTGCTGCTGGCAAGGCCCTGCCGCAGCTGCGGCTGGAGGGCATGGATGCCCTCGAAGATGAGGATGGTATTTTCGTCGTAGTCCATCGGACGGGTGACGGGGGCGCGTCGGCCCTCGGTGAAATCGAAGATGGGGAATTCGGCGTGGCCCCGGCGCATCAGGGTATTGACCGACTCGCTGAAGCAGTCGAGGTCCAGCCCCTCGATGGATTCGAAGTTTTTGGTGCCGTCCTCCCACAGGGGCATCAGGTCGCGGTTGCGGTAGAAGTCATCCAAAGAGATGCGCACCGCCCGCCGGCCGAGCGCCGAGAGGTCGGAGACGAGGAGGTTGGCGGTGGTGGTTTTGCCGGAGGAGGAGGGGCCGCAGAGCAGCACGATATGGCTGCCGCTGGCGGCGACCTTTTCGCTCATTTGGCGCAGCCGGCTGCGGAAGCCGGTTTCGGCCGTTTCGATAAAGACCTGCGGGTTTTCGAATACCGCGCGGGCAAGCTCGCCGGTTTCGCGAGGGTCGCGCCGGTTGGGGTCAGTCATGGGGAAGCTCCTTTCGAGGGGAATTGGGCGGGGGTTGTGCGGGGTTTGTGCAGGGGGAGAGCCGCCCCGCAGGGGCGGCGGCCGCAGGCCGCCGGGACGGGCGAAGCCCGTCACACCGCCCGGAGGGCGGTGCCCTGCGGGGCGGTCAGCCGGCGGCAGGCAGGGGCTGCAGGGTGGGCCGGGGGCAGGCATCCGGCCTGCGCAGCGTCTAACAAATATTATACTACACCTGCGGCAAAAATGCAGCACCACAATTTCGGCTATTTGCGGGTGCGGCGGCGCAGCAGCCCGTAAAGGGAAAGCAGCAGGAAAACCAGCAGGTCCACAAGGACGACACTGGCACCGGTGGGGGTGGAAAGCAGGAACGAGGCGATGACTCCCACCCAGAAGCAGACCACCGAAAGCACCGCCGCCCCCAGCGTCACGCCGAGAAAGCTGCGGCAGACCCGCATGGCGGAAAGCGCCGGGAAGATGATAAGGCTGGAGATGAGCAGGGTGCCCATCAGGCGCATGCCGATGACAATGGTGACGGCGGTAAGCAGCGCCAGCACCATATTGTAGAGATTGGCGCGGATGCCGGTGGCACGTGCAAAGGTCTCATCGAAGGTGACGGCAAAAATGCGGTGGTACAGCAGCAGGAACAGCAGCAGGACGGCAAAGGAAAGCCCCGCCGCCAGCTTGACATCCCCGGCGGTCATGGTGAGGATGCTGCCGAACAGATAATTCATCACATCCACATTGCTGCCGCTGGAAAGGGAGGTGGCGACCACACCGATGGCCAGCGCCCCGCTGGAAACCAAAGCGATGGCGCTATCCCCGGCAAGGTGGCCGGCCTGGCTTAACCGCAGCAGGAAAAAGGCGGCCAGAACCACCACGGGCAGCGCAACGGCAAGGGGGGCGGCACCCATGGCCATGGCAACGGCCATCGCGCCAAAGCCCACATGGGAAAGCCCGTCGCCGATCATGGAATAGCGCTTGAGGACAAGGCTGACCCCCAAAAGCGCCGAGCAGAGCGCCACCAGTGTACCGGCCACCAGCGCCCGCTGGATGAAGGGATAGGAAAACAGCCCGGAAAGCAGCTCACGCATGGCTTTCACCTCCCATCAGGCGGCGGTAGAGGGGACTGCGGTATTTTTCGGTGATGTTGTTAAAAAGCGCCGTGCCGGGGGCGGGTGCGGAGAAAGCCGCCGGGCGGGGTGCTGCTTGGGGGTGGGAAATGCCGGGGCGGTATTCTTCGGTAGAATTATTAAACTGTGCCGTGGTGGGGGCAGGTGCGAAGAAGACCGCCGGGCAGGTTACTGTGCGGGGGTGGGAAATGCCGGGACGGTATTTTTCAGTAGAATTATTAAACCGTGCCGTGGCGGGGGCGGGTGCGAAGAAGGCCGTCGGGCGGTTTTTTGCGTAGGGGTGGGAAAGCAGCTTACGCATGGCTTTCACCTCCCATCAGGCGGCGATAGAGGGGACTGCGGCGGTATTCTTCGGCGGTGCCGTCAAAATGCTCGGCACCGAGATGCAGGATGCGGGTGGCGTGCCGCAGCGCCTCCGGGACGTCGTGGGTGACCATGATGACGGTGACCCCCTCCTCCCGGTTCAGACGGTCAACGACCTCGTACAGCTCATTCGCAACGGTGGGGTCAAGCCCGGTGAAGGGCTCATCCATGAGCAGCAGGCGGCCGGCGGCACACAGGGCCCGTGCCAGCAGCACCCGCTGCTGCTGCCCGCCGGAAAGCTCCCGGTAGCAGCGCCCGGCCAGATTTTCGGCGCCCAGCAGCCGCAGCTTTTCCATTGCCTTTTCACGGTCGGCGCGGGAATAGAAGGGGGCAAAGCCCTTGGCGGCCAGCAGGCCGCTTAACACCACCTCCGTCACCGAGGCGGGGAAATCCCGCTGGATGGGGGTTTGCTGGGGCAGGTAGCCCACCTGCGAGGGCGGCAGATGAAAATGGATATGGCCGCCGGTGGGGCGGATCAGGCCGAGGATACCCCGCAGCAGGGTGGACTTCCCGGCGCCGTTTTCCCCGACGATGGCGAGATAGTCGCCCTCCTGCACCGATAATTCCAGATGGGAAAGGACGCATTTGCCCTCATAGCCCAGGGAAAGGTCGCAGCACTGAATGACGGTCATGCTCTCCCCTCCTTTGCGGCGCAGGCGGCGCAGGTGCCGTAGAGAATGGTATTTTTATAATCGATGAAAAAGCCGTGGTGCTCCCGGATGTGCTGCGAAAGCTGCTCCATCTGGCTGCAATCGAGGTGGAACAGCCGCCCGCAGCGCTCGCAGACCATGTGGGGGTGCAGGTGGCAGTCGTGGTGGTCGCCGGTGTACTGGTAGCAGGCGGCGGCCCCCTCCGCGGGGATAAAACGGCGCACCTGCCCGGCGGCGGTCAGGCGCTCCAAATGGCGGTAGACGGTGGCCTTGCTGACCCGCTGCTCCTGTAAAACGGCGGAGAGCGCTTCGGCGGTGACCGGCCCGGCCAGCGTTTGCAGGGTGGTGAGGATGAGGTTGCCCTGCCTTGTTTGATAGCTTTCTTTCATGGGGGACCTCCCGAAAACGGTAAATTTGCAATTCATTCTCAAATTAGTGCTATTGTACCGCCGGGGGCGGGGGTTTGTCAAGGGGTTCGTGCAGGGGGCGGGCGGGCCGCAGGCCCGGCGGCGCAGCCGCCGACACGGGCGGAGCCCGTGTGTTTCGACGCAGTCGAAACGGCCTGCGGCCCGGTGCCCGCGGGCAGCAGAAAGCCCCCGGCCGGGCAGGGGGCTGCACCGTCGGGGGCGGGGATGCGAAAAAACGCGGTCAGAACAGGATGGGGAAGACCTCGGAGAGGGCCAGCCCGCCGAGGAAGGAAAGCAGATTGGCAGAGAGGGCGTAAAGGGCGGCATGGCGGCGCACGGCAGGGCCCTTGCGGTCGGTGCCGGGCAGCAGGTAGGCATAGGCGGCAGCCTCAATGCCGGTGACGGCCAGCTCCAGCAGGATGTACCAGAAGATGATGGCCCCGCGGCTGGTTTCCCGGGCGCCCCAGTACAGCAGGGAGGCGTTCAGCAGGCACTGGGTGACGAGATTGGCGACGCCGATGAACAAAAGCTGGCTGCCCTTGCGGTATTTCCAGCCCCACGCCAGCGCCAGCTCGATGACGAGGGTGATGCCCAACCGCCCGAAGAAACCGACGATCTGCTGATGCGTGCCGTCGGCTTTATCCAGCGTGACGGTGCCGGTGGGGAGAGGGTCGCCGTTGGGATCAGTGAGAGTAAGCGCAGCAACTTCGGCGGGGGATTTGCCGCCCAGATCCAGACGGTAGACGCTATCGAAGGCATAGCGTGCGGTGACGGGGCTGCAAAGGAAGGTGTCGCTTTCGGGGAAGTAGAGCAGCAGCTTGAACTGCTCCGGGGGGAAATAGCGCCATCCGGCTTCGTCATCGCCGTGGCACTGCTCGAACAGATCCTCGAGGAAATAGTAGCCGTCGGGGTCCTTGTAGTCCACGAATTTCTGCCATGCGGGGTAGGCGGGGTCGTCCTCACCCTGCTCCAGCACATAACCGGGGATCTCGCTTCCCGGCTGATGGACCCGGTGAGGGCCGTAAGTGTCCACCCGGGACAGCATGGTGACGTAGTAGTCCTCATCCGGCATCCCGGTAAAGGAGAATGAGGCGCTGGGCTTGGGGCCGGTATCCGCCATGGCGATGCAGCACAGCACTGCGGCCGCAATAAGAAAGGCCAGTAGGGAACGAAGTGATTTTTTCATGGGGTCCTCCTTCTTTTTTGCTGCCCGAAAGGGAAACGGCAGCCCGCGGTTTTTCCGGCCGGCGGGGGTCGGCTCTTTTCGGGCACTTTGCTGTCGGGGGCCTTCCCCTGCAAGAGAAAGCCCGGCATCATCATTATAACAGGGGCGGGAAAAGCAGTAGAACAAGGTTCTGTAAATAAAGTGCGGCATTTCTGTGAATTCCCTGCAAGGAAACCGCAAAATGCCGCAGATTATTTTAGCCGGTCACCAGCCCGTCAATGCCGTACCGGGCATTAACGGCCTTTGCCTTTTCGATATTGGCAAGGTGCTGCTGATAGGTGACGGCGTAGTAGTGGGTGTATTCCACATCGGTGACAAAGAAATAATAGGGGGTATCGTTGGGGTGCAGCGAGGCATCAAAGGCATCGGTGCCCGCATTGGCGATGGCGCCGACCGGCAGCCCGTTGCGCCCGTAGGTATCGTAGGCATCCAGCACCGCCTGCGGGACCTGATCGTGATAATAGGGCTCCACATAGTCCCAGATGAAATTATTGGTGGTGCAGCTTTGCAGCATGGGGTATTCGCTCGTGTTCTTCATCCGGTTATGGAACACCGAGGAAACGTTATACATCTCCTCCACGCCGGCGCTTTCCTTCTGCACGATGGAGGCGAAGATGACCCATTGCTCCAGCGTGAAGCCGCTATCCGCCAGTGCCGCCCGGTTTTCCTCGGTCAGCACCTTCTTTTGGAATTCCCGCAGCTGGGTGGTGACGATATCCCGTGCGGTGGCGTCGGGGAAGAAGGAATAGGTTTCGGGGTAAAGGAAGCCCTCCAGGACGGTCAGCTTATCGGGGTCGGTACCGATGTCCTTCATCCAGTCGAAGTCATAATCGAGGGCGTTGGCCGCCTCCAGATACTCCGCCTCGGTGCAAAGCCCGGCCGCCTCCGCCGCCTTTGCCATCTGGAAGGAATTCCAGCCCTCCGGCAGGGTGAGGGTCACCGTTTCGCGGTAGCTGACGGTGGAGCAAAGCGCCGCGATCAGTTCCTCGTAGCTGCTGCCCTTTTCCAGCGTGAAGTCGCCGTACTGGTACCGGCCGTCCCCGCCGTGGGTGCGGCTGTACAGCTTAAACAGGGTGGGGTTGCGGATGAGCCCGGCATCCCGGAGTTCCCGTGCGATGGCGGCGGTGCCGCTGCCCTGTTCGATGGTGACGGTGACCGTTTCGCCGGTTTTCTTGCCGCCGTTTATCTCGCCCGCCACCGTGATGACCCCCACCGCAATGAGCAGCAGGAGGAGCAGCAGGATGACGAACCCGATCCGGCGTTTTTTGTATTTATTACTGGCCATAGGCGTAAGCTCCTGTCTTTTTATAGGATAAAATGCGGAATAGTTCTTTTATTATACCCGCAATCGGAGCAAAAATCAACCGCGGGCATAGGATGGCGGGAGGTGATGGCGATGGTATTGCGGGCGTTTTTGTGGCTGCTGGCGGGATATTTTGCGGTGATCGGGCTGGTGCAGGCGACGGCGTGGGTGGTGGGCATTCTTTTCCCGCCCAAAGTGCCAAAGGGCTGCCGGCTGATCCTTGCGGTGGAGGAGGACGCCGACTATACCGAAAGCGGCCTGCACGGCTGCTGCCGGCTGCTGCGCCGCGGGGAAACGGGCGGGCTGCCCTATGCGGTGCTGCTGCCCCGGGCGCCGGAGGCGCGGGAGATCTGCCGGCGGTACTGCCGGGACCGGAATATTGAGACATTGGAATTGCTCCCGCCCGAAAAATGGTGTATGATAGAGAAGATCGGGGGGCAGGGGCAGCCCCCGCCCCCGGCGGGGAAAACCGAGGGATGGCAAGAAGGCGGCCCGCAGGCAGGCTGATGCCCGGTGAAGGCGGGCTGATGCCTGTCAAGGGGCGGCGACGCCGCCAGCACCGGTTTGCTCCGCCGGAAGGAAAACCCGCAAAAAAGAAAGGACGGTGAGCCGCGGCATGGAACAGGTTTTGGAGAAGATCTCCGGGACGGTGGAGGATGTGACCTTCCACAGCGAGGAAAGCGGCTTTACCGTTTTGCTGGTGGATGTGGACGGCGACCCCGTTACCGTGGTGGGGGAGGTGCCGCAGATCGCCGAGGGAGAGGAGATCACGGCGACCGGCAGCTACAAGGTACACGGCACCTACGGGGTGCAGTTCCGGGCGGAGCTCATCGAGCGCACCCTGCCCGCCACCGCCGGGGCCATCCGCAAATATCTGGCCTCCGGGGCGGTCAAGGGGGTCGGGCCGGCGCTTGCGGGGCGCATCGTGGCACGCTTCGGCGATGATACCCTGACCGTCATCGAGCAGGAGCCGGAACGGCTGACCGAGGTACGGGGCATCTCCCCGGAGAAGGCCCGCAAGATCGGGGAGGAATACCGGCGGCAGTTCGGCATCCGCACCGTGATGGGCCTGCTGGCCTCACTGGGACTGCCCGCTGCGACCGCCATAAAGGCGTGGCGGCGCTGGGGCGCCAATACCGCCGAGGTGCTGAAGGCCGACCCCTATGCCCTCTGCTGCGAGGAGATCGGGGTGGAATTTGAGGAGGCCGACCGCATCGCGGAGCATTTCGGGGTGGCGGGGGAGGACCCCTGCCGGCTGGGTGCGGGGCTGCAATACATCCTGCGGGTAAACAGCCGCAGCGGCCACACCTGCCTGCCGAAGAAAAAACTGCTTACGCTGGCGGCGGAATTTTTACAGGCGGCGCCGGAGGGGCTGGAAAATACCCTTACGGTTTTAACGGAGGACAACACCCTTGCGGCCTATGCCGTGGGGGAGAAGGAATATATATATTTACAGCCGCTGTACCGCGCGGAAAGCTATGTGGCCAGCCGGGTGTGCATTGCGCTGCAGCTGCAGCCGCCCCGGCTGGAGCCGATGGAGGACGAGCTGGACGAGCTGGAGCGCCTGCAGGGCATCACCTATGATCCGGTGCAGCGCCGTGCCATCACCGAGGCGGTGCAAAGCCGCTTGTTTATCCTCACCGGCGGGCCGGGCACCGGCAAAACCACCACCCTGCGGGGCATCCTGGCGCTGCTGGAGCAGAGGGGCGAAAAGGTGGCGCTGGCGGCCCCCACCGGCCGTGCCGCCAAGCGTATGGCGGAGATCACCGGGCGGGAGGCCAGCACCATTCACCGGCTGCTGGAGGTGGAGCCCAAGACCGAGACCCTGACCTTCAAGCGGGGCGAAAAGAACCCCCTGCCCGCCGATGCCGTCATCGTGGATGAGATGTCGATGGTGGATACCCTGCTGATGGAGCACCTGCTGCGGGGGATGCGTCTGGGCGCCCGGCTCATCATGGTGGGGGACAGCGACCAGCTGCCCTCGGTCGCCGCCGGGAATGTCCTGCGGGACCTCATCCAAAGCGGGCTGGTACCCTGCATCCATCTGGAACGGGTGTTCCGGCAGGCTGCCGAAAGCCTCATCGTCACCAATGCCCATGCCATCGTGCGGGGCGAAATGCCGGAGCTCGGCTGCCGCACCGGGGACTTTTTCTTCCTGCAGCACCCGGATGCCTTTGACCAGCAGCGGCTTGTGGTGGACCTGGTGAGCCGCCGACTGCCCAAAAGCTACGGCTACGACCCCCTGCGGGACATTCAGGTCATCACGCCGGCAAAGCAGGGGCCGCTGGGCACAAGAGAGCTGAACCGCCTGCTGCAGAATAAGCTGAACCCGCCCATGAAGGGGAAAAGCGAGGCCGTACTGATGGGCCGTACCCTGCGGGAGGGCGATAAGGTGATGCAGGTCCGCAATAATTATGATATCGTGTGGCAGCAGCCGGACGGCACCGCAGGCACCGGTATTTTTAACGGGGATATGGGCATGATTGAAATGCTGGATAACGGCAGCAAAACGATACAGGTGCGCTTCGAGGATAAGCTGGCCACCTATTCCTTTGAAAACCAGGACCAGCTGGAGCACGCCTATGCCGTGACGGTGCATAAAAGTCAGGGCAGCGAATTTGAGGCGGTGGTGATGCCGCTGGAGCGCCGCCACCCCAGACTGCATTACCGCAACCTGCTGTATACCGCCGTGACCCGTGCCCGCCGCCTGCTCATCATGACCGGGCAGAAGGAAACGGTGTACGCCATGGTGCAGAACGACCGCCGCACCCTGCGCTATACCAATCAAAAAGAGATGCTGCGGGAGATGGTGGAGGAATAATATGACGCTGCGGGACGTGATAAGGAACCTGCTGTACCCGCCCCGGTGCCGTTTGTGCGGCGCCCTGTGCGGCTGGGAGGAGCAGGTGTGTCCTGCCTGCCGGGAGCAGCTGCCGCAGGCGGGGGATTTTTTCCGGGAGCCGGAGGTGTTCGGCTGCCGGGAGCTTTTGTGGTGCGCCCGATACGAGGGGGTGTTCCGCCGGGGGATGGAGCAGCTGAAATTTGAGGGCGTGCGGGAAAGCCTGCCGCTTTTCGGCGGGATGCTGGCCGCTGCGGTGCGGCAAAGCGGACTGCTGCCGGGGCTGACTGCCGTGACCTATGTGCCGATGCCGCCGGAGCGGGAGCGTCACCGGGGATATAACCAGTCCCGGCTGCTGGCGGAGCAGCTGGCGAAGGAGCTGGGGCTGCCGCTGCGGGAGGGGGTACTGGCCCGGGACGGCCGGGCAACGGCCCACGCCGCAGAGGGTAGGACCGCCCGTATTGCGCTGGCGCAGGAGAGTTACCGGGCGGGCAGCCGCCGTCTGCCGCCGGGGGAGCATATCCTGCTCATTGATGATATCATCACCACCGGGGCGACGATAGAAAAATGTGCGGGGCTATTGAAGGCGCAGGGCGCCGGGACGGTGACGGCCGCCGCAGTGCTGCGCACCCCGCGCCCGGAGGAAAAAAAGCCGGCGGAAAAATTGTGAATTTCCTGCGAAATATGCCGCCGCGGCTTTGACATTGCCGGGGGATGATGGTATGATAAACCCATAAACCGAACCAGCGAAGCAAGGGGGATGACAAGTTGTTTGCAAATGATATCGGAATTGACCTGGGGACCGCTACGACCCTGATTTATATTGCCGGAAAGGGCATTGTTCTGCGGGAGCCTTCCATAGTAGCGATGGATGAGCGCAACGGGCAGGTACTGGCCGTAGGCGATGAAGCCTATACCATGCTGGGCAAGACCGCTTCGGATATCCGGGTGGTGCGCCCGCTGGAGGACGGCGTCATCAGCGACTATGAGGTGACCGAGCAGATGCTCAAGCACTTCTTTGCCAAGGTGAACCCCAGCCGGGTCTTTAAGCCCCGGGTGTGCGTCTGCGTGCCCAGCGCCATCACCGAGGTGGAGTCCCGTTCGGTCATCGATACGGTAATGTCCAGCGGCGCCCGCAACGTTTACCTGATCGAGGAGCCGGTTGCGGCGGCCATCGGTGCGGGGATGGATATCACCCGTCCCGGCGGCATCGTGGTGCTGGATATCGGCGGCGGCACCAGCGATATTGCGGTGCTGTCCCTCAACGGCATCGTCTGCAAGAGCTCGGTAAAGATGGCGGGCAACAAGATGAATGCCGCCATCGTGCGGTATGTCCGCAGCACCTATAATGTTCTCATCGGTGATTCCACCGCCGACCGCGTCAAGCGGGAGATCGGCACCGTATGGACCGAGGGGCAGCCCGAAAAGACCGTCGAGGTGAAGGGCCGCAACCTGGTGACCGGCCTGCCGCAGAAGATCACCCTTTCCAGCTATGAGCTGGAGATGCCGCTGCGGGTGGAGGTCGAGCGCATTATTTCCGCGCTGCAGTCGGTGATGGAGCAGACCCCGCCCGAGCTGGTGGCGGATATCGAGAAGAACGGCCTGCTGATGACCGGCGGCGGCGCCATGCTGGACGGTCTGGACAAGCTCATCACCAACCGGGTGCGCATCCGGGCACATCTGGCCGAAAACCCCGTCGAGGCGGTGGCCATCGGCACCGGCAAGAGCTTTGAGTATCTGGGCAAGCTGTATGACGGGTTTGTCAGCTACACCAACTATTCTAGCCGGTAAAATTGCATCCATAAAGGGCCTGTCGCTTCCGCGGCAGGCCCTTTTGCGGAGGCGGGCTTGTGCGCCGTGGCAAGCGGGAGAAGGGGGAGGGGCGCCCGCAGGGCGGTTCGGCGCAGCCGAACCCGACGGGCGAAGCCCGTCGAAGCCGTCCGCAGGACGGCTTGCCCTGCGGGCGCCCACCCAAGCCGCAGGCCCCTGCCCATACGCAGGGCTTTGCGCCCCGCAGGGGCGGCTGCCCCGCCGCCGGGCGCAGCCCGGCGAGCCGCCCCGCAGGGGCGGCTGCCCGCCGCAGGCGGGTGCGGGGCGCCCGGGCCGGCCCCTTGCGCAAAGAAAAACAGCCGGACAGCACTCTGCCGTCCGGCCTTGCTATTTCGGGCTTATTTCTGCACCCGGCGCTTCCATACGGCCGCCAGCACCAGCCCGCCGACCGCCATGACGACGCCGATGACGCAGATGACCGCGGAGAAGATCAGCGGGAACCGGAAGGCGGCGGACATCCCGCCGAAAGCCCCCCAGCCGAAGGCGCCGTCTTGCACGGGGGCGAGGATGCTGCGAAAGCCGAACTGCGCCAGCAGCCCGACCAGCAGGACACCCAGCCCCTGCGCCGCCACGATGTAACCGGCGATATAGCCCTTTTCGCGGAACAGCCGCCCGATATGCCGCGGCAGATGGTCCAGCCATTCCGGGGCGGGGGCGGCCTGCCGTGCCGCTTCGCCGGGATGGACGGGGGAGGGCTCCTCCCTCCCCAGCAGCAGGGCGTCGGTGGTAACGCCCAGCACCTTTGCCAGTGCTATAATGCGCTCGGCATCGGGGGTGGCTTCGCCGGTCTCCCATTTGCTGACGGCCTGCCGGCTCACGCCCAGCTGCTCCGCCAGACCCTCCTGCGAATAGCCCGCTTTTTTGCGGTAGGATGCAATGCGTTCTCCCAGTGACATGGTTTTTCTCCTTTGCGATGAATGTTCTTTACGGCATTATCATACCGGAAAGAGGGGTGGCAGGCCACCATCCTTTGTTGGATTTTCCGCAACCGGCGGTTGCAAACGGCATTTTCGCCCGAAAGGCAGCCCCCTGTGCGGCGGGCGCGCCGCAGCGGTGAGGGCTGCCCGGCGTGCAACGTCGGGTCAGCACGAATGAAGCGGAGGCCGCGCCCGCCGTAGCGGCGGGTCAGCACGAATGAAGCGGAGGGCGCGCCCGCCATGCCGGTACTCACAGGGGGCGCTCACACCTCAAAATCAAACCCCGCACGCTCCGCCATCACCTCATGCACAAAGTCGGAGGCCGCCACGTGCAGCGGGTGCTTTTTATAGGCTTGCAGCGCCGCCGGGTCGTCAAAATCCGCCGTCAGGCAGACGTCATACTGGTGGGTGTTGCAGTCCCGGTCGATGCGCAGCCCGTGCAGCCCCTCGATTTTGCCGTTTAAGCCCTCCAGCTTTTCCTTCATGGTGCGGGCGTTCTGCTCCTTGTCCTGCTCCTTCAGCCGGTACAGTACAATGTGTCGTATCATAAAAGCACTTCCTTTCTTCCCACAGTATAGCCGCCGCCCGGTGATACCGTCAAGCCCCGGCGCATACAAATAACCGAGAACCGCAAAGGGGGCAGGGAATATGGCATGGTGGAAACGGGTTTTGGTGATGGCGCTGGCGGCCGCGCTGCTGCTGGGGGCGGTGTGGTGGGGCAGCGGGCGCATTTTACCGGCCATGCGGCAGCTTGCCGCCCCCAAGGAACAGCGGCTGGCGGTGCTGATGTACCACGGCGTCCATTCCGACCCCCAAAAGGCGGGGGACTATGTCATCACCCCGCAGGCGCTGGAGCAGGACCTGTGCTTTTTGCAGGGGCAGGGCTGCCATACCGTCACCATGAGGGAGGTCATCGCCTATGTGCGGGACGGCGCCCCGCTGCCGGAAAAGCCGGTCATGCTCACCTTTGATGACGGCTACTATAATAATTACCTGAATGCCTACCCGCTGCTGCAAAAATACGGTATGAAGGCCGTCCTCTCCATCATCGTGGGGGAGACCGATAAATACAGCAGCCTGGATGAGAATAAGGAAAGCTATTCCCATGTGACATGGGATATGGTGAACGAGATGCGGGAAAGCGGGCTGGTGGAGATCCAGAACCACACCTACAACCTGCACAAAACCGGTGCGCCCCGCCGGGGTGCCGCCCAGCGCCGGGACGAAACCACCGAGCAGTATTTTGCCGCCGTGGGCGCCGACCTGCAAAAGGCACAGGACCGCATCGAAGAGATGACCGGCTGCCGCCCCGATACCTTTACCTATCCCTTCGGCTCGTACAGCCGCCACAGCCAGCAGCTTTTGGAGCAGCTTGGCTTTGCGGCATCCCTGGGGGTGGAGGGTAAGCCCTGCCTGCTGACCCGTGACCCCGCCTGTCTCATCCGCATCCCGCGGTACACCCGCACCAGCCAAAAATCCGCCGAGGAGCTGCTTTCCCGTTTTTGGGATTGAGCAGGGGGAAAAGGGGCGGCGCAGCGCGCGCCCTGCGGGCGCGCTCCCCGCGGCTTCGCCGCGGGGAGCCGGACTTCGTCCGGCGGCTGCGCCGCCCCCACCGGCCGCACAAGCCCGCCGGCTCTGCTCTTCGCTAACCCCGTGCAGACCCCGCACACCGGCCCGCAGGGCGCCCCGGCGCAGCCGGGGCTGCGGGGCGGCCGCAGGCCGCCCCGCTACGGCCGCCGCAGGCGGCCGGCCCTGCGGGCCGGCCCTCCCCGCAAACCTGCTCTCCCCCTTGAAAAAACCTCCTTTTGGTGTATAATAGACACCAGTAAAACCAAAGGAGGATACCGCCTTGCCTAAAGAGATCGTCGGTATCGGCGCAGCCAATGTGGATATCATGGGCGAAAGCGCCGCCAGACTGGTCATGGAGGACAGCAACCCCGGCACCCTTTCGGTATCGGTCGGGGGCGTCACCCGCAATGTCTGTGAAAATCTGGCCCGGTTGGGGCTGCCCGTCCGCCTGATCACCACGGTGGGGGAGGATATGTACGGCGAAATGATCCGCTCGTGGTGCCAAAGCTGCGGCATCATCACCGGGAGCTTTGTCACCCTGCCGGGGAAAAACAGCTCCTCTTATGTCTCCATCCACCGCAATGACGGCGAAATGGCCGTCGCCATCAGCGATATGCGCATCATCCAGGACCTGACCCCGGCACGGCTGGAGCCGATGCGGGACAAGCTGGAAAATGCGGGCGCCATCGTGGTGGATGGCTGCCTGCCGCAGGAAACGATGCGCTATATCATCCGCACCTACGGGGCCCGCGTCCCCGTCTTTGCCGACCCCGTTTCCACCGCCTACGCCCGCCGGCTGCGCCCGGTGATGCGGGGCATCGATACCATCAAGCCCAACCGCCTGGAGGCCGAGATCCTCTCCGGGCGTACCATCCGCTGCGAGGCCGACTATTTCCGTGCGGCGGAGGGCATCCTGGCGCAGGGGGTGCGCCGGGTCATCATCAGCGCAGGCTCCCGCGGGTGCTACTATGCCGATAACATGGGCCAGCGGCTGTGGGGGCGTACCCGTCCGCTGCAGCAGGTGGAAAATGCCACCGGCGCGGGCGACAGCTTCATGGCGGGGCTGGTGTACAGTATGCAGCAGCACTACTGGCTGGGCGATACCATCGATTTTGCCATGGGGGCGGCGCTGGCGGCGCTGCAATCCCGCACCACCATCAATCCCGATATCAGCCCGGAGCTGTGCCGGCGGCTGGTGCAGGAGCAAAAGCGTCCCCGGATGCAGCTGACCCCCGCCGGAACGGGCAGCAAGCAGCAGCCGTAAGATACTACTTTTGTGATGGATGCGGCCGGAAAACATCAAAAACAGGAACCATTCTTTAGCGGTATGTGTAAAAAGCATACCGCTTTCTCTATGCAATTTTGTCATTTTGCTGCTTGCATTAACTATACTAAAATGGTATAGTATAGACAGCAGGGAATAAGAACAAAACATTTCCGGAATAATCTTTTGTTAAACTATTGACAACCTGTGAAAAGTAGAATACAATAAGCATGACAAAAAAGGTAATGCCTGTGTACAGTCCACAAGCCCTGTTAAAAATGTTTGCAGGAAACGGACAGGCACGGCAAAGGCCCGAACCATATGAGAAAATGAACTGGGAGGTAACGAACTATGCGTAACGAATGGAAAGAATTTAAGCCCGGCCGCTGGGTAGATGAGGTCGATGTTCGTGATTTTATCATGAATAACTACACCCCCTACGATGGCGATGACAGCTTCCTGCAGGGCCCCACTGCCGATACCACCGCACTGTGGCAGCAGGTTCTGGAGCTCTCCAAGAAGGAGCGCGAGGCAGGCGGCGTGCTGGATATGGACACCAAGGTCGTATCCACCATCTTGAGCCACGGCCCCGGCTACCTCGATAAGGACAAGGAGACCATCGTCGGCTTCCAGACCGATAAGCCCTTCAAGCGTGCCCTCATGCCCTACGGCGGCATCCGCATGGCAAAGCAGGCCTGCGAGGATAACGGCTACCACCTCGATCCCGAGATCGAAGAATTCTTCACCACCCACCGCAAGACCCACAATGCCGGCGTATTTGATGCCTACACCCCCGAGATGCGTGCCTGCCGCAACAGCCACGTCATCACCGGTCTGCCCGATGCCTACGGCCGCGGCCGCATCATCGGCGACTACCGCCGTGTTGCCCTGTACGGTGTGGACCGTCTGATCGAGGACAAGGAATTCCAGAAATCCACCACCCCCTCCGTCATGCTGGCCGATGTCATCCGTGACCGTGAGGAGCTTTCCGAGCAGATCCGTGCCCTGAAGGAGCTCAAGGCGATGGCCGGCATCTACGGCTGCGATATCTCCAAGCCCGCCACCAACGTCAAGGAAGCCATCCAGGCCGTCTATTTTGCCTATCTTGCCGCCGTGAAGCAGCAGAACGGCGCCGCCATGAGCCTTGGCCGCACCTCCACCTTCCTCGATATCTATGCCGAGCGTGACCTGCGCAACGGCGTATTCACCGAGCAGGAGATCCAGGAGTTCGTTGACCACTTCGTAATGAAGCTGCGCCTGGTCAAGTTCGCCCGTACCCCCGATTACAACAATATCTTCGCCGGCGATCCCACCTGGGTCACCGAGAGCCTGGGCGGCATGAGCACCGACGGCCGTCACATGGTTACCAAGATGAGCTACCGTTATCTGCACACCCTGGATAACCTCGGCGCTTCCCCCGAGCCCAACCTGACCGTACTGTGGAGCCACAACCTGCCCGAGAACTGGAAGAAGTACTGTGCCGAGATCTCCATCAAGCACTCTGCCATCCAGTACGAGAACGATGACGTCATGCGTCCCGTTCACGGCGATGACTACGGCATTGCCTGCTGCGTATCCTCCATGCGGATCGGCAAGGAGATGCAGTTCTTCGGCGCCCGTGCCAACCTGGCCAAGTGTCTGCTGTATGCCATCAACGGCGGCGTGGATGAGATGAACGGCCATCAGATCGGCCCGAAGTACCGTCCCATCACCTCCGAGTACCTCGACTATGATGAGGTCATGGAGAAGTATATGGATATGATGAAGTGGCTGGCCGGCGTTTATGTCAATGCCCTTAACATCATCCACTACATGCACGATAAGTACTGCTATGAGTCCCTGGAAATGGCGCTGCATGATAAGGAAGTCACCCGCTGGTTCGCTACCGGCATCGCCGGCTTCTCCGTAGTGGCCGATTCCCTCTCCGCCATCAAGTATGCCAAGGTCAAGGTCATCCGCAACGAGCAGGGCCTGGCCGTTGACTACGAGGTCGAGGGCGACTATCCCAAGTACGGCAACGATGATGACCGTGTAGACGAGATCGCCAAGGACATCCTGCACCGCTTCATCAACTACATCCGTGAGTATC
Organism: Oscillospiraceae bacterium; assembly: GCA_004557855.1. GTDB lineage: Bacteria > Bacillota > Clostridia > Oscillospirales > Ruminococcaceae > Angelakisella. The sequence continues at coordinate 91,483 of SFFJ01000002.1, forward strand.
CCACCTACCGTAACGGTATCCATACCACCTCTATCCTTACCATCACCTCCAACGTAAGCTATGGTAAGAATACCGGTTCCACCCCCGACGGCCGTAAGGTCGGCGAGCCCTTCGCCCCCGGTGCCAACCCCATGCACGGCCGTGACAGCCACGGTGCCGTTGCTTCCCTGGCTTCCGTTGCGAAGATCCCCTTCATGGATTCCCAGGACGGTATCTCCAATACCTTCTCCATCGTTCCCGACGCCCTCGGCAAGAACGATGAGCAGCGTGTTGAAAACCTCGTCGGGCTGATGGACGGCTACTTCGGCAAGAACGCCCATCACCTCAACGTCAACGTGCTGAACCGTGAGACCCTGCTGGATGCCCAGGCTCATCCCGAGCTGTATCCGCAGCTGACCATCCGTGTCTCCGGCTACGCCGTAAACTTCATCAAGCTGACCCGTGCCCAGCAGGATGAGGTCATCTCCCGTACCTTCCACGAGAGAATGTGATGGCGATGACCGAGCTTACCGGACGCATCCATTCCCTTGAAAGCTTTGGCACTGTGGACGGCCCCGGCATCCGCTATGTGGTGTTTTTCCAGGGCTGTCCCATGCGGTGCCTTTACTGCCACAATCCCGATACCTGGGAGATGGCGGGCGGCACCGAAATGACCGCCGATGAGATCATCGAAAAGATCACCCGCAACCGGGAGTTCTACTCCTCCGGCGGGATCACCGCCACCGGCGGCGAGCCGATGCTGCAGATTGATTTTCTCACCGAGCTGTTCACCAAAGCCAAGCAGAACGGGATCCGCACGGCACTGGATACCTGCGGCATCCTGTTCGACCCCGACCATACCGAAAAAACAGATAAGCTGATGGCCGTCACCGACCTTGTCCTTCTCGATATCAAGCATATGTTTGATGAGGAGCACAAAAAGCTGACCGGCCACAGCAATGCACGGGTCTTCGCCTTTGCGGAGTATCTTAAAAAGATCGGTAAACCGGTATGGATCCGCCATGTCGTGGTGCCGGGCATCACCTTCCGAAGGGAAGAACTGCTGGCACTCGGACGCTACCTCAAGACGCTGACCAATATGGAAAAGCTGGAGGTGCTGCCTTACCATTCCATGGGCAAGGTGAAGTACGACAGCCTGGGGATCGAATATCCCCTGCTGAATACCCCCCAGCTGACCAAGGCGGAAGCCGCCGAGGCCGAAGCGATCATCCGAGAAGGCATGGCCGAATAATACAGCCTTCCTCTTTATTCTTCTTTCATTTTCTCTCTAAACGAAAAGGCCCTCTGCCATACGCAGGGGGTCTTTTCGTTATGCCGCCGTAATATTTACGCCAGTGCGGTGAACAGCCCATAGGCGATACCACCGGTGATGAAGCCGCTGACCAGTACCCCGGCCGCGATGATCAGCACCGCAGGGAGCAGCCGCATCCGCAGCACCGCCGCCACAAGGGAACCGGTCCATGCTCCGGTGCCGGGCAGCGGGATGGCCACCAGAATGAACAGCCCCCACTTTTCGTACTGCCCGATCTCCGCCGCTTTTGCGTCCGCCCGGCGGATGAGCCCCCCGAAGAACCCGCCGATGCGGGGCAGGGTGGACAGCTTCTGCAAAACCGTTTTGGCGAATAGGATGAGAAACGGTACCGGCAGCAGGTTGCCCAGCACGCAGATGAGATACACCGGCCAGAAGGGCAGCCCCATCGCCGCCCCCGCCGGAATGCCGCCCCGCAGCTCCACAATGGGCAGCATAGAGATGCAGAACAGATAAAACCACTTGTTTTCGAACATCGCCTGCCGGCTCCTTTCCTGTGATTGTTTGCGCTTGCCGCGGGCAACCGGGCCGCAGGCCCGGCGGCTCTGCCGCCGAAGCGGGCTCCGCCCGCTTGCCCGCCGCCCCGGGGGGGCGGCGGGCGGCCTGCGGCCCGCACATACCTCGGGCCCTCCCCCGCCGCAGGCCCGCAAAAGCCCCGGGGACCGGGGCGCAGCCCGGCCGCCCGCAGGGCGGCCACGGCGGGCGGAGCCCGCCGCCTCCGGCGGAGCCGGAGGGGCTGCGCCCCTCCTCTGCACAAACCCGCAAGCCTACCTATTTATCCTCGCGTGCACGCGCGCGCATACGGGCGCGCACCGCACACGCCCGCACGCCCGCGCACAGGCGGGGAAAGCCCCGCCGTTTTTTCCATTATAGCACGGGGTTAGCACTCTGCAACGGCGACTGCGAAAAAAGTTGTAAATTATTTGTGAACCCTATTGACAACGCCGAAAAAGTGAGTACAATAATAATCGTTAGCACTCGAAGCGAGTGAGTGCTAAAAAGGAGGGAGCAACATGGAGCTGGATCCGAGAAAGAGCAGGATCCTTACCTGCGTGGTGGAAAGCTACATCCGGACCGGTGAACCCATCGGCTCCAAGATGATCGCCGCCATGCTGGAGGACACCGTTTCCTCCGCTACCGTCCGCAATGATCTGGCCTACCTCGGCGAGCAGGGCTACATCGAGCAGCCCCATACCTCCGCCGGACGTATCCCCACCCACCGCGGACTGCGCTACTACCTCGATCACCTGATGATCCCGCAGCCGCTGGAGCAAGCCACCCGCAGCGAGATCGACGCCTTGTTTAACTACTGCGACCCCGACCCCGACCGGGTACTGGAGGGCGCCGCCCGGATGCTAGCGAAGGAAACTGGCTGCTATGCCCTTTCCACCACCATCTCCCGGGAAAGCCTGTTCGTCAAGCGCATCGAGATCATCCCGGCCACGGCCCATACCGTCGTCATCCTGCTGCTGTGCAGCAACGGCATGGTGAAAAATAAGGTCTGCCGGGTCAAATTCGAGCTGACCCCCAATGTAGTGGATTTCTTCCAGAGCTTCGCCAACGGCCGACTGGCCGGGCGCAGCCTCAATGAGATCACCGCCCAGTACATCAATTCGATGGCCTTTACATTGGGCGAGCACACCGACATTTTTGCGCCGCTGCTGGCCGCCATTTACGAGCTGTGCCGTGAGGCCTGCGAGGGCGCCCTGTACCGCAGCGGCACCGGGAACCTGCTGCAGCACCCGGAGCTGCGAAGCGTTGCCGACCGGCTGTACCGGCTGCTCGATTCCCGTGAGGAGATGCTGCGGCTCATCGGCAGCCGCCAGAATGATGTTTTCGTCAGCGTGGGGCGGGAAAACGCCCGTTCCGAGATGGAGAATTCCTCGATGATCGTAGCCCGCTACCGCATCGGTGAGGATTCCATCGGCGCACTGGGGCTGGTCGGCCCCGTCCGGATGGACTATGCCCGGCTCATTCCCCATGTAGAATATTTTGCAAATCTGTTGAGCCGAATGCTCAGCGATACCCTGAATAACGGCCTGTGAGCCGTGAAAGGAGCGAGACCCCGTGGATCAGGAAAAGAAAACCGCCGCCCCCGAGGAGGAGCTGATGGCCGAGGAGACCGCCGAAGCGGCCGCCGAGGAAAAGGCCCCCGAGGACAAAAAGGCGAAGAAGAAAAAGAGCAAGGAAGCCGAGGCGCTGGAGCAGTGCGAGGCCGAAAAGAAGGAGCTGGAGGATCGATACCTGCGCCTGATGGCCGAGTACGATAACTACCGCCGCCGCACCCAGAAGGAACGGGATAACATCTACCCCGACGCGGTGGCCGATACCCTGAAGGAGCTGCTGCCCCTTTTGGATAACCTGCAAAGAGCGCTGGAGACCCCCTGTGCCGATGAAAGCTATATCACCGGCATCCGGATGATCCAAACCGGCTTTGAGGAATACCTCAAGCGGATGGGCGTGGAAGCCTTCGGCAAGGCCGGCGACCCCTTCGACCCCAACCTGCACAATGCCGTCATGCACATCGAGGATGAAAGCCTTGGTAAGAATGTGGTGGCGCAGGTCTTCCAAAGCGGCTACCGCCGCGGAGACCGCATCCTGCGGCACGCCATGGTGCAGCAGGCCAACTAAAACCGTCAGCAATTTTAATTCACATAAATAATCCAAATCAAGAGTAATATTCGGGAGGAATAGATTATGAGTAAGATTATCGGCATCGACCTTGGTACCACCAATTCCTGCGTAGCAGTAATGGAAGGCGGCGAAGCCGTCGTCATCCCCAACAGCGAGGGCGCACGTACCACCCCCTCTGTTGTAGCATTCAAAGACAATGAGCGGCTGGTAGGCCAGGTGGCAAAGCGCCAGGCCATCACCAACCCCGATAAGACCATTTCGTCCATCAAGCGCCACATGGGCACCGATTACAAGGTGAACATCGACGGCAAGCAGTACACCCCGCAGGAGATCTCCGCAATGATCCTGCAGAAGCTGAAGACCGATGCAGAAGCCTATTTGGGCGAGAAGGTCACCGAAGCGGTCATCACCGTTCCCGCCTACTTCACCGATGCCCAGCGTCAGGCCACCAAGGACGCCGGCAAGATTGCCGGTCTGGAGGTCAAGCGTATCATCAATGAGCCGACTGCGGCTGCCCTTGCCTACGGCATCGATAAGGAAAGCGAGCAGAAGATCATGGTCTACGACCTCGGCGGCGGCACCTTCGATGTTTCCATCATCGAAATGGGCGACGGCGTACAGGAGGTTCTGGCGACCGCCGGCAACAACCACCTCGGCGGCGATGACTTCGATGAGCGTCTGCTCAACTACATGGCAGATGACTTCCAGAAGACCAACGGCATCGACCTGCGTAAGGATAAGATGGCCCTGCAGCGCCTGAAAGAAGCGGCCGAAAAGGCAAAATGCGACCTTTCCGGCATGACCCAGACCAATGTGAACCTGCCCTTCATCACGGCGGATTCCTCCGGCCCCAAGCACTTTGATATGACCATCACCCGTGCGAAATTCAATGAGCTGACCGCCGACCTGGTGGAAGCCACCATGGGTCCCGTCCGCAATGCCCTTTCCGATGCGGGCCTGAAGCCTGCCGATATCGGCAAGGTGCTGCTGGTAGGCGGCTCCACCCGTATTCCCGCCGTCCAGGAGGCCGTTAAGAGCTTCATGGGCAAGGAGCCCTTCAAGGGCATCAACCCCGATGAGTGCGTAGCCCTCGGCGCCGCACTGCAGGGCGGTGTTCTTACCGGTGATGTAAAGGGCCTGCTGCTGCTGGATGTTACCCCGCTGTCCCTGGGCGTTGAGACCCTGGGCGGCGTGATGACCAAGGTCATCGAGCGCAACACCACCATCCCCACCAAGAAGACCCAGATCTTCACCACCCCCGCCGACGGCCAGACCACCGTTGAGGTGCATGTGCTGCAGGGCGAGCGTGAAATGGCAGCCGACAACAAGACCCTCGGCAACTTCCAGCTGACCGGTATCCCGGCGGCTCCCCGCGGTGTCCCGCAGATCGAAGTGACCTTTGATATCGACGCCAACGGCATCGTCCATGTTTCCGCCAAGGACCTCGGTTCCGGCAAGGAGACCGGTATCACCATTACCTCCTCCACCAACATGAACAAGGACGACGTAGAGCGTGCCGTGAAGGAAGCCGAGCAGTACGCCGCCGAGGATAAGAAGCGCCGTGAGGCCATCGATACCCGCAATAACGCCGACCAGATCGTCTACCAGACCGAAAAGACGGTGAAGGACCTGGGCGACAAGATCTCCGCTGACGACAAGGCGACCATCGAGAAAAAGACCGAGGCCGTAAAGGAAGCGCTGAAGGGCACCGATGATGAGATGATCAAGGCGGCCACCGATGACCTGGCCAAGGTCTCCATGGAGATCTTCGGCAAGGTATATCAGGCGAATGCCGGTGCTGCCGGCGGTGCGGCCCCCGATATGGGCGGTGCTGCCGATGCAGGGGCTGCCCCCGATGACGGCGTGGTAGACGCCGATTACCGCGAGGTAGACGATAACTGATAACAGCTAGTAATAGGGCGCGCAGCGGCAGGATTGCTACTGCGCTGCCTTCGCCTAAATAAAACCACGCTGCAAAAGGGCGGGTACGGCTGCGGGCAGTCCCGCCCCGCAGCCGGTTTTGGGCGAAGGTACCACTTGCAGAGGATAAAGCGATTTTCTCTGCATGATCCTGCGATAAAGGGTGAGTAAATTGGCAGAGAAAAGAGATTACTATGAAGTGCTGGGCCTGCAAAAGGGCGCCGGCGATGATGAAATAAAAAAGGCGTTCCGCCAGCTGGCGAAGAAATACCACCCCGACCTGAACCCCGGCGATAAGGAGGCCGAGACCAAGTTCAAGGAGGTCAACGAGGCGTACGAGGTGCTTTCCGATAAGGAGAAGCGCCAGCGGTACGACCAGTTCGGCTTTGCCGGGGTAGACCCCAGCTATGGCGCAGGCGCCCCCGGCGGTGCCGGTGGTGCCGGCGGGTTCGGCGGCTTTGGCGGGTTCGGCGATCTCGGTGACCTCTTCGGAGATATCTTCGGCGGAGGCGGCGGGTTCGGCGGCTTCGGCGGCGGCCGGGTACGGGACCCCAACGGGCCCATTCGCGGCGAGCACCGTGAGGCGCAGATCACCGTTTCCTTTATGGAGGCGGTGAAGGGCTGCACCCGTGAGATCAAGGTTGCCCGGCTGGAAAACTGCAGCGAATGCGGCGGCTCCGGCGCCAAAAAGGGCACCAGCCCCGAGATCTGCCCTGACTGTCACGGCACCGGCCAGGTAACGGTACGGCGGCAGACTGCCATCGGCGTGATGCAGATGCAGCAGCCCTGCGCCCGCTGCGGCGGCCGGGGTCGAATCATCAAGGAGCCCTGCCCCAAGTGCGGCGGCAAGGGCCGCGTGAAGGTCAATAAGACCGTAACGGTGAATATCCCCGCCGGGATCGATGACGGCCAGACCGTAGCGGTACGGGGGCAGGGGGACGGCGGCCGCAACGGCGGCCCCGCCGGTGACCTGCGGGTGCTGGTGAATGTCCGTCCCGACCCGCTGTTTGAGCGTGACGGCTATGATATCTGGTGCGAGATCCCCATTACCTTTGCGCAGGCGGCCATGGGCGATGATATTATCGTCCCCACGGTGGACGGCAAGGTGAGCTACCACGTGCCGGAGGGTACCCAAAGCGGGATGGTGTTCCGTCTGCGGGATAAGGGCGTGCCCGCTCTGAACGGCCGCGGCCGCGGTGACCAGTATGTGCGGGTCGTGGTGGAGGTCCCCAAGGGACTGAACAAGGCGCAGAAGGATAAGCTGCGGGAATTTGACGCCGCGCTGGGCGAAAAGAACTACCAGAAGCGCAAGGGCTTTACCGAGCGCCTGCGGGACCGCTTCAGCGATAAGTAAACAAAAAGGGAGAGCCTGTGAGGGCTCTCCCTTTTCGGGCTTTCGGGGGGCTTGCGAAGGGGGAGGGGGTAGAGCGCCCGCAGGGCAAACCGTCCGCAGGACGGTTTCGGCGGCGGAGCCGCCGGTTCCGGCGAAGCCGGAACGCCCTGCGGGCGCCCGGGGGCCGGCCTACATGTCCTCCGCCAGCTTTTGCAGCAGGCCGTCCGCCAGCCGGTCCACCGCGGCAAAATCGGTCGCCCCGATGTAGATACTTTCCAGGCGGTCATGCTGCCGGTGTGCCGCCGCCATGCACAGCCCCGCCTGCCGCAGCAGCGTGTCGGCGGTCTTTTGCAAAAAGCGCAGCCGCACCCGCCGGACTTTTAGCGCGGCCTTGTCGGTAAAGCGCTCCGCGCGGATAATTTTCCCGCCCGGCGGCAGGGGATGCAGGCCGTTGCGGGTGACAAATGCCACCCCGGCCTCCGGGAGCAGCAGGTGGTCAAGCTTTTCGGGGGAGAGGGGGCAGGGGCAGGCGATGACGGCACAGCCCCGCCCGGCGGCTTCCTCCCGCAGCAGGGAGAGCAGCTGCGCCGCCACCGCCCCGTGGGGATCTTCGATGCAGTAGACCCGGCTGCAAAGTGCCGGGATCGTCTCATGGAACATAACCTGCCCCCGGTCTGTTACTGCGGAAAGCAGCCGCAGCTCCTCCCGCCCCGGGGTCCCCGAACGGGGCAGTTCACGGTCGGCCAGACGCCGGGCATATTGCGAGAGCTTTTCCCGCAGCAGTGTTTCCGCTGCCAGCCGCCGGGCTTCCCCCAGCAGGGCGCCCGCCCCCGAAAGGAACCGCACCGCCTGCCGGTGCAGTCCGCCGATCTCCTCCCCCAATGTGACGATTTCCTCCCGCCGGGCCCGCAGGATGTCCTCATTCCAGCAGCCGCACAGCGAAAAGGGCTGCTCCACCGCACCGGGGAACTGCGGCTCCAGCGCATGGGGCGGGGTGGCGTCCAGCAGTACGGTTTTTGTTTTCGGCAGGATGACCCCATCCAGGCTGGCGGCGTCGGAAGAGCAGAAAATTTCCTCCACCGGCTGCCCGCGGCGCTGCGCCAGCCGTGCCACCCGTTTCATCACGGTGGACTTGCCGGTGCCGGGGCCGCCCTTGATGAGGATGCAGCGCCAACCGGCGGCGGGGAGGGTGAACTGCTCGAACAGTGAATAGAACCCGTTTTGGGAATTGCAGCCCAGAAACCAGCGGCAGGGGACGGTTTTTTCCATAAAAATTGCTCCTTTCGGCGGGCGGATGCATGCCCCGCTGCTGCCATTCTATGCCGGTGCGGCAAAGGGGTGCGGGGGAGCCGGTGCGGGGAGGGAGCGGGCCGCAGGCCGCCCGCCGCCCCCGGCGGCGGGCGCGCGGGCTCCGCCCGCGCCGGCGGTGCCTGCGGCACCGCCGGGCCTGCGGCCCGGATGCCTGCCCCTTGCAGAGGCTTCCCGAGGGGGCGCCTGCCCCATACACAAGCCCGCAAAAAAAGAGGAGCCCTTCGGCTCCCCCTTAAAATGTGATCAGATTTTGATGCCCAGCTCCGCTATCTTATCCCGCAGCGAAAGAAAATCCGCAAAGCCGTTCTGGGTGTTGGCGGGGTTGCGCAGCAGTGCCGCCGGGTGGAAGGTCCCCATCATCCAAACGCCGTTCTTCTCCACCCATTCCCCGTGCTGGCGGGTCACCTTATAGTCCGGCTGGATGAGCGTCATGGCAGCAATGCGCCCCACGCAAACGATGATCTTCGGGCGGATGAGGGCCACCTGATTGCGCAGGTACCCGATGCAGGCGGCGATCTCCTCCCCGGCCGGGTCGCGGTTTTGCGGCGGGCGGCATTTTACGATATTTGCGATGTAAACATTGCGGCTGCGGTCCAGCCCGATGTAGTTCATCATCTTATCCATCAGTTGGCCGCTGCGCCCCACAAAGGGCTCGCCCTGCTCGTCCTCGTGCTGGCCCGGCCCCTCCCCGATGAACATGACCTCGGCGGTGGGCACCCCCACCCCGAATACCACATTTTTGCGTCCCTCGCACAGCTTGCAGGCGGTGCAGTGCAGCGTCGTTTGCGTCAGGGTATCCCAGTCCATCATGGGTGCGTCCTCCTTTGGGCGAATTATCGTGGTTTTCCCCATTATAACAGAAAAATTGACCCTTTGCAAAACCCGTTTGCGGTGCTATAATAAAATAGAAATATTTAAGAAAGGCTCTGCCTTTTCCCAAAGCGGAAAGGGCACCGTTAAGGAGGCAATCCCACCATGGCAAAAGTATTAGTAGAAACGTCCGCCCGTCACCTGCACCTGACGCAGGAGGATCTGGAGACCCTGTTCGGCAAGGGCTTCGAGCTGACCTTCAAAAAGGCGCTTTCCCAGCCGGGACAGTTTGCCACCAATGAAAAAGTCGAGGTCATCGGCCCCAAAAAATCGATGGGGATGATCTCTGTTCTGGGGCCGGTGCGCCGCTATACCCAGGTGGAGCTTTCCATGACCGACGCCCGTTCCATCGGCATCGCCCCGTTCGTCCGGGAGTCCGGCGATCTGGACGGCACCCCCGGCTGCCGTCTGGTCGGCCCCAAGGGGGAGATCGAACTGAAGGAGGGCGTGATCGTTGCCAAGCGCCACATCCACTTCACCCCCGAGGACGGCGAGAAGTTCGGCGTCAAGGATAAGCAGATCGTGCAGCTGGCCATTGAAAGCAACGGCCGCAGCCTGGTATTCGGCGACGTCGTCTGCCGCGTGACCCCCACCGCCGGTACCGCCTGCCATCTGGATACCGATGAAGCCAACGCCGCCGGCTGCTCCGGTGAGGTTTACGGCGAAGTCATTCTGTAATTTTGTCCGCAGGACGGCAGACCCCCATAGTCTGCCGTCTTTTGCAAAAGGCCCTCCGAACCGGGCATATCGGCCGGGACGGGAAAACAAAAAGTGACCGAAAGGAGTTCCCCCTATGGCTACCCTTTTGCAGCTCTGTCAACCCTTCGATCATGCCGTGATGGCGGCGGTGCAAAGCATCGGCAGCGCCGTGATGGATAAGGTGATGCTGTTCTTCACCTTCTTCGGTGAGGAGACCTGCTGTATCCTGCTGCTGATCGGCGTGTACTGGTGCTGGAATAAACGGCTGGGCGAATATATGCTGTTCTCCCTGTACACCGCCATGAGCCTTAACGGCCTTATGAAGGATCTGATCTGCCGCCCCCGCCCCTTCCTCAATGAGAACTTCAGCGACCTGCGCTATGTGAAAACCAAGGGTCTAATGGTGGATACCGAGCATCTTTCCGATTCGTGGTCCTTCCCCAGCGGCCACAGCCAGACCGCAGGCAGCATTTACGGCAGCCTGATGAACGGGCGCCGCCCGTGGGTGAAGATCTGCGGTGTGGTCATCATCCTGCTGGTGATGACCTCCCGGGTGTATCTGGGCGTCCATTACCCCACCGATACCATAGTGGGCGCGGTGCTGGGCCTTTTGTGTGCGTGGGTGTGCGGACTGCTGTTCCGCCGCTTCTATCAGCACCGCATCCTGCTGCTGGGCGCTGCTGTGCTGCTTTCCGGCCTCATGCTGCTGGTCAACCCCTCCGGCGACAGCATAAAGACGCTGGCGATGGGCGTGGGCGCCGTGCTGGGCATGTGGCTGGAGGATGGGCTGGTGGAATTCCGTTCCGCAAACGGGTTCTTCGGCGGGGCGCTGCGGCTGGTGGTGGGCTTTGTCCTCATCATGGCCATCCGCATCGGCCTGAAGGCCGTGCTGCCCGATATGATGTGGTGCCATGCCCTGCGCTACGGCCTGATGGGCTTCTTTGCCACCTTCCTGTGGCCGTGGGTCTTTACCAAGCTGGGATTTTAAGCTTGCCGTTCCTTGCGGCGAGCGCAAAAATGAGCGTGGGCTGCGTTGCCCCCTCGAAAGGCGTAAGCCCGCCTTCGCCGGGCGTGAGCCTTCCTTCGGGCGCTGCCTTGCCCCCGGTTCATTTTTTCCCCCGCCGCCCTAACATAAACCAATGACCGAAATAAGGAGGTAACACCATGGGATTTCTTAAAAATTTGCTGGGACTGGGCATCGCTGCCGGTACCGCCTACGCTGCGGTGAAGGTCGCCCAAAAGTACAATGAGAAAAAGAAGGCCGAGCCCGACCAGAACGGCGACGGCACCGTGGATGTCAATGATACCGTCTACGGGGTGAAGGACGCCGCCCGTGAGGTGTACGAGGAAACCGCCGCCAAGGTGCGGGAGAAGGCCCCCGAGGTGCGGGAAAAGGCCGCTGCCGCCGCTGCCGCCGTGCAGGAAAAAGCCCCCGAGTTCATCGAGAAGGTGAGGGGCGCCGCCGGGGAAGCCTGGAGCGCCCTGCGTGGGGAGAACTTCCCCGCCGGTGAGGTGGAGCTGGAGGACGAACCCGCCGAGGAGCCTGCCGAAGAGCATCCCGATGAGCCTGCCGGGGAACCGAAGGAATAACCCGCCGCAAATAAAAAGGCCGCCCTGCCGGGCGGCCTTTTTGCATGGGCGGTTACTTTACAAAGTTGGTGCGAACGGGGGTCTCCTTCTCGGGCAGGCCGTATTTTTCCTTCCCCAGTGCAATGCTGCGCATCAGGAAGGTCATGTTGCGGGCCAGGGTGCGCATCGTTTGCAGGCCCTCCTCGTCCATGGCGGCCTCGCCGGGCAAGCGCCCGTGGACGCTGTTCCAGTACTGGCTGGCGGCGATGGGCATCCCCGCAATACCGAAGAACTTATTGAGCTCATCATAGGTGGCGCTGCACCCGCCCCGCCGGGCGACCGCTACGCTGGCCCCCACCTTCATCGTCTTATTAAAGCGGGTGCTGTAAAACAGGCGGGTCAGGCAGGCCACCAGGGTGGCATTGGCACCGGCATAATACACCGGGCTTGCCACGATGAGCCCGTCTGCGGCCTCGAATTTGGGCGAAAGCTCATTGACGATGTCATCAAAGACGCAGCCGCCGCCCTCGGCGCATTTGTTGCAGGCGATGCACCCCCGGATCTCCAGGGCGCCCACCTGCACCGTTTCCACCTCCACGCCCTCCTCCCGGAAGACCTTTTCCAGCTCCGCAATGGCGGTGGTGGTATTGCCGCCCACACGGGGGCTGCCGTTCAGGATCAAAACCTTCATCGAAGTACCTCCTTTTCTGCTTGGACAAACAACGGGCTTACAGGTCTATTATATCGGCTCCGCGCGGATTTTACAACCGTTTGCAGCAGGGTTCACGGCAGGGGAGGGGGGGGAGAGGGGGCGCCCCGCAGGGCGCCGCCCCCCGCAGGGGGGGCGGCGCAGGCGGCGAAGCCGCCGCCGGGTGCCGTAGGCACCCGGACTGCGGGGCGCGGCCCGTGCCTTTTGCGGGGCCGGCAAAGAAAAGGGGGACCGCCGCAGAAACGGTGTCCCCCTTACGCTATTCAGGATTTCAATTCCTGCGCCGCCACCAGCGCCGCATAGGCCCCGCCCTGCGCCAGCAGCTCCTCGTGGCTGCCCAGCTCGATGATGCACCCGTTATCCACCACGGCGATGCGGTCGGCGCCGCGCACGGTGGAAAGCCGGTGGGCGATGACGATGGTGGTGCGTCCCTCGCTCAATTTATCGAATGCCTTTTGGATATGCGCCTCGGTCACGCTGTCCAGGGCGCTCGTCGCCTCATCCAGGATGAGAACGGGCGGGTTTTTGAGGAAGATGCGCGCAATGGAGACCCGCTGCTTCTGCCCGCCGGAAAGCATGGTGCCGCGCTCGCCCACGTTGGTCTCGAAGCCCTCCGGCATCCGGCAGATATCCTCGTAGATCTCCGCCCGCCGGGCGGCCTCGGCCACCTCCTCGTCGGTCGCATCGGGGCGGCCGTAGCGGATATTATCGGCCACGCTGCCCGCAAAGAGGAAAACATCCTGCTGTACCACCCCGATCTGCCGCCGCAGCGACTGCTGCGTGACCTGCCGCACATCATGGCCGTCGATGCGGATGGCGCCGGAGGTCACATCGTAAAAGCGGGGGATGAGCTGGCTCAAGGTGGTTTTTCCCCCGCCGGAGGAGCCGACCAGCGCCACCGTTTCACCGGGGGTAATGTGCAGCGTGACATCGTGCAGCACCGCCTGGTCCTGCCGGTATTCGAAGCTCACGTGGTCGATATCGATGGCACCCCGGACCTCCCCCAGCTCCTCGGCATCGGGGCTGTCCTTCAGCGCCGGCTCGGTACGCATCAGCTCCACAAAGCGGTGCAGCCCCGCCGTTCCGCTGGCAAGCGTTTCACTGGTGGCGGCAAGCCGCCGGATGGGATTGATGAAGGTGGCGACATACAGGTTAAAGGCCACCAGGTCGATGACCGTCAGCTCGCCCTTCATGATCAGCGCACCGCCCACCGCAATCACGGCGGCGGAAAGGATGCAGAGGAAGAATTCCAGTACGGCATTAAAAAGGCCCATGGCGCTGTGGAAGCGGTATTTGGAATTGCGGAAGCTGTGGTTGGCGTGGTCGAATTTATCCAGCTCCATGCCCTCATTGGCAAAGGCCTTGGCGGTTTTCATACCGCTTAAGCCCGACTCGAAATCGGCATTGATGGAGGCGATGGTCCGCTTTACCTGCCGGGAGGCATCCCGCATGGCCCGGCGGCGGCTCCACACCACCAGCAGGAAGACGGGGATCATGATGGTAAGCACCAGCGCCAGCCGCCACTGGATGGAATACATGATGATCAGCGCACCGATGATGGTAAGGGTGGAGATGAAGATATCCTCCGGCCCGTGGTGCGCCAGCTCGGTGATGTCAAAGAGGTCGCTGGTCAGGCGGCTCATCAGCTGCCCCGTGCGGTTCCGGTCATAAAAATCATACCCCAGCTCCTGCATATGCCGGAACAGGTCCCGCCGGATATCGGTTTCCACTCGCACGCCGAAGCCGTGCCCCCAGTAGGCGATGACATAGGTGAACACCGAGCGCAGCACATACACCACCGCTACCAGCGCCATCACCGTCCAGAAGGTTTTCCAGTTGTTGTCCGGGATCAGTGTGTAAAGGCACCAGCGGGTCACAAAGGGGAACGCCAGGTCGATGACCGCGATCATCAGGGCGGAGAAGATATCCAGCAAAAAGAGCCGCAAATGCGGCTTGAAATAGGAGAGAAAGATCGAAAGCTCCGATCTGCTTTGAAAGTCCTTGGTCGTCATAAAAGGCTCCTTTACCAGTCGTATATCCCTATTATAATGAACATCGCCCCAAAAATCCAGTAGTTTTCGGTGGGTGTCCCCATGGCGGCATCGCCCCGCTTGTGTGAAAATACGAAAGGTTCACCAAATAAAAACTCCCCTCCGAGGACGGAACAGCTGCTCCTTTACAGGGAAAGATAGTGTGAAAGAAAACCGTAAGGTTGTCTTTCGCGTTCCATTAGGGCAGCATCTTTCCAATCTGTACAGGGTCAGCGTTCCTAAAGGTTCACCAAATAAAAAGGACGCCAGAGGCGTCCTTTTTATTTGGTGAACCATCGGGGATTCGAACCCCGGGCCCTTTGATTAAAAGTCAAATGCTCTGCCGGCTGAGCTAATGGTTCATATTGCCGCATGACAACAGATATATTATAATGGCGACCGATGGGCTTGTCAAGCCTTTTATCGTCCCGTGCGGCTCAAAATTCCCCCCGAAGCCCTGTCCCGTTTTGCCGTCCCGCAACGGATGCCGACATTCCCCGCCGCCGCATTGCATTTTGCCGCCCCGTCAGCTATAATAATTCCGTTATCAAACTTTTCGGGAGGATCATTTATGCTTTTCTGGATCGGATTGGGCGTCCTGCTGATCGGCGGGATCATCGCGCGGGTTGCCGCCAAACGCGGCGATGGGGACGAGGGGCTGAAAAAGCTCGGCATCGCGCTGATTTTCATAGCCACCGCCATCCTGCTTTTTGTGCTTACCATCAATATTCTGGTGTGGACCGGCCGCTTCGGGGTGACGTCTTAAATCCCGGCCTGCGGCGGGGCGGTTTTGCCTTTCGGCAGATGGGCATGGCATGGTCTGTTGTCGCCTAACGGCGGGGCAAGCCTTATAAAAGGCTATGATTTATACGGCTACCGCCGGGGTGGCACTTTTGACTCGCCAAAAGTGCCCAAAAGCGATTTAGGGCTGCGCCCTAAAAACCCGACGCACCGGAACGCCCGCCCGGAAAGTGTAACGAAGGGTCAGCACGACTTAAGCGGAGGTTGCGCCCGACGCAGCGTGGGCTAAACGGTGCTTATAAGGTATCACAGATGCATCTGCCCCCTCCCAACCTCCCCCGCTTCGGGGGAGGGGAACGCCCTCCCTTTCTGTGCAAACCGATAGCCCCGCTAACCATAACCATGGGTCAGCGGCCTGGCTCTCTGCAAGCCCTAACATACCCCAAGCGCTGAACTGCCGCCCTGATTTCATCAGCCCATCCGGGCCCCTTTCCCGCCTCGGGAAAGGGGGTGGGGGGAAAGGGCAGATACGCCCGTGGCTACCTTGGGAGCGATTCTGTGCGCAGTACGGATAAGCGTGTTTTGGTTCCTTTTACACGAGTAAAAGGAACGCCACGGCGGCGAGCCGTACTAACCAAGTTTTCTATAAGACTTGCGCCACCGAAGGTGACTACAGACTTTTTCACGAACATCCCGCCGGTAGGCAATCATAGACTTCCCCGCGAACATCCCGTCGAAAGGCGCAGCCGCACGCACCGCCCCTTGGGGGCTTTCTTTTTTGCCCGGATGCAGTTATAATGAAGCTGTAAGAAAAGGCAAGGAAAGGAAGGAGGCCGCCCCATGGCGCTGGAACTGCAAACCGATATCCGCTATCTCAAGGGGGTGGGGGAGAGCCGCGCGGCGCTTTACCAGAAGCTCGGCATCGAAACGGTGGAGGACCTTCTCTATCACATCCCCCGCCGGTATATCGACCTCACCCGTCCCACCCCGCTGGCCGCCGCCGTACCGGGGCAGAAGTGCGCTGTCCGGGCGCTGCTGGCCGCCAAGGGACGGGAGCAGCGCATCCGCCGGGGGCTTTCGGTATTTCGGCTCACCGCCGTGGATGGCCCCGTCACGCTGCACATCACCTTTTTTAATGCGAAATATACGGTAGAAGCGCTGCGTGAGGGGGAGGAATATATCTTCTACGGCAGCCTTACCGGCGGCTTTTATTCCCGTCAGATGGACTCCCCGCAGGTATTCCGCCCGGAGGAGGCCGGTACCCTGCTGCCGGTCTATTCTCTCACGCAGGGGCTTTCCAATAAAATGGTGAGCCGGCAGGTGACCGAGGCGCTGAACCGGGTGGAGCAGCTCCCCGACCCGCTGGAGGGCAGCGGCCTGCCGCAGCAGTACGGGCTGTTATCCTATTCGCAGGCGCTGCACGCCGTCCATTTCCCGCCCGATTGGCAGGCCATCGAAACGGGACGAAACCGTATGGTCTTTGATGAGCTGCTGTGCCTGTCCCTTTGCTTTGCGCGGATGCGGGAGGGGCGGCACCGGCTGCACGTTCCCCCCATGCGGATGCAGCCCCTGACCGAATACTACCGTGCCCTGCCCTATGAGCTGACCGGGGCGCAGCAGCGTGCCATCGCCGAGGCGATGAGCGATATGTGCAGCGGCACCCCCATGAACCGTCTGGTGCAGGGGGACGTGGGCAGCGGCAAAACGGCGGTCGCCGCCGCATTGTGCTATTTTGCCCACCGAAACGGCGCCCAAAGCACCCTGATGGCCCCCACCGAGATTTTGGCGCAGCAGCACTATAACAGCCTGGCCCCGCTGTTGGGCAGCCTGGGAATGCAGGTGGCGCTGCTGACCGGTTCCCTTTCCCCCAAAAAGAAGGAAACGCTGAAGGCCGCCCTTGCCGCCGGGGAGATCGACCTCTGCATCGGCACCCACGCCCTCCTCACCGATGACACCGCCTTTGCGAATTTGGGGCTGGTCGTCACCGATGAGCAGCACCGGTTCGGGGTGCAGCAGCGGGCCGCCCTGCGGCAAAAGGGAAGGGACGCCCATGTGCTGGTCATGTCCGCCACCCCCATCCCCCGCACCCTGGCCATGATCGTCTACGGCGACCTGGAGATCTCCGTCATCGATGAGCTGCCCGCCGGCCGCCGGCCCATCCGCACCTACCTCATCGACAGCACGATACGGCAGCGGGCCTTCGGTTATATCAAAAAGCATCTGGATGAGGGATATCAGGCGTATCTTGTCTGTCCTGCGGTGCAAAGCGAGGACGAGGACACCGCCGCCGCATCCCTCAAATCCGCCGTGGAATATGCCGAGGAGCTGGCGCACGGCGCCTTCGGGGATTACCGGGTGGGGCTGCTGCACGGCAAAATGCGTCCCGCCCAAAAGGAAAAGGTCATGGCGGAATTCGCCGCCGGGGAGATACAGCTGCTGGTGGCCACCACCGTGGTGGAGGTTGGGGTGGATGTCCCCAATGCCGTGATAATGATGGTGGAAAATGCCGAGCGCTTCGGGCTTTCCCAGCTGCACCAGCTGCGGGGACGGGTGGGGCGCGGGCAGGTGCAGTCCCATTGCATCCTCCTTTCCGATACCGAAAACCCCGATACGCTGGAGCGCCTGCGGGTGCTGTGCGGCACCAATGACGGCTTTAAGATCGCCGAGGAGGACCTGAAGCAGCGTGGCCCCGGTGATTTCTTCGGGGAGCGTCAGCACGGCCTGCCGGAGATGAAGATCGCCGACCTGGCCGCCGACAGCCGCCTGCTGCAAAAAGCAAGGGAGGCCGCCGACGCCCTCACCGAACGGGACCCCACCCTGCATACCCTTCCGGCCCTTGCCCGCCGTGTGGAGCGGCTGATGGCCAAAATGAGCCTGTAAGGGGGCAGGGCAGCGGACGCATTCGGCGGGATACTTCCTCGGAAAATATCAGTCCCGCGCCCCAACCCCCGCGACCCGCTAGGTTATGGTAGGATATCGCCTGACGGCGGGATGTTCGTGAAAAAGTCTGCTATCACCTTCGGTGGGGAAAGTCTTTTACAAGTCCTAATTGGTACGCCTACCCGGCGGGGGCATCCTTTTGTGCCGACAAAAGGATGCAAAAGCGGTTTAGGGCTGCGCCCTAAAAACCCGGTCGCCCTGCTGCGCTGGATACGGATTCAGATTTTTCGGTCACGAAAAATCTGAATCCGTACTGCACGCAGATGGGCTTAAAAAGAGCCTTCGGCGCATTTTTATCGCCGCTGCGCTGGAGCGCAGAACGGCGAACCACCACCCCTGTCCCCTCCTCAAAGGAGGGGGACTATGGGGCGGGAAAGCAAATACTTTCTAATCAGTAACCCGCAAGGAGCCGGGCCGCCGACCCATGGTTATGGTTAGCGGGGCTGGCGGTTTGCAGGAAAAGGGAGGGCGTTCCCCTCCCCCGAAGCGGGGGAGGTTGGGAGGGGGCAGATGCGCTGCGGCACCTTATAAGCACCGTTTAGCCCACGCTCCGGGAGGTCGTAGACCTTCCGGGCGGGCGTTCCGGTGCGTCGGGGTCTTGGGGTTTACCCCAAGTCGCTTTTGGGCACTTTTGGCGAGTCAAAAGTGCCACCCCGGCGGT
>SFFJ01000017.1 GCA_004557855.1 Oscillospiraceae bacterium
CGGCGCTGTTCCAGCGTCAAATAACTGTATCCGTTCAATGTTTTAACCTCCTTCCGCCTGCCTTCGGATAAAAAAATAATGCAGGAAAAACCGTAACGGTTTCTTCTGCATTTAATGATACTCTCAACACCCGCAAATAAAATGGGCGGAAAGTGTTGACAAGCAGGTTCGTTTTGTGTATAATCTTGTTTGTTGGCACTGAATGGATCGCCTTCAAAGCGTGATATAGGGGTATAGCTCAGTTGGTAGAGCAGTGGTCTCCAAAACCACGTGCCGAGGGTTCAAATCCTTCTGCCCCTGCCAATTCGCTGATGTAGCTCAGTAGGTAGAGCGCGTCCTTGGTAAGGACGAGGTAGTCAGTTCGAATCTGATCATCAGCTCCATAAAAAAAGACACCCAATCGGGTGTCTTTTTTGTTATAGGGAGAAGAACGCCCCTTTCCCGCTTGGGGCGATTTGCATCATGGGGGTGCTTTCCGCCTTCGGAAATGCCCCTTGGCGAAAGGGCGGATACCTGCTATACTGTAGAAAAAGGCAGGTTTTCGGAGATAAGCCGATATTGCAGGAGCGAGGTGAACGGAATGGAACAGAATGATAAGATTCAGTTATTCGAGGACAAGCGCATCCGCACGGCGTGGGATGCGGAAAAGGAAGAATGGTATTTTTCCATTGTCGATGTCTGCGAGGTGTTGAGCGGCACAGATAATCCACGCCGTTATTGGAGTGATCTCAAGAGAAAACTAAAGTCTGAAGGCGCAGTTGAACTGTACGAAAAAATCGTACAGTTGAAAATGACTGCTCCAGACGGGAAAAAACGATTGACCGATGTGGCTGACACGGAGCAGCTCCTCCGTATCGTCCAATCCATTCCCTCGCCAAAAGCAGAACCGTTCCGCACCTGGTTAGCACAGGTTGGCCGGGAGCGCATTGAGGAAACCATAGACCCGGAGTTGACCATCGACAGGGCGTTGGAAACCTATCTCAAGAAGGGTTATACCCGCGAGTGGATCAACCAGCGGCTGCAAGCCATTCAGGTTCGCAAGGAACTGACAGACGAGTGGGACGCCCGCGGCGTGCAGAAGGGCGTGGAGTACGCCATCCTCACCGATGAGATCTCCCGCGCATGGTCGGGGATGTCCACCCGGCAGTACAAAAATCTGAAGGGCTTGAAAAAGGAAAACCTCCGTGATAACATGACCACGCTGGAGCTGGTGCTGAATATGCTGGCGGAAGCCACCACTACACAGTTTTCAAAGGATCGAAAGCCCTCGACCTTCCAAGAGAATCTGGAAGTTGCTAAAGCTGGCGGACAGGTCGCCGGGCGAACGAGGAAAGACATTGAGTCACAGTCCAATACGCCGGTCATCTCCCCAAAGAACGCCGCGCAGCTCAATCAGGTCGTGACTGATCTTCTGGAAGGGGCGGCTGCGGATATGAGCGAGATGCCAGAGGAAAAATAGCGTTTTCACATAACGGTTTTTCACGCGGCCAATTAGCAGCTCTTGAAAGCACCCATCAAAAAAGTTTGAGAAAAGTAAAAAAAGAACGGAGAATTCCGACTTACACATGGTATTTTTGAGCCGGGGGTTCAAAAATCTACAGTGGTACGGCATGACATAAAAAAGGCACCCAATCGGGTGTCTTTTTTTGTGCGGCAACGGGGGAATGCAGGGGGCACCCACGCATCCTTTTATGCTGTCAACATCTCCCATGTGTAGCAAATTGCCATCCATAAAAATGCTGTTTCATGTAAAAATTATTATGATTTTGCAATTCGCGCCGACTTTTGCGCATTTCACGCCCGCCCCCGTTTTGCCCGGCCGCCCCGCGGTATAATAGGGATAATAGCGGCAAGTGCGCCAAAAAAGGAGGTTCCACATGAAAAAGCGAGTATTAAGCCTGCTGATGGCAATTGCCATCTGCCTTTCCATGCTGCCGTCGGCGGCGCTGGCGGAGATACCGGGAACCGGTACCAACGAGGTACAGACGGAGCAGCAGATTACGGACGAGCAGAAGCCGGACGAGCAGAACCCGGACGAGCAGAAGCCGGACGAGCAGAAGCCGGATGAGCAGAACCCGGACGAGCAGAACCCGGACGAGCAGAACCCGGACGAGCAGAAGCCTGCCAAAGCCCCGAGGAAGGCACCAGCGGCAGAGACGCACACCGGTGACCACGGTAGATACATCCTGCCCGAGGGCGCAACGTGGCAGGGCGTTTCCAGTCTGGATGAAATCACCGAGGCGGGCAACTACTACCTGACCGGCTTTGTGACGATCAGCAGCACATGGAGGCCCGCCGACGGCACGGTGCTTTGCCTCAACGGGTACGGCATTAGTTTGAACGGGAACGGCCCGGTCATCGAGGTTCAGCCCGATGTGACCTTCACTCTTTGCGACTGCAACGGCAGCCAAAACCGATATACCCACGGAATCACGCACGGTGGTAACGGGAGAGGCGCCGGCGTGCTTGTGGGCCAGTCTGCCACCACAGAGGATACAGCCAGAACAAATACCGCCGTATTCAATATGTACGGCGGCGCAATCTACAATAACTACCCACAGAAAGCCAGCGGCGAGAACGCAGCCAGCGCCAGCGGCGTGCTTATCGGGGGCGGCACATTTAATATGTACGGCGGCAAGATCACCGGAAACAAGCTTGCTGAAGATGGCGGCCTTGGCGGCGGCGTGTTTGTCGCCAATCAGGGCAGCTTCCATATGAGCGGCGGCGAGATCAGCGGCAACCATGCTACAGAAGGCGGCGGCGTGTATGTGAATGAAAAGGGAACGTTCAACATGAAAGGCGGCAGCATTACCGGCAATACCTCCTCCTCTTACGGCGGCGGCGTGTATGTGTACAACGGGGCCGAATTCACCATGACCGGCGGCAGTATTACCGACAATGTAGCCGGCGCCAGCAATGAGAATAAATCTTATGGCGGCGGCGTGTATTCTACCGGTACATTTACCATGACCGGCGGCAGCATCACCCGCAACAAAGCCAAGTATGGTGGTGGTGGCGTATGGACCGACGCATCCTTCACCGTCTCCGGCAACGTGAACATCACCGGCAACGTGAACATCGACGGCAAAACGGCGAGCAACGTCTACCCGTCCCTTGTAAAGATTACCATCGGCAGGGAAGGTTTGAAGCCGGAAGCCAAAATCGGCGTGACTTACGGCAATACGATAGCGACCGGCAAGTATGTCACCATCGCCACCGGTGCGAAGGACAGCTGCACAGCGGACAATTTCACCGCCGATGCGGGCGAGCCTTACGGCATTAAGGTGGAGAGCACCGGCAGCGGCGTCGACGTCAACCTCTACAACGGCCTGCCGCATGAGCACCCCATTTGCGGCAAGACGTGCAGCCACACCGACAATGAGCATACCAATATAGAGTGGAAACCCGTTTCCGATCTGGATGCTATCACCGGGGCGGGCAACTACTACCTGACCCAAGATGTGACGAGTTCCAAAACGTGGACGTGCAGCAGTAATGTGAACCTCTGCCTGAACGGGCACAGTATCACGAGGAATGGCGATGGTAACGCCATCAATGTGACCCAAAATGCCACTTTCACCCTTTGCGACTGCGATGGCAGCAAAGCGGGCAACGGAAAAATCATCATCTCGAGTGCAAGATACGGCGTGAAAATAGAATCCAATGGCACTTTCTTTATGTATAGTGGTAGTATCAGCGGAACAGGTACCGGCGTGGATGTTTCCAGCGGCAGCAGCAAATTTAATATGTACGGCGGCGCCATCGAGGGGAACACTTGGCACGGCGTTAACAACTCCGGCACCTTCAATATGTATGGCGGTGTCATCAAGGGGAACGATCGGTGCGGCGTTTACAATACCGAGAATACCTTCAATATGTACGGCGGCAGCATCACCGGAAACGGGCTTAAAGACAAAGAGAGCCTTGGCGGCGTGTATGTGGAGGACGGCACAGTCAACGTCTCCGGAGATGTGACCATCACCGGCAACACGGCAAAGGGCAACACGAGCAACGTCTATTTGCCCGCTGGTAAGACCATCACGGTCATCGGTGCGCTTGGTGAGAACGCCAAAATCGGCGTGACCACGGCGAATACGCCTGCCGAAGGTAGCTACCTCACCATTGCCAAGGGCATAGATAAGAATTCCTCCGAGTACACCCTGACGGAAACCGACCTGAACGCCTTTACCAGCGACGTCGGCAACAGCTACGGCAAGCGGCTCAACGGCAACAGCATCATCTTCACCAAAGGCGACCTGCATATCCACGCCCTCTGCGGCGCAAGCTGCACGCACACCGGCACGCACAGCGAAGAGGTGTGGAAGCCGCTGACGTATGACGCAAAGACACAGACGCTGTATTACGGCGGGACTGCTGTTCCGAACGAGGTCACAAAGCATATCACCGGCTATGACAAGAATAATAATGCCGTGTATGGAAACTACAGGTCGCACACGCTTCCGTCCGGCAACTATTACCTGACGGCAGACATCGCACTAACTGGCGGCACGGTAGGGACGGATACAACTGTGGGCGGCGAGATCTACATTGAGGGCTATAACGCAAATGTGAACCTCTGCCTGAACGGCCACACCCTCTCCGTGACGAACGCCAACAGTGCCGTTATCAGTATCTCAAAGGCCCAAGAGTTTACCATGAGTGACTGCAAGGGCAACGGCAAGCTTCAGACTGCCGATAGCGGCCATAGCGTTGTGCAGGCCTACAGCGATAATAATAACTATAAAGGCACGTTTACCATGTACGGCGGCACGATCTCCGGTGCACGGTTTGGCGTGTGGGCGACCAACAGCGGCGGCAGCTTCAATATGTTCGGCGGTACGATCACCGGAAACGAATATGGCGTGTCGATCAGCTCTAACGCTTCCTTTACGATCGGCGGCACGGTGAACATCACCGGCAACACAAAGAATGTCGATTTAGGCGAAAATGTAACCATCACCATCGATAAGAGCCTGACGCAGGATGCCCGCATCGGCATCACCATAGCGAAAGAGCCTACGGCGGACAACCCGATTCAGTTCGCCACCGGGGCGACCGGAGAGCTGGACTACACCGGGATTTTCACCCCGGACGCGAAAGACAAGAGCTACGTGATCAGCAAGGGCGATGGCGGCAATCTCCTCCTCGGCCTGCACCAGCACAGCTGGAGCTACACGGCGAACGGTGCGACTATCACCGCCAAGTGCACGGCGACCGGCTGCCCGCTGAAGGACAAGAACGGCGGCAGCGTGACGATTTCCGCATCCAATGCAGTTTATGACCGCAGTTCCAAGGCGGCGGCGGTAACTGCCAACGATTGGAAGGGTGATGCTGTGGACAGCATCAAGGTGACGTACACCGGCCGGAATGGAACCAATTACAATTCCACCGATGCCCCCACCAATGCGGGCGAGTATACCGCCAGCATCACGCTGGGCGAGGGTGAAAATGCCAAGACCGCCAGCGTGGAGTATAGCATTGAGAAGGCCTCGCTGGAGTACACGCTCCCCGTCAATCTGGAAGCTGTCTACGGCAGCACCCTCGCCAGTGTGAAGCTGCCCACCGGCTGGGCCTGGAAGGATGCCACACAGAGTGTGGGCAGCGTGGGCGAGAAAACCTTTAAGGCAACCTACACGCCCGACGATGCGAACTACCATGCAGTTACCGACATTGACGTTACGGTAACCGTGAACAAGGCACCTGTCACGATTCAAATCGCCGGTATGCCCAAGGGCCCCATCGCCTACGGCGACACCTTCGTTCTGACCATCACCCAGACCGGTGACAGCAGTGCAGTCCCCGCAAAATGGACGAAGTTCAGCAACGATCGGCACTTCGAATACCTCCGGGAGCAGTCCGATCCTGAAAAAGGCAAGTTCAAGTTCCGGGCCACTGGTGTCTGCACCGGGAACGGATGCAGCCAGAAGTTCACCGTGGAATTTGAGAGCGATACGCATAAGGGCAGCCTCACCGTGAGTACACCGAACGTCACCAAGAAAACGCTGACCGGGGAAGATCTGGTTTTCGGCGGTCTTCCTACCGACTTCACCAAGACCTATGACGGCAGCACGAGCTTCACAAAAGCTAGTGTAGAGATCAAATCCGGCGCCAAGGTGAACACAACCGATGTACTGCCCGCTGTGAACGGCAGTTATGTCTACAACAGCAAGGATGTCAAGGATGCCCAAAAGGTGATCTTCACCTCCGAGAAGACGGAAAGTGAAAACTACATCCTGCCTGCAGGCCTTGTGGTGGAGCGTAAAGCAAAGATTGAGCCTGCTGCCATCACCGTGACCCCGAACGCTGTGAGCAAGACCTATGGCGCGGATGACCCTGTTCTGACCTATGGTGTTTCCGGCGCGGTGAACAGCGAAACGCCTGCCTTTACCGGTGCGCTGGCGAGAGCCGAGGGCAAGAATGTCGGCGACTATGCCATCAACCGGGGTACACTGGCACTGGCAGATAAGGATACCTTCAAGGCCGGAAACTACAAGCTGAAGTTCACGAGCAAAGGGAACCTTACCATTACAAAAGCCAAACCTGAAATCACCGCCGCTTCGAAGCAGATCACGAAGAACGGCGTCGAGGTAGATATCACCGGATGGGCTTCCTTTAACAACAACGACAGCGGTGCAAAGCTGACCTACACGCTGGTCGGTGCGCCTATCGGCATCACCCTTACCGGCAACAAGCTGATAGCTGACCCGAGTACCGTCGTGCATACGTTCAGCATCAAGGTAAGTGCCGAAGCTACGGCAAACTTCACTGCACCGGACGAAGTTACCTTTACAGTGACTGTAGTAAACAAGGACGATGCAGGCGTGAGCATCACCACCCCGCCAACCAGCAAGACCTATGGCGATGCGGATTTCACCGTGACTGCCGCCAATGGTGTTACGGAGACCACCGGCAATAACGGCAAGTGGACTTGGACCAGCTCCGATGATAGCATTCTGAAGATCGTTTCCGGTGCTGATTCCGCAACTGCCACCGTACAGGTGCTGAAGGCATCTGCCACCGGTGTGACCTTGACGGCTACCTATGATAGCGATACCCACATGGGCACCGCCACTACTGCTGCCATCACTGTGGCACCCAAGACACTGACCGCAGATGATCTGGAATTCACCACGGATAGCACTTTCACCAAGACCTATGACGGCAGCACGAGCTTCACAAAGGCTAGTGTAGAGATCAGATCCAACGCCAAGGTGAACACAACCGATGCGCTGCCCGCTGTGAACGGCAGTTATGTCTACAACAGCAAGGATGTTAAGGACGCCGAAAAGGTAACCTTCACCTCCGAGAAGACGGAAAGTGAAAACTACATCCTGCCTGCAGGTTTGACCGTGGAGCACGCTGCCGGCATCACGCAGGCCACACCGACCTACACTGTCCCCACCGGCCTGACTGCCAAGTACGGCCAGACGCTGGCAGATATCTCTCTGCCTGACGGCTGGGCCTGGATGGACAGCACCCTGTCCGTGGGCGACGTTTCCGATGCCGCCAAGACCTTCAAGGTGAAGTTCACCCCCACCGACACCAACAACTACAAGACGGTTGAGAATATCAAGGTTTCCGTGACGGTGAACAAGGCAGACGGCCGCGGCCTCAAGACGGCCGACCTGACGCAGAAGTTCACGGATGTCTCCGACCATGCCTACACACCGGATTGGTCCGTACTTCCCGGCGGACAGAACTGGAGCTATAACAGCGAATACAGAGTCAGCACCGGCTCGAATGTTACACTTACCAAGCATGATTTCGCAGCGGACGGCAGCTTGCTGACCTATGCGGTCTCCGGCGGCAAGGCGGGGGACAAGATCACCATCACCCTCAAGGCGTCCTGCGGAAACTATGAGGATTTCACCATCACGCTGAACATCACCCTCACGGCGAAGGACATTCCCAATGTCACCGCCAAGGACATTGTTGTGACTTATGACGGAAATCCCATTCCCGCCGACAAGATCACAGGCACTGCTGATGTGGCCGGTACCTGGGAGTGGAAAGCCGGTACGGCAGTCACCAATGTGTCTGACAGCGGCACCAAGACCGTAGTGTTCAAGCCCGCCGACAGCGTGAATTATGCTGAAGTGGAGAAGACCATTACCGTCATCATCAACCGGGCCACCCCCACCGGTGAACCTAAATACACCGAGATCACGACCGGTGGCAAGACTTTGGCTGATGCGGCATTGATGCTGGCAGGCGGGACGATCTCCTTTGATGAGGGCGCGCTGGAATGGATCGATGAAAAGGGCAACAAGCTGTCTGATGAGACTGTGGTAGAGGCGAACAAGTCCTACACATGGAGATTTACTCCGGCGAATACCAACTACACGACGCTGACCGGTACCATTGTACTGTACCCTGCTTCCACCGGCATTGTCATTTACACCCCTGTGAATGATGCGATCTTTCTTTCCGGTGCGAACCAGATCGTTGCACCCGGCAGTGCAGCCACCTTCCGGATCAATAAGAATTTCGGCGAATTCCGTTCTGTGGCAGTTGACGGCGTGACACTGGATAAGTCGAACTACCGGGCATGGTCCGGCAGCACCTATGTGAAGCTGACTCCTGCCTATATGAAGACCTTGAGTGTCGGTACCCATACGCTGGCGGTTTACTTTACCGGCGCTACCGCAACAACCACCTTTACCATCAGCGCCGGTTCCAGCAACCCCGCTACCGGTGCGAGTGATTTTGCCGGCGTAGGTGCGGCTGTGGCAATGGCAGCGGTTTCGCTGCTGGGCGCTGCTGCGGTCCTCCGCAGGAAATAATGATTCCGGCTGCAAACGGGCACTTGTGTGCAGTGCCCGGCCGGCAGAAACAGAGAGACCGCGGCATTTGCCGCGGCCTCTCCTTCCCTTTGCAGGGGCGCAGCCGACCTGCGGTGTGCGCCGCCCCGGTCGAAAAACTGCGGGCGAGGTGATATTCTGTGACGGTTCCTCTCGATTTTTTGCGTGAGCCGTGATATACTGTTGACAGAACCTTTTGACCGGCCTTTCATTGGGGCAGGGAGTCGGGGCGCAGCCCCTTTCGGCTCCGCCGAAAGCCGCGAGCTTCGCTCGCGGGCCCGCCCGAAGGGCGGGCGGGCTGCGCCCCGCGCCAAAAGGCAACCATCCCCGCAGGGGGAGAGAAAAGGAGCGAATGCCCTATGTCCACCGGTATTTTCGATATCATCGGGCCGAATATGATCGGCCCCTCCAGCTCCCACACGGCAGGAGCCCTGCGCATCGCCTATCTGGCCGGGCGGCTCATCCACGGCGGCGCAAAGCGGGTGGAATTTACCCTCTACGGCTCCTTCGCCCACACCTACCGGGGCCACGGCACCGACCGTGCCCTGCTGGCCGGGGTGATGGGCTTCGCCCCCGATGACCTCCGCATCCGGGATTCCCACCGGATCGCCGAGGAACGGGGCCTGCAGTACAGCTTCCATATCGATACCGCCACCCAGACGCCCCACCCCAATACCGTCGGCATCACCCTGTGGGGCGCAGACGGCGTGCCGGTCCATGTTACCGGGGTCTCGGTGGGGGGCGGCAGCGTGCGTCTGCGGGAGCTGGACGGCGTGGAGATCGACCTTTCCGGGGACTACGATACCATTGTGGTAAAGCAGCATGATAAGCCCGGCGTGGTGGCGTTCATCACCAGGACCTTGAGCGAAAGCGGCGTCAATATCGCCTTTATGCGGCTTTACCGGGAAAACCGCGGCAAGCTGGCCTATACCATCGTGGAGGCCGACCAGGCCATCCACCGGGAAACGGTGCGCACCATTTTTGAACACCCCGATATCGTGGCGGCCCGGCGGATCACCCCGAGAGAGGAGAGCGAGCGATGAATAACAATACCACTACGGCGGCCGAGCTGCTGGCGCTTGTGCGGGAGCAGAACAGTACCCTGCCCGAGGTGATGCTGCGGCGGGAACGGGAACTGAACGAAACACCCCCGGAGCTGGTCTATGAAAAGCTGCGGGTGGCCTACGGCATCATGCGGCAGGCGGTGGAGGACAGCCTGCGGGAGCCCGGCCGTACCATGGGCGGGCTCATCGGCGGGGAGGCCATAAAGCTGCAAAAGCACCGTGAGGCCGGAAAGAACCTCTGCGGGGAAACGGTTTCCCGTGCCATTTGCTATGCCATGGGCGTTCTGGAGGTCAGTGCCTCGATGGGGCTCATCGTGGCGGCGCCGACGGCCGGTGCCTCCGGGGTGCTGCCCGGGGTGCTCATCGCCCTGCAGCAGCAGTATGACCTGCCCGATGAAAAAATGCTGGACGCCCTGCTGGTGGCCTCTGCCGTTGGTGTGGTCGTGGCCGAAAATTCCGGCATCAGCGGGGCGGCGGGCGGCTGCCAGGCGGAGGTGGGAACGGCCAGCGCCATGGCGGCTGCTGCGGCCGTCTACCTGATGGACGGCAGCGCGGAGCAGTGCTTTGCGGCGGCGGGCCTTGCCATTCAGAATTTACTGGGGCTCGTCTGCGACCCCATCGCCGGGCTGGTGGAGGCCCCCTGCCAGGCCCGTAATGCGGCCGGCGCCTCCAACGCCCTTGTTTCGGCGGAGCTGGTGCTGGCCGGCGTCCCGGAGGTCATTCCCTTTGACGAGGTGGTGGAGGCCGCCCGTGAGGTGGGCCATGCCCTGCCGGAAAGCCTGCGGGAAACGGCATTGGGCGGCATAGCCGCCACCCCCACCGCCCGCCGGCTGGCGGAAAAGACCGGCTGCGGCGGCTGCCACGGCTGCGGTTGACCGCCCTCCCCCCGACCGGGGGCGCTCCTCCGCTCCCCCTCGGGCCGCCCTGCGCTGCGCTCCGGCCGGCCCTCGCCCGCTGCGGCGCGCCCCCGAACAAACGGGAAATCGTAAACGGTTTGTAAATTCTGCGCCGGATTTCTTGCAGTTTTTCCTCCCTTCCGCTATGATAGTGAAAGAAAAATAATTGCCGAAAGGAGGAGAGCATATGCGGGATTGGTTTCGCCGCCTGATGATGGGCCGCTACGGGGTAGACCAGCTGACCTGGGTGCTGCTGGTGCTTTCGCTGCTGCTCTCTCTGTGCGGCAGTATCTTCCGGGTGCGGCTTTTGGGCATCCTGTGCTGGGCGGTGCTGGTGGTGTGCTACCTGCGCATCTTCTCCCGCAATATCTACGCCCGCCAGCTGGAAAACCAGCGGTTCATGCAGTTCTGGTGGAAGCTGAAAAACGGCCGTTCCCAGCGCCCCAGCCGGGAGCAGCGCAAGAATTACAAGGTGTTCAGCTGCCCCACCTGCAAGCAGAAGCTGCGGGTGCCGCGCGGCAAGGGCAAAATCAGCATCTCCTGCCCCAAATGCGGGAGGAGCTTCATCAAAAAGACCTGAAAGAGCCTCCCATGCGGGGCTCTTTTTGCTTGGGGGTGGAGTCGCCAACCGGCAAAGAAACTATACCCAAAATAAAAAGAGCGGCTCGTGGGAACCACTCTTTTTGTATGCTGCTTCGGGGTTACAGCCCCAGCCAATCCTCCACGCTTGCCTTGATCTCGCCGTAGGCGGTCTCGGCGGCGGTGCGGTCGGCGGCACGCAGGGAATAGTAGAACTTCAGCTTCGGCTCGGTGCCGCTGGGACGGGCCACCAGACTGCCCTCCTGCCCCAGCCGGAACTCCATCACGTTGGAGGAGGGGAGACCGGTGGGGGTCTTGCCCTCGCCGTCCTCATACCGGATGCCGGACTCATAATCGGTGTGGCCGGTCACCGCCCGCCCGCCGATGGCAATGGGCAGCTCGGTGCGCAGCATTTCCATCAGCGCCGCCATCTTTTCCATGCCGTCGCTGCCGGGGAAGGTGTAGCTGTCCACCTTGTTAAAATAGTAGCCGTACTGCGCATAGAGGTCGTCCAGCGCCTCACCGAGGTTCTTGCCCCGACCCTTGTACCACGCCGCCATTTCGCAGATAAGCATCGAAGCAACCACCGCGTCCTTATCCCGCACATAGCCGCCGGAAAGATAGCCGTAGCTTTCCTCAAAGCCGAAAAGGAACCGCTCGGGGTGACCCTCGGCCTCCAGATGGGCGATCTGCTCGCCGATGTACTTGAACCCGGTGAGCACCTGCCGCATCTCCACGCCGTAGTGGGCGGCGATGGCATCGGTCATGGTGGTGGAAACGATGCTGCGCACCGCCACGGGATGCTCCGGCATGGTGTGCAGCTCCTGCCGGGTACGGCAGATGTAATCCAGCAGCAGGGCGCCCATTTCGTTGCCGGAAATGAGCCGGGGGGTGCCGTTTTGCAGCACGGCGGTGCCCACCCGGTCGCTGTCGGGATCAGTGGCCAGCAGCAGGTCAGCCCCCAGCTTTTCGCACAGGTTCAGGCCCGGCTGCATCGCCTCCAGAATTTCGGGATTGGGATAGGGGCAGGTGGGGAAGTCGCCATCCGGCTTTTCCTGCTCCGGCACCACCGTAATATCGGTATGCCCCATCCGCTTCAGGACGGTCATCACCGGCACCAGCCCGGCGCCGTTAAGGGGGGTGTAGACCAGCCGCAGCCCGGCAGCCTTGCCGATCTCCGGGCGCAGCGCCTGCGCCATTACTGCGGCGTAGTAGCGCTCGATAAGCGCATCATCAATGTACTGGATGGTACCGGCGGCCAGCGCCTCATCAAAATCCGCCAGCTTCACGTCATCAAAAATATCGGTTCTTTCGATCTCGGCGGAAACGGCGGCCGCCACCTCGCCGGAGATCTGCGCACCGTCGGCGGCATAGGCCTTGTAGCCGTTGTAGCGGGCGGGATTGTGGCTGGCGGTCACCATTACACCGCCCTCACAGCGGCGGTCCAGCACCGCAAAGGAAAGGGCGGGGGTGGGCATCAGCCGGGGATAAAGATAGACCCGGACGCCGTTGGCGGCCAGTACCCGTGCCGTTTCCCGCGCAAAAACGTCGCTCTTGTGGCGGCTGTCGTAGGAAATGGCGGCGGAAGGGGTCTTATTCTGGGTCAGCAGGTAGGCGGCAAAGCCCTGTGTTGCCTGCCGCACGGTGTAGATATTCATGCGGTTGGTGCCGGCGCCCAGCTCGCCCCGCAGCCCGCCGGTGCCGAATTCCAGCGACCGGTAAAAGCGCTCATGCACCTCTTTTTCCTCATTGCGGATGGACAAAAGCTCGGCGGAAAGCTCGGGGTCGGTGACCTCCTCCAGCCAGCGCCGCAGCTCGGCCTGTTCTTTGCTCATATCAAATGCTCCTTTCGGGGGATATTTTCCAACTCCATAATAGTAAAAATGCGTCGGCCTGTCAATCCGCAAAAGGGGAGAAGTGTTGCCAAGCGGGTGCGCCTTTCGGCGGAGAACTTCCTCGGCAAATCGCAGTCCCGCGCCCCATCCCCCGCGAAGCGGGCTTCATCATCGTTTCTACTCGCCTTCGGCGGGGCAAGTCTTTTAGATAACTTGGTTAGTACGGCTCGCCGCCGTGGCGTTCCTTTTACTCGTGTAAAAGGAACCAAAACACGCTTGGGGCGCTGCCCCAAGACCCCTATCGCTGGCTGTGCTGGATACGGATTGATTTTTGACGGCAGTCCAAAATCAATCCGTACTGCGCACAGAATCGCTCCCAAGGTAGCCGCAGGCGCATCTGCCCTTTCCCCCCACCCCCTTTCCCGATGCGGGAAAGGGGCTCGGATGGGCTGGCAATTACAAATCGACAGCAACGTTCTCGGGGTGTTAGGGCTTGCAAAGAGCCAAGCCGCCAACCCTAAAGTATTTGTTTACCAGCCCCCTAGTTCCCCTCCTTTGAGGAGGGGACAGGGGTGGTGGTTCGCCCTTCCGCACTCCAGTGCGGGGGCGATAAAAATGCGCCTGCGGCACCTTATAAGCACCGTTTAGCCCACGCTCCGGGAAGCCGTCGCTTTGGCTTTCCGGGCGGGCGTTCCGGTGCGTCGGGTCTTTAGGGCGCAGCCCTAAACCGTTTTTGCATCCTTTTGTCGGTACAAAAGGATGCCCCCGCCGGGTAGGCGTGCCAACTATAATATCTAAAAGACCTGCCCCGCCGGCAGGCGACAACAGACTATATCACACTCCCGCCGTCAGGCGACCGCAAACTTTTACCTTAATTGCCCCGCCGCAGGCGACTACAAACTATATCATGACCGCCGACGGGCATCCATAAGCTTTTCCACGACAGCCTCCGACAAAATCCCCCCAATTGCAAACAAACGTTTGCAATCTGCCCGATTATGTGCTACACTAAAACAAAAGCCAAAAACTTGGGAAAAAGGGAGAGTGTGCCATGTTCTGCTCGGTGCAATCGATGGGCCTAAACGGCATTGAAAGCTACCCCGTCACCGTGGAGGTGGATTACCGCCGGGGACTGCCCCGGTTTGATATCGTCGGCCTGCCCGATACCGCCGTAAAGGAGAGCCGGGAACGGGTCCACAGTGCCATCGGCAATCTGGGATATGCCTTTCCCACCGGGGTGCTGGTGGTGAATCTGGCCCCGGCCGATACCAAGAAAAGCGGCCCCCTGTACGATCTGCCCATTCTGCTGGGCATCCTTTCGGCGGGCTGCGGTCTGGATTTGCCGCTGGCCGGCAGCGCCTTTGTGGGGGAAATTTCTCTGGATGGCCGGCTGCGCCCCGTCAACGGCGTCCTTTCGATGGTCTCGGAGGCCGCCCGGCAGGGCTATTCCCGCATCTACATCCCCTACGATAACGCCGCCGAGGGCAGCGTGGTGCAGGGCATCGAGGTATACCCGGTACGCACCGCAAGGGAGCTGGTGGAGTCGCTGACCGGCGGACAGCCGCTGCCCACCGCACAGGCCATCCCCTACCGGGAAATGCCGCAGCCCCCCATGCCGGATTTCAGCGAGGTAAAGGGACAGGAAAACGCCAAGCGCGCCCTGGAGATCGCCGCAGCAGGCGGGCATAATGTGCTGCTCATCGGCCCGCCCGGCACGGGGAAAAGCATGCTGGCCAAGCGCCTGCCCTCCATCCTGCCGCCCATGAGCTTCGAGGAGGCGGTGGAAACCACCAAAATCCATTCCGCCGCAGGCTTTCTGCCCGGCGGCGTCCCGCTGCTGAAAAACCGGGTGTTCCGTTCGCCGCACCATTCCATCTCCATGGCAGGCCTGACCGGCGGCGGCAGCATCCCCCGCCCCGGGGAAATATCGCTGGCCCATAACGGCGTTCTGTTTATGGATGAGCTGCCGCAGTTCACCCGCCCCGCAATGGAATCGCTGCGTCAGCCGCTGGAGGATGGGGTCATCACCATCAGCCGCGCGGGCGGCCGTGCCACCTACCCCAGCAGCTTCATGCTCATCGGCGCAATGAATCCCTGCCCCTGCGGCTACTATGGGCATCCCACCCGCCCCTGTACCTGCTCCCTCACCAAGGTAAGTATGTACCTTAATAAAATAAGCGGCCCGCTGCTGGACCGCATGGATTTGCAGGTGGAGGTCCCCCCGGTGGAATACGACCGCATGGCGGATGCCAGACCCTCGGAAAGCTCGGCGGAAATCCGCAAGCGGGTGGAGGCTGCCCGGCTGGTGCAGCAGCGCCGCTATGCCGGGACGGGCATCCCCTGCAATGCCCGTCTGACCCCCGCCCTGCTTAAAAAATTCTGCGTCCTCACCCCCGAAGCCGACCGGCTGCTGGCCGCCGCCTATGAGCGCATGGGGCTTTCCGGCCGCAGCTATGACCGCCTGCTGCGGGTGGCCCGCACCATCGCCGACCTCGCAGGCAGCGAGATGATCGGTCCGGACCATGTTGCGGAAGCCATCCAGTTCCGCAACCTCGACCGTAAATACTGGCAGGTCTCCGCCAAGGAGCTGTAACCCCCGCAGGGACCCGGTACGGGGCCGCAGGCCGCCCCGGCTCCGCCGGGGCCGGCGGGCTCCGCCCGCCGAAACCGCCCTCCGGGCGGTTTGGCCTGCGGCCCCTGCGCACCCTCCGCAAGTTTTCGCTATCCCGTCCCCCGCAAGCACTCGATTTGCCCCCATCTCCGCCCCATTTCCTCCTTGCAATCGCCGCAGCGGCGTGGTAAAATGTCCGTAGAACAGATACAACTGTACGCACGGAGGAAATTCTATGGTCAATTTACAGCACCCCACCCAACGGGAAGGCTCCCGGCTGCTGCTGGTGGATAGCTCCGTCCTGCCCGAGGTCTTTCTGCGGGTCGTGGAGGCCAAGCGGATGCTGGCGGTCGGCCAGGTGCGCAGTCTGTCGGAGGCCGCCAAAGCCGCCGGCATCTCCCGCAGCGCCCTCTATAAATACAAGGACTGCGTCTTTGTCCACAATGAGGCGCTGGATGACCAGGTCATCACCCTTTCCGCCCGCCTGGAGGACCGCCCCGGCGTGCTTTCCGGCCTGCTCAACAGCCTTTCGGAGCAGCAGGGCAACATCCTCACCGTCAACCAGAACATCCCCGTAGACGGCGTGGCGGCGGTATCGGTTTCGGCCCGCCTGCCCCTGCCCATGGACCTCGAGCAGCTGCGGCAAAACCTGTTATCCCTGCCCGGCGTCACCCAGGTGGATATTCTCTCCACCCGGTAACAGCAGTAACCACCATCCCTGCATGGCTTACCCCATGCGGGGATTTTTTCTTCTCCGCCGCCCCCTGCCCGCCACAGCATACGGCCGCAGGCCGTTCCGGCTCCGCCGGAACCGGCGGGCTCCGCCCGCCGAAATCGTCCTCCGGACGATTTGGCCTGCGGCCTGCCTTCACCCCCACACTCCCCCAAAACCGCCTCCGATCCCCCTACCCGCCGCCGTCCTTCAGGTAGCCGCCCTGCCGCAAATGCAGCAGCAGCGTCGTCCCCAGCGGCGCCAGCAAAAGCCCCCAAAACCCGAACAGCTTCCCGCCGGCATACATCGCCGTCAGCGTCGCCAGCGGGTGCAGCCCGATCCGTCCGCCCACGATCCGCGGCTCCAGCCACATCCGCACCACCGTCACCACCGCATAAAGCAGCAAAAGCCCCGCCCCCAGCGCCGCCTGCCGGGAGATCAGCAGATGGTAAAGCCCCCACGGGATCAAAAACAGCCCGCTGCCGATCAGCGGCAGAATATCCAAAACGGCAATGGCAAAGGCAATGGCCGCAAAATACGGCACCCGCAGCAGCCACAGCCCCAGCGCAATCTCCCCAAAGGTGATGATCAGGATGCACAGGTAGGCCAGCAGCACCTTTTGCACCGCCCCCAGCAGGTACCGCTTTGTTTCCACGATGGGCCGCAGCAGCCGGCCGGGCAGCGACCGCACCACAAACCCGGTGATCCCGGCGTAATCCTGCAAAAAGAAGATGGTGGAAAGCACCGTAAAGGTGCAGGCCAGCAGAATGGAGGGCAGCCGTGCCGCCATCCCGCCCAGCCACCCCACCACCCGCCGGGATAGCGTGGTAACGGCATTTTGCAGCAGTCCCTCCAGCGAAGCGCCCCAACCGGCTGCTGCCCGCCCCTGCAAATTCTGCAGCTTTTCCTGCATATTTTCCATCATCGGCAGCAGCGTCTGCCGGTAAAATGCCGGGAGCTGCGGCAGCAGGGCACTGCTTTGCCGTACCACCACCCCGCCGATGCCCCATAGCAGCAGTCCCAGCACCGTCAGCGCCGCCACCGCCACCACGACGGCACAGGGCCGGTACCGGCACCCCAGCCGGCGGCACAGTCCCGCAGCGGCCGGGTGCAGGGCAGCGGCCAGCATTGCGCCCAGCAGCAGCGGCAAAAAGCAGGGCAGGGCATACCGCAGCCCCAGGTACCCCAGCCCCAGCACCACGCCCCAAAAGGCAACATTCTGCAAAAATTCCCGCTTCCCGTCGGACATGGCGCCCCTCCTTTTCCGCAATGGTTTCACAGTACAGTCTACCCGTTCCCCGGCCGGGATAGTCCTGCCGAAGGGAAGAAATTGCGGTAGGGCAGGGGGCTGCCGGCTGTCTTTTCATTTTCCCCCATTCGCGTATCCTCCCGCCGATCCTTTTGCAGGCCCATCCGGTTTTCGGTGGTGTCGAGGGGTTTCTGCAAGCCGCAGGGAACCGGGGCGCAGCCCCGCCGCCCTGCGGGCGGCGAAAGCAGGCTTCGCCTGCTTTGCCCCGGCTTCGCCGGGGCGGGCTGCGCCCCGCACCACCCCCGCCCCCCGCAAAAGCCGCCGGCTTATTATGGATTTAGGGACAGCCCCCGCCCCCCCGCAGGGATTCCGCCATCGCCGGTTCGGGCCGCAGGCCGCCCGCCGCCGGGGCGGCGGGCAAGCGGGCGAAGCCCGCTTCGGCGGCTGCGCCGCCGGGCCTGCGGCCCTCCCACCCCCTGTCCCCCCACCCCGGGGGACAGGGATAAGCCCCCCGGCATAGGGTAGAGTGCAGAGCCGTCCTCTGCACCATTTTGAACGGAAAGGGGCGCCCCCATGTATCTCCTTGTCTATAAATTCGGCGGTTCCTCGGTTGCGGACGCCGCAGGGCTGCGCCGTGCCGCCGGGCAGTTGGCCGCCGCCGCTGCAAAAGGCTATCGCCTCATCGCTGTGGTCTCGGCGCAGGGCAAAACCACCGACCGCCTGCTGCAAACCGCCACCGCATTGACCCTGCACCCCTCCTGTCGGGAAACCGATCAGCTGCTAGCCACCGGGGAGCAGGCCTCGGCCGCCCTGCTGGCTATGACCCTGCAGGAAACGGGACTTCCCGCCATATCTCTCACCGGCTGGCAGGCCGGCATCCACACCGACGGCAACCATGCCGCCGCCGAAATCACTGCCATCCACCGCCGCCGCATCCTGCGGGAACTGGAAGCCGGAAGGATCGTCGTTACTGCGGGCTTTCAGGGGGTCACCCGCTGCGGGGATATCACTACATTGGGACGGGGCGGCAGTGATACCACCGCCGTGGCGCTGGCCGCCGCCTTTGATGCCTGTGGCTGCCGCATCTGCACCGACGTAGACGGGGTGTATGACCACGATCCCCGCCTTGCCCCCGAAAGTCGCCGCTATGACCGCATCGGCTATGATGAAATGTTGGAAATGGCGGAGCAGGGTGCCAGGGTGCTGCATCCCCGCAGCGTCAGTCTGGCGCAAAAATACCGGGTGCCGCTTACCGTCCTGCGCACCGGCGCCGAGACCCCATGTACGGTGGTCGGCCGCCCGGAACGCCGCCACCACTCCCTCGCCGCCGATACCGTTTTCCTGTTTCGGTAGCTTTAGCGCAGGCGGATGGGGCCGCAGGCCGCCCCGGCTCCGCCGGGGCCGGCGGGCTTCGCCCGCCGAAACCGTCCTCCGGACGGTTTGGCCTGCGGCCCTGACCTGCCCCCCGCACCCTCCTGCCCACTCCTTGCCCCTGCCTTCCCTCCCACCCCCTGCAAACCGCCCGCCCCTCCGCAGCCCCCTGCAAACCCGCAGTCCGGCCCGCAGGGCAAACCGCCTGCGGCGGTTTCCGGCGGCCTGCGGCCGCCGTCGCCCGGCGAAGCCGGGCGGCCCTGCGGGCCTGCCCCCACGCCCCAACCCTTCTCCAAAACCCCACGCCCCCGCAACCCCCAACCCTCCCCGGCAGGGAATAACCGCCAAAAATCCGTCCGCGGATTTGGCCAAAAATTTTCGAACTTTTTTCTTGCTTTTTCCCCGGTGTTGTGCTAAACTAATTCAGTACGGTTCAGCCAATGCAAGCTAACATTGGCGCCAGGAATTCGAAAGAGGTGAAATCGCATGAAAAAAGGCATCCATCCCAAGTATGGCCCTGCTGTAATTCGCTGCGCCTGCGGTAACACGCTGGAGACCATCTCCACTGTCCCCGAGATCCGCGTCGAAATCTGCTCCAAGTGCCATCCGTTCTTTACCGGCAAGCAGAAGCTGGTAGATACCGGCGGCCGTGTTGATCGTTTCAACAAGCGCTTCAATCTGGGCAAATAATCTGCAAAAGTATAAGGCGGTGCCATGCGGTGCCGCCTTATTTTTGCTGCACCCGCCGGCAAATCCCCACCCCGCCCGAAAGGAGGAACCCCCATGGCCCTTGCCCCCTACCGCACCGTCGCAGCCCCCGCCGAGGACGAGTTCACCGAGAAAAAAAGCCGTTTCATCGGCTATATAGCCCCCGTCACCACCGAGCAGGAGGCCGCCGCCTTTATCGAGTCGGTGCGTGCCCGCCACCGGGAAGCCCGCCACAACTGCTACGCCTATCGCCTGCGGCAGAATAATCTCGCCCGCTTTTCGGATGACGGCGAGCCCTCCGGCACCGCAGGCCGCCCCATTCTGGAGGTCCTCCAGCGGGAGGAGCTGACCGACATCTGCGTGGTCGTCACCCGCTATTTCGGCGGGATCCTGCTGGGGACGGGCGGGCTGGCGCGGGCCTATACACAGGGCTGCAAAATGGCGGTCACCGCCGCCGAAATCCTGCCCATGCACCCCGCCGCGGAATGCACCCTCACCGCCGACTACGGCTTTTACGGCAAGCTGCAAAACCTGCTGCCGCAGTACGGCGCCGTAACGCTGGATACCGCCTTCGAGGGGGACGTCACCGTGCGGTTCATGCTGCGGCAGGAGCAGCTTCCCCCCTTCGCCAAGGCACTGGAGGAGCAGAGCGCCGGCAGCCTCGCCCCCACCGTCCTGGCGGAAAAATATTATCCCTTCCCCTGACCTTCAGCAGAGGGCAGGGTACGGGCCGCAGGCCGCCCGCCGCCCAGCGGCGGGCTGGCGGGCTTCGCCCGCTTCGGCGGCTGCGCCGCCGGGCCTGCGGCCCGCCTGCCCCCCTGCGACTTTTCTCAAAATCCAAACCACACCCGGAAAGGAGCCCCCTATGGAACATACCCGCCTCGGCCGTACCGGCCTGATGGTCAGCCGCACCGCCTTCGGTGCCCTGCCCATCCAGCGCATCCCGGAAAACGAGTCCACCGCTATCCTGCGCGCCGCCTACGAGGCCGGCGTCAACTTCTACGATACCGCCAACGCCTACACCGACAGCGAGTATAAACTGGGCCGGGCGCTGGGTGACGTCCGCAAAAATATCATCATCGCCACCAAAACCGCCCCCGCCGCCCCGGCAGTCATGCAGCAGCGGCTGGAGCAAAGCCTTGCGATGTTGAAAACCGATTATATCGATATCTACCAGCTGCACTGCGCCCCGCGCGTCTACCGCCCCGGGGAGGAGGACGGCGTCTACGATTGGCTGCTGCAAAAGAAAAAAGAGGGCGCCATCCGCCACATCTCCATCACCGCCCACCGCATCACCGTCGCGGAGGAAGCGCTGGAAAGCGGCCTTTACGATACCCTGCAATACCCCTTTTCGGTGCTGGCCGATGACCGGGAAATCAAGCTGGTGCAGCATGCCGCCGAACGGGACGTAGGCTTTATCGCCATGAAGGCCATGGCCGGCGGGCTCATCCGCCACCCGGAGGTCACCTTTGCGTTCCTGCGGCAGTACCCGCAGGTGGTGCCCATTTACGGCATCCAGCGTATGGCGGAATTGCAGCAGTGGCTTTCGATGGAGAACGCCCCGCCCCGCTGGAACGAGGAAATGCAGCGCCTTGCGGCAGAGGAAAAACAGTCCCTCGGCGGGGATTTCTGCCGCAGCTGCGGCTACTGTATGCCCTGCCCCATGGGGATCGAAATCCCCAATGCCGCCCGGATGTCCCAGCTGATGACCCGTTCCCCCTATAAGCCCTACCTCACCGCCGAATGGCAGGCCAAAATGCACAAAATCGAGGACTGCATCAACTGCCGCCGCTGCGTCGCCCATTGCCCCTATTCGTTGGATACCCCCCGCCTGCTGCGGGAGCAGCTGCAGTGGTACGAGGCATTCTGCGAAGCCCATAAATCGGAGCTGGGCTGACCGCCGGCTTTCGGGTAAATAAATTCCCTCCCCGTACTTTTGTCAGGGGGCGGGATACGGGCCGCAGGCCGCCCGCCGCCGGGGC
Source organism: Oscillospiraceae bacterium (assembly GCA_004557855.1). Classification (GTDB taxonomy): domain Bacteria; phylum Bacillota; class Clostridia; order Oscillospirales; family Ruminococcaceae; genus Angelakisella. The sequence continues at coordinate 21,809 of SFFJ01000017.1, forward strand.
GGCGGGCTGGCGGGCTTCGCCCGCTTCGGCGGCTGCGCCGCCGGGCCTGCGGCCCGCCCACCCCGCAAACCCTCCCCATGTCCACCCCCGCACCCCCGCAAATCTGGAAAAATCTCCTACGCGCGCACGCCCGCACCATGCGCCCGCACCCCCGCGCGCCCGCCCGACCTCAAAATTTTTTCGGCTTTTTTCAAATTTTTTTGCCGATTAAGCAGGAATTCACCCCCCTTTTTGCGTATTAAGTCAGTAGAGGGCATCTGCCCCCCCGCTATCTTCCCCGCAACCCCCTGCAAACCGCCGGCATACGGCCCGCCGGGCGCCCCGGCTTCGCCGGGGCCGTCGGCCTGCGGCCGCCGAAACCGTCCTGCGGACGGTTTGCCCTGCGGGCCGCTTGCACCCCCACCAAACCCCGCACCCCCCACCCCACCTTCGACCCCAAGGAGAAAACACCATGACCATTCGAGAGCAGCAGGAGATCCTGGAGCACGAGATCCTTTCCCCCCGCGCCGCCTTTGCCGACGGCACCCGCGGCCGGCAGTTCCCCGAGGAGGAATGCCCCATGCGTACCCCCTTCCAGCGGGACCGGGACCGCATCCTGCACTGTAACGCCTTCCGGCGGCTGACCCACAAAACGCAGGTCTTTCTTTCCCCGGAGGGCGACCACTACCGCACCAGGCTGACCCACACGCTGGAGGTCAGCCAGATCGCCCGCACCTTGAGCCGGGCGCTGCGCCTCAACGAGGACCTCACCGAGGCCATCGCCCTGGGGCACGATCTGGGGCATACCCCCTTCGGCCACGCCGGGGAATACGCCCTTCAGGATGTCTACGACCCCGACTTCCACCATGCCGCCCAAAGCATCCGGGTGGTGACCCGCCTGGAACGGGACGGCCGCGGTCTCAATCTCACCGAGGAGGTGAGAGAGGGCATCCTGGCGCACAGCGACGGCCAGGCATGGAGCCGGACGCAGGAGGGCCGGGTGGTCCGCTACGCCGATAAAATCGCCTATATGAACCACGATATCGAAGATGCCATCCGCGGCGGCATCCTCACCGAGGAGGACCTGCCGTGGGAGGTTCGACTGCGGTTCGGCAGCGGGAAAAGCCGCCGGATCAGCGGCATGCTGCAATCCCTCATCGAGCACAGCGACGATACGGTGCAGATGGATAAGGAAAGCGAGCAGCATTTCCTCACCCTCAAGCGATTTTTGTTTGAGGCGGTGTATAAAAATCCCGTGGCGAAAAGCGAGGAGGGCAAGGCCAAGGATATCGTCCGGTACCTGTACGGCTACTATGTGGCCAACCCCCACCGCCTGCCGGAATTCTACCGCATCATCGCCGAGGAGGAAGGCGCCCCCCGCGCCGCCGCCGACTTTATCAGCGGCATGAGCGACCGCTACTGTGTCGATCTCTACGAGAACATGGTCATCCCCCGTTCCTGGCCGGTGCTGTAACACAGCAGCCATTTGCCTTTCGGCAGATGGACGTGACCCGGTTTGCAATCGCCTATCGGCGGGTGCGGGACTATGACTTCCCAAGATAAGCCCAACCACCCCCACAAATCACCCCCACGAACCGAGGAAAGGAGGAATTTCCATGTTACCCGACCAATTTTTGCAGGAGCTGAAATACCGCAGCGATATCGAGCAGGTCATCGGCAGCTATGTCAACCTGCGGCGGCGGGGCCGCACCCTTTCGGGGCTGTGCCCCTTCCACAGCGAAAAATCCCCCTCCTTTACCGTCTACCCGGAAAACCAGTCCTTCTACTGCTTCGGCTGTCAGGCGGGCGGCGATGTCATCAATTTCATCCGCCGCATCGAAAATTTGGACTACATGGAGGCCGTCCGTTTTCTGGCCCAGCGGGCCGGGATGCAGGTGCCGGAAAACGCTGGGGACAGCCGCACCGCCCAGCTGCGAAAGCGCATTTTAGAGCTGAACCGGGACGCCGCCCGGTATTTCCACCGCAACCTGATGAGCGAAGCGGGTCGACCCGGCCGGGCCTATCTCATCGGGCGGGGACTGACCAAATCAACCATCACCCGGTTCGGCATCGGCTATGCCGGCGAGGGCTGGGACGGCCTGACGACTGCCATGCGGCAGATGGGCTACACCAGGGAGGAGCTGGTGGCGGCACATCTGGCGAATGAGAGCCAAAAGGGCGGCATTTACGATGTTTTCCGCAACCGCGCCATCTTTCCCATCATCGACCTGCGGGGCAATGTCATCGCCTTCGGCGGCCGCAACCTGGGGGAGCAAGGGCCGAAATACCTCAACAGCAGCGATACCCTCGTGTTCAAAAAAAGCCGCAATCTGTTCGCCCTTAATTTCGCCAAAAACAGCGACCGCAGCGAGCTGATCCTCTGCGAAGGGTATATGGATGTCGTTTCGATGCATCAGGCGGGCTTCACCAATGCGGTGGCCACTCTGGGCACCGCCCTCACCGAGGAGCAGAGCCGCCTCATCGCCCAGTACACCGGCGAGGTGGTGCTTTCCTACGATAGCGACGGCCCCGGCCAGAAGGCCACCCGCCGGGCGACCGACCTGCTGGAGGCGGCAGGGGTCAAGATCCGGGTGCTTTCCATCCCGGACGCCAAGGACCCCGATGAATACATCAAAAAATTCGGGGCGGAACGGTTTGCCCTGCTCATCGAGGGGAGCAGCTCCGCCACCGACTTTGCGATCAATAACCTGCGGCGGGAAAATGACCTCACCACCGCCGAGGGCAAGGTTTCGTTCCTCAAGCAGTTCGCGGTGCTGATGGCCGACCTGCCCAGCCCCATCGAACGGGAGGTCTACCTCTCGAAAATCTGCCGGGAGCTGGAGGTGGATAAGGCCGCCATCGCCGGGCAGATCGAACGGGAGCAGAAAAAGCGCAGCTACCGCAACCGCAAGCGGGAGGAACGGGAGCTCATCGCACCGCCTGCCAAGGGCCGCACCGAGGCCGACCGGGCGGACGAGCTGCTGCAGCGGCAGCTCCCGCGGGAGATGAAGGCCGCCGAACGGCTGCTGCGTTACCTGCTGCGCCACCCCGACCGGGCCGAATGGCTGCGGGACCGGCTGCCGGAAAGCTACCTGCCCGGTGAAAATGACCGGGCGCTGTACCGTATTTTGCTGCAGCGGGGGCTTTCCGGGCAGGAGCTGACGCTGGCGGCACTGGGGGAGACCCTGCCGCCGCAGGCGGTGGATCGGGTCACCCGGTGGATGCTGCCGGGGGCGCCGGCGGTGACCGATGAGGAAGCCGAGGACTGCCTCAACTGCCTGCAAAGCCACGCGGCGCAGATGAGCCGTGAGGAGCTGGGACAGCTTTCCGGCGAGGCGCTGCGGCAGTACATAGAAAACCTGAACCGGGCGAAAAACCGCCGGGGAGAATAAAACCGCCGTAAACGGCACAGAACAAGAAAACGGCCGGGGAGCATCATTCCCTGCCAGGAAGGGCAAAAACACCGCAGACCGCAGATTTGCGGGGCTGGCGGCAAGGGACAAGCACGCCGGGGAAGACGGCCCGCAGGGCAGCCCGCCTGCGGCGGGCTCCGCAGCGAAGCTGCGGGTTTCCTCCTGCGGAGGAAACGCCCTGCGGGCCGGCCCGGCACCCTGCACGGGCCAAAGGATAGAAACAAGGGGCAGCGGCCCCATCAAGGAGGAGCAACGATGGCGACACAGGACAAAAAACAGGTACTCAAGGAGCTGCTGGAAAGCGGCAAGCAGAAGGGACGTCTGACCACCAAGGAGATCAGCGACGCGCTGGAGGAGCTGGACTACGATGTGGAGCAGGTGGACAAGCTATACGATACCTTCGAGGCGTATAACATCGAGATCGTGGAGGATGACGGCGGCGAAAGCATCGCCCCGGCCAGCAATGAGGAGCTGGAAAGCGTGCTGGGCGCCGACGGCATCAGCATCGATGACCCGGTAAAGGTGTACCTCAAGGAGATCGGGCGGGTGCCGCTGCTTTCCGCCGAGGAGGAGGTCGAGCTGGCCATCCGCATGTCGCAGGGGGATGTGGCCGCTAAAAAGCGCCTTTCCGAAGCCAACCTGCGTCTGGTGGTGTCCATCGCCAAGCGGTATGTGGGCCGCGGGATGCAGTTCCTCGACCTCATCCAGGAGGGCAACCTGGGCCTCATCAAGGCGGTGGAAAAATTCGACCACACCAAGGGCTTCAAATTCTCCACCTACGCCACCTGGTGGATCCGGCAGGCCATCACCCGTGCCATCGCCGATCAGGCCCGTACCATCCGCATCCCGGTGCACATGGTGGAAACCATCAACAAGGTGAAAAAGGTGAACAGCCAGCTGCTGCATGAAAACGGCCACGAGCCGACCAACGAACAGATCGCCGAAAAGCTGGAGATGCCGGTGGAAAAGGTGCGGGAGATCATGCGCGTGGCGCAGGAGCCGGTCTCCCTCGAAACCCCCATCGGCGAGGAGGAGGACAGCCACCTCGGGGACTTCATCCCCGATGAGGACGCCCCTGCCCCCAGCGATGTGGCCAGCCTTACCATGCTGAAGGAGCAGCTGAACGAGGTGCTGGCGACGCTGACCCCCCGTGAGGCAAAGGTGCTGCGCCTGCGCTTCGGGCTGGAGGACGGCCGCAGCCGCACCCTGGAGGAGGTCGGCAAGGAGTTCAATGTGACCCGTGAGCGCATCCGCCAGATCGAGGCCAAGGCCCTGCGGAAGCTGCGCCATCCCAGCCGCAGCAAAAAGCTCAAGGATTTCCTGGAGTAAGGAGGGAAGATCGGTGCATATTACACTGGAATCCGATTATGCCGTGCGGATCGTTTACTGCTTGGCGCAGAACGGCGGGCGGCTGGATGCGGCATCGATAGCGGAGCAGACCGGCGTAACGCTGCGGTTTTCGCTTAAAATATTGCGCAAGCTGGTGGCAGGGGAGCTGGTGAAAAGCTACAAGGGTGCGGGCGGCGGCTACGAGCTGGCCCGTGATCCCCACGAGATCTCGCTGTATGAGGTGATAGAGCAGGTGGAGGGCCCCTACGCCATCAGCCGCTGCCTGAATGAGGAGGGCTACGACTGCAACCGCAACCGGCAGGCCTGCATGGAATGCAAATTTGTCCGCATCTATGCGGATATCTCCGAAATGGTGCGAAAACGGCTGGAGGGCATCAGCTTCGGCGACGTGCTGGAGCAGCCGTAAAACATACGAAAAAAAGGACCCCCGCGGGGGTCTTTTTTGCTGCCGCCCGCCCCGCAAAAGGGGAGAGCACCGGCCGCAGGCCGCCCCGGCTCCGCCGGAGCCGGCGGGCTCCGCCCGCCGAAACCGCCCTTCGGGCGGTTTGGCCTGCGGCCCTCCCCCCTCCGCAAACCCTCCAAAGCCCAAAAGACCCCCCGGCCGAAAACTCGGTCGGGGGGATGGTATGTAGATGGGAACAGGTGCCGTGCGGCCCTTTCACCTCCCGTTGTGCGGTGGGAGCGCCCGAAGGTTATGCCGTGGTTCCTTCACCGGAGGTACCGGAGGCTGCGGGGTTATTTCCGCCGCTTTCGCCGCCGCCTTCGCCGCTGCTGCCTTCACCGCTGCTGCCTTCACCGCTGCCGCCTTCACCGCCTTCTCCACCGGGCGTGGGGGGCGTGGGGGGCGTGGGGGGGGGCTGCAGGGCAGCCAGATCCTGCTGCAGCTGCTCCAGCGTCTTACCGGTGGGATCGTAGTCCGGCTTCAGCTTTTTGATCTCGGCAATGATAGAGTTCATGAGCTGCTTTTGGTTCGCCAACTCCTGCTTCTTGGCGGCCAGCTGCTCCAGGCTCATGGCGGCCAGCTCCTGGTCGGTCACGGTCACATTCACCGCAGTGGCCAGCGCCTTGATCTCCGCAATGAGGGTGGCCCGCTGGGCAGCCTGCTCGGCCAGCTGCGCCTTGATGGCCTTCAGCTCGTCCAGGCTCTTATTCTGCAATTCACTCTTGGGGGGGGCCCCCTCCATCGCCAGGATCTCATTGATGAGCGCCTCCCGCTGGGCTTTGGTCTTTTCATTGACGGCCTGCTGCAGGGCGGCGTTGGTGGGATACTTCTTGATCTCCTCGTTGCTCATCCCGGCGGAGCGGGCGGCCGCCTCCAGGGCGGCGCGCTCCTGCTGCAGGGCGGAAAGCAGCGCCTTCAATTCGTCCAGGGTCATATCGGTCAGCGGCTTGCCGCCCTCCCCGGTGGCGCCGGGGTTCAGCACCCTTATGGCCTCTATGGTCTTATCGATCTCGACCTTATTCTTGGCCTTATCCACCGCCTTTTGCAGCTCGGCCAGCGTCATTTTATCCATCTCGGCCTGCGTCAGCCCGGCCTTCAGACCCTCGGCCTCCAGTGCCTTGCGGGTGGCCTCGGCCTTATTGATGGCAGCGGAAAGATCGTTCCAGTTATTGTACTGGCCGATCTGCTCGGGGGTGAGGTACTTCTGCGCCCGCTGCTGGTTGGCAGTCAGGGTGGATTTAAGGGCATCGCCGGAAATATTCAGGTTCTGCACATCGGCGACCGAAAGATAGGTCTTCCAGTCCTTCTGCTTGGCCAGCAGCTCATACCGTGCCTGCAGCTGGCTCCAGCTGCTGGCAAACAGCGTATTATCCTCAAAGAGCTTTTTTTTCTCCCCGTTGATGACGACCTCCTGCTGCAGGATATCCAAACGCTCCTGGCAGAGGGTCAGCTTCTTGCTGGCGGTGTTGTTATCGGTCTCATCCTGCGTCAGCAGCATCTTAAACAGCTTCTGCCGGTAGTCGATCAGCGACTTGATCTTCTCCGGGGTGTTGTCCGATGCAGTCAGCTCCTCGGCGGTCAGGCAGCGCTCGGCCAGGGCGGCCCGCTCCTGTGCCTTTGCATACAGGTCGGCGGTGGGCATATCCCCGGCGGCGGCAATCTCGTCGGCGGTCAGCCACAGGGCGATATAAGCCTTCTGCTCCTTCTCCAGCTCCTCGGCAGCCTTCTTCTCCTGCTGCTTCTTGATGTACTCATACCACTGCTTGGGCATCAGCGGGTTGGGGTTCAGGGTGGCGGCATTGACATTGACCGCTTCGCTTTCGCCATCCCGCAGCGCACGGCCGAAAATGACCAGCCGGGCGATGAGCTTATTGGTATCGGGGTCACGGAAGGTATAGTCGCAGGTGGAAAGGGTCAGCAGGCGGTCGCTCGCCTTGACATCCACGGTGGTCTTGATGATGGAGCGCTTCATGATCTTTTCGATGTATTCATTCTTGGCGGCATCGCTGTCGCTGTCGATGAAATTATGGTAATCGAAATCGGGATCATCGGCCTTGCACACCACCACCGCAAAGATCTTATACATATCCTTGCGGTAGACGCTGTTGTAGCTGATAAGCGGGTGCTGCTGGTAGTAGGTCAGCTTTTTATAGGCCTGCAGATACCCGAACATGGTACCGTCGCCCATATTGTGGCCGTAAATGACGGTATTGTAGGAGGGCTTTTTCTGATCCACACGGAAATCAACATAGGGGATGCCCCAGTCATTGTACTTGCCGTCGATATCCGCCCGGTGGTATTTATCGTTATCCTCGGCCTGTACCACGGCGTAGTCCAGCTTGGTATCCGGAATCTTGACCCAGCCGGCGATATCGGGATTGCGTTGGTACAACGCCTCAAAGCCGCGGATGTAATCCTTGGGATAGCCATCCACTGAGATATCGGTGGTGCCATCGGGATCGTACAGGCCGGCCAGCTCATCGGAAAGGTTCTTGTTCTTGATGGACTGGAGCTTGTTATTGATGATATAGATGCCGGAGGCCAGGAACACGATGATGCAGACCGCCAACAGAATGATGCGGATCTTATCATTCTTGGTGATGGACTTCATCTTGATGCGCTGGATGAGGTTGGTGCCCTTGATGGCCTCGGCGTCGGCGGCAGGGGCGGCAGGGCGTTTGGTGCGTGCTTTCTTTTCCATAACGGGCTTCGGGTCCTTTCCGGAATGATTTGAGGAGGCGGGGCGGGCAAACAGCGAACCGATGCCAACCCGTCGTTCCAGCTCGGCCGGCTCGATGCCGCCGGGGAGCTGCTTGGGGTATTGTGCGGTATACAGCCGCAGGACGTTCATCGCCTGCCATACGGCGATCTGGGCAGTGTCCTCCCGGATCGGCTCCGCCACGGCAAGGCGGCGGTTCCAGATGCGGTTTTTATCGGCCAGCGCCACGTGTAATTGCCCGCTTTCGGGCTGGCAGTACACCCCCAGGCCAAGGGCGGTATGCCCGGCCTTGCGGCATTGCTGCGCCAGCAGCCCGGCAATCAGGGCGCCGTTATCCTCGGGGGCCTGCAGCAGCCGGCGGGGCAGCTCCAGCTCGGTGCCGATGTGGGTATCATTGTAGGCGGCGCGGCAGCAGCCGTTCGCCCCTATCACAGCGGAAAGCTGCTCGATGAGCAGGCCGCCGGTGCCCCATTCGGCGGTGGCAAGGGTCAAGCCGTGGCGGGTCATCCCGTCAATGACGATCTGGGGCAGGGGGCGGTTGCCGATGCAGTAAAGATAGATGCCGAAGGTCTGCTGCATATGGGTAACGGCGCGCTTCAGGTAATCCTCGGCTTCGGTTTGGGTGGCGCCGGTCGCTTCGATGTTCAGCTCATAGTCCCCGCTGCGGTGGCGTGCGGTGATATTCAGATGCGGGCTTTGGTTCAGCCGGGCAACCTCCTGCGGCACCGAGAACTGATCCAGCTCCAGCACCCGCACGGTGGCGTAGCTTACCGCACGGCCGCCCAGCTTGGCCAGCAGCGGCCGCACCGCGGAGGGGAACATGGCGGAAAGCTCGCCCGGAAGGGCAGGCAGCGCCAGCAGCAGCTGCCGGCGGGCGGGGATGGCATAGCCCTGCACCAGCCCCTGCTCATTCGGTAGGGGGACAGCCCCGGCGGGGAAGGAGGCAAGGTCGGCCAGCTGTTCATATCCCAGGGAAAGCCCCATGCGGGCGGCCCTGGTCTCCAGCTGCCGCTGCAGCGCCGCATCAACGGAGGCGGTGCGCTCCAGCCCGCTGCACACCACCCGCAGCGCCGTGGAAACGGCGGCAGGCTCCGGCGAAAGCAGCAGAACGACAGCTTCGCTTTGGCCGGTGGCGGTCCGCAGAGCGGCAAACAGCTCGGCGGCCTCCGGGCGGCAGATGGCATAGGAAAGCTCCGCCGAAAGGTCGGCGGTTTCTTTTTTGAGGTATTGGTAGGCGGTATCAAAGGTGGGCTGATACTGCGCCTCGCTGCCGACGGCAAGAATGGTGATCTTCATGGGCTGACGGATGACCTCCTGTGTGCGGGCACGCTTTTTCAATTACAGCATACCGCATAGTTTTTGCACCGCTGCAAATAAAGTGCGAATAACCTGTGAATTTTGCCGAAAAGGGATGATTTTCGGGGGACCGGGGCGCCGGGGCGCAGCCCCAAACCGCCCTCCGGGCGGTTTTCTGCGGCCTGCGGCCGCAGCGGCGGCTCCGCCGCCGGGGGCTGCGCCCCCGACCCGCCCCTTGCAGGGACTCTATCAGAACGGTAAATCAGTAGCGGATAATGACCAGCTCGGCCTGCTCGGCGGCCTCGGCCACCAGTTCCTCCGGGATGGCCATTTCGGCCTCGATGGCCTCCACGGCGGCAACGGTGGGCTTGGTCTTGGGGTGGCGGGGGGTGAATACGGTGCAGCAGTCCTCGTAGGGCAGAATGGAGGTCTCAAAGGTCTCGATCTTGCGGCTAATCCGCACAATCTCCTCCTTGTCCATCCCGATGCAGGGGCGCAGCACCGGCAGCCGACAGGCAAGGTCGGTGCAGCCGATGGCCTGCATGGTCTGGCTGGCCACCTGCCCCAGGCTTTCCCCGGTGATCAGGGCGCCGCAGTCCTCCCGCAGGGCGATCTGTTCGGCGACCCGCATCATGTAGCGGCGCATCAAAATGGTAAAGTAGTCCTCGGGGCAGCGCTCCCGCAGTAGCTCCTGTAATTTGGTGAACGGCACTACAAACAGCCGGATGCGGCCGGTATAGGGGGTCAGCTCCTGTGCCAGATCAAGGACCTTCTGGCGGGCACGGTCGCTGGTGTAGGGCGGCGATGCAAAATGCACGGCAGCGATCTCCAGTCCCCGCTTCGCCATCATATAGCCGGCCACGGGGCTGTCTATGCCGCCGGAAAGCAGCAGCATGGCCCGTCCGCCGGTCCCGACGGGGATACCGCCCGCACCGGGCAGCTGGTTGGCGTGAATGTAGGCGCCCTGCTCCCGGATCTCCACGGTAATGGTGATCTCGGGCTGCTCCACCTTGACCTTGAGGTGATGGAAGCGGGAAAGCAGGTATCCGCCCAGCTCCCGGCTGATCTCCGGGCTTTTCATCGGGAAGGCCTTATCGCTGCGCTTGGCCTCCACCTTAAAGGTGCGGGCGGCGGAAAGCTGCGGGGCAAAATATTCGGCGGCGGCGGGGCAGATGACCGAGAAATCCTTTTCCACCACGCAGCTTTTGGTCACGGCCACTATGCCGAAGACGGTTTGCAGGCGGCGCACCGCCTCATCCATATCCACCCCTTCGGTCAGGGGCTGCACGTAGGTGGTGGACTGGGCGTGCCAGATTTTGAACTCTCCCAGCGGCTGCAGGCGGCGGCGGGCGTTTTTGGCCATGATATCTTCAAAGGTGCTGCGGTTGAGGCCCTTGAGGGCGATCTCACCGCTTTTCAGCAGGATGATCTCATTCATGCGGGGAAAAACTCCTTATCTTCGTTTGGTCAGGGTGGCCTCGCCCTCCAGCAGGCGGCGGCAGAATTCATCGATCTCCCCGGCGGTGGTGGTGTCGGTCATGCTCACCCGCACGGCGGAATCGATACGGTCACGGGAAAGCCCCATGGCGGTCAGCACGTGGCTGCGTTCCCCCTTGGCGCAGGCGCTGCCGCTGGAAACGTAGATACCGAATTGCTCCAGATAGTGGATCATGACCTCGCTGCGAATGCCCTGAACCGAACAGTTCACAATGTAAGGTGCGGCGTCGGCGGGGGAATTGATGCACACGGCCGGCGATTGTGATAAATTTGTAATCATTCGCTGCCGCAGCGCCGTAAAATGCCGGAAATTTTCGGTCCGGCGGTCGTTCATGCTTTGGGCGGCCAGCCCCAGCGCGGCAATGCCGGGGACATTTTCGGTGCCGGGGCGCAGCCCCTTTTCCTGCCCGGAGCCGTAAAGCGGCGAAAGCAGGCGGGTCCCCTTGGCGATGTAAAGGGCGCCGGTGCCCTTGGGAGCGTGTATTTTGTGGCCGCTTACGCTTACCAGCTGGATGCCCCACTTGGCCGGCTCGATGGGCAGGCGGCAGAAGGACTGCACGCAGTCGGCGTGGAAGATGAGGTTGGGGCTTTTGCGGCGGCAGGCGGCGGCAATGGCGGGCAGGTCATGGATGGCGCCGGTCTCGCTGTTCACCATCATGCAGGAAGCAAGGATGGTTTTTTCATTGCAGGCGGCGGCCATCGCCTCCGGGGTGATATGCCCGCTTTCATCGGGCGCCACGGTAATGACCTCGAAGCCCTCATTTTCCAGCGCCTTGCAGATGGCAAGAACGGAATGGTGCTCCACGGCGGTGGTGACGATGCGGTTGCCCCGGCGCTTCATGGCACGGGCGGCCCCCAGCAGGGCGATATTATTGCTTTCCGTCCCCCCGCCGGTAAAGATGATCTCCTCGGGGCGGCAGTGCAGAACGGCGGCCACCTGCCCCCGGGCCTCGGTCATGGCACGCTCCGCCAAAAAGCCCCGGCGGTGCAGCGAGGAGGGGTTGCCGTATTCTTCGGTCATTATGTGCAGCGCCAGGGCGGCCGCTTCGGGGGAAACGGCGGTAGTGGCGCTGTTATCCAGGTAACATTCCACGGGGGCCTCCTATGGGGTGATGGTTTTCGGGCGGGCCGGCCGCTGCGGCCCCTCATAGGACCCCTGCAAGGTGCGGGTTCGGGGCGCAGCCCGCCCCGGCTGCGCCGGGGCAAAGCAGGCTTCGCCTGCTTTCGCCGCCTGCGGCGGCGGGGCTGCGCCCCGCACCCTCCCCCTGCAAAAACGCTGCAAAAACGCTGCAAAGGAAGCCGCGGCCGCCCCGCCGAACCGGGCAAAATCCGGCAGTTTATCCTATCAAATTATTATAACGCCGCAGCCCCCGAAAAGCAACGCAACCGCCGCTTTTGTAATAGAATCGTAAAAATGCCCCGCCCGCCGCCCCCGCAAAATCCTCACCCCCGCCGCCGCACATTAAATCCGCAATCGTCCGATCCCCTTGCGCCGCAGCCTCGCCCATTGCAAAAGCTTCGTCCCCCCACCGCCAACCCCCGCAAAAAAATCCCGGCAATTTGCACCGTGAGCCTTGTCCCGTTACAACAGCGCCGCAAAAAGAAAAATCCTTCGCATCCGCCGGGAACCCACACCCCCACCGGCCAACCCCAGCAAAAAATCCCGGCAATTTGTGTCGGGAGCCTTGTCCCGTTACAACAGCGCCGCAAAGACGGAGCGTCCCGCCGCCCGTCCCCCCCGCAAAACGCAGCAGGGGTGAAAAGTCCCCGCATCCGCCGGGAACCCACCCCCCGCCACCACCGGCCAACCCCGCAAAAAAATCCCGGCAATTTGCGCCGGGAGCCTTGTCCCGTTACAACAGCGCCGCAAAAAGAAAAAACCTTCTCATCCGCCGGGAACCCACACCCCCCACCGGCCAACCCCAGCAAAAAAATCCGGCCGGTTGCCCCGCAGCGCCACGTTCCCCCTTTTCAAACGCCGCAAAATGCGCTATACTGGGAAGGAAATTCACCCCGATACGGAGGACGAAACATGAAAAAAACGATAGCTCTGCTGCTGGCGCTTGTTCTGGTGGTCACCATGGCGGCCTGCGGCGGTAAAAAGCAATATCTTTCGGGAACGGTCGCCGATCCCGGTGTCATCGGCATCGGCGTGCCGGGTAATATGGCCGAAACCGACCCGACCCGGTATGACGGCAGCCTTTCGGCCCGTGCCCTGCTGGGAATGCTGTACGAGGGCCTGACCGCCGTGGATGAAAACGGCATGGCAGTGGGTGCTGTTGCCGAAAGCTGGGAGGTTTCCGCCACCGAGGACGCCGCCAAACGCCCGGTTTATACCTTCACCCTGCGGCAGGATGCCTGCTGGAGCGACGGCACCCCCGTAAAGGCCGAGGACTTTATCACCGCCTGGACCCGTGTCATCAGCGGGGCGGCGGAAAGCCCCTATCGCTATCTCTTTGATGTGATTCTGGGCGCCGGCGACTACGAAAATGAGGAAAGCAAGCTGGGCCTTGCCGCCACCGAGGACGGCAAGCTGCAGGTCACCTTGGAGGGCGATTACGCCGGGTTCCCCCATATGCTGGCGGCCCCCGCCTTTTGGCCGGTGCGGGAGGACGGCAGCGCCTATAACGGCCGCTATGCCGTCTCCGGGAGCGACGAAAGCACCCTGACCCTGACCCCGAATACCCATTATCACGGCGCCAAAACGCCCGCCGCCCTGACCCTCAAGTATTACTACGGCGACATGGCGGCGCTGGAGGCGCTGGCTGCCGACGGCACGCTGCAGGCGACCTTCGGCTATGCCGGGGAGGACATCACCCCGGTGACGGGCAGCAACGGCGTGACCATTTGCTATGTACTGAATACCGAGCGTCTGCCCGATGCGGCACAGCGGCAGCAGGTCATCAAGCTGCTGGTCGGTGCGGAAGCAGAGGTCTCTTTGGGGCGGGCGGTGACGCTGCTGACGACCGCCGATGCCCCCGCCGATGCCTATGCGGAATTGGCAAAGGCCGCCGATTTGACCGTCAATGTGCTGGGCTATGAGGAGTACAAGGCTGCCCGTGCCGCCGGGGAGTATGACGTTCTGTACCTGGCGGTAAGCACCGATTACCCCGATGCGGCGGTGCTGCCGGGCTGGTTTGTCAGCGGCAGCGCAGGGAACTACGCAAAGTATAATAATGAAGAATTTGACGAAATGTTGTCGAAGATAAACGCCGAGACCGACGAAGCCGCCCGTGCCGACCTCATCAAGGGCGCCGAAAAGGTGCTGGAGGATGACGGTGTGCTGCTGCGGGCAGGCAGCGGCCAAACGGCGCTGTACTGCCACGCCGCCCTTACCGGCATCACCTGTGATGCGGCAGGGCTGTGGGACTTTGGCGGGGCGGCCTACGCCGCCGGATAACCGAATACCGAGAGAGAATAACTCCCGACGGGCGCTGTGCCTGCCGGGAGTTTTCTGTTTGGTTGGGCTTGTGCAGAGCCGGGGGCGGGCCGCAGGCCGCCCGCCGCCCACGGCGGCGGGCAAACGGGCGCAGCCCGTTTCGGCGGCGGAGCCGCCGGGCCTGCGGCCCGCACAGTCGCTGCCTTTCCCCGGGTTTTCGTGGGTTATTGCGGGCTTGCGGCTTTTTAGCCGGGGCTTGCGGCCTGCCGCCCGCCTGCAAAGGCCGCAAAATACCGGCTCTTGCCCGCCGCAGCCCCCTGCAAGCCGCAGGGATACGGCCCGCAGGGCCGGCCGCCGCAGGCGGCCGTAGGGGGGCGGGCTGAAAGCCCGCCCCCCAAAAACCGTCCTTCGGACGGTTTGCCCTGCGGGCCTCCCCCGCACCGACCCTCCGGGCCTACCCCACCAGCTGCTCCCGCATGGCCTGCAGCAGCCGCTTTTCCCGCCGGGAGACCTGCACCTGCGTCATCCCGAGCTGCCGGGCCACCTCGGTCTGGGTCTTGCCGCGGTAGTACCGCAAAAAAATCAGCTTGCGGTCCCGTTCCTCCAAATCGGCCAGCAGCTGGTGCAGCGAAAGCAGGTCGCTTAACCGTTCCTCGGGGCTCTCCTCCGGCAGATCGATCTGCCCGCTGCCGTCCTCCTCTCCGCCGGTCAGCGAAAGGGGAGGGGTGGTGGCGGCCAGTGCCTGCGCCACCTCCTCCGGGGTGCGGTTCATCCGGGAGGCCACCTCGGCTATGGTGGCCTCCCGGCCCAATTCGCTGCCCAGCAGCTCCCGTACCCGGCCTGCGGCCAGACCCAGCTCCTTCAGGCTGCGGCTCACCTTTACGGTGCCCCCGTCCCGGAACAGCCGCCGGATCTCCCCTAAAATGACCGGCACGGCATAGGTGGAAAACATCACCCCGCGGCCGGCATCAAAGGCGGCGGAGGCCTTGACCAGCCCCATGCACCCGGCTTGAAAAAGGTCGTCATATTCGATGCCCCGCCCCTTGAAACGGTGGGCGCAGGCGTGTACCAGCCCTAAATTATTCTCCACGCTGGTATCCTGCCCGATGACGGGCTTCGGCTCGGCGGTAACAGGCATTTTGGCGTAACCTCCCTTTGCTACCGGGTTTTCTGGCTTAAACGGCGGCGCAGGCGCACGGTGGTGCCGCCCCCCACCCGGGAGGTGACCCGAACCTCGTCCATCAGCTCCTGCATCACGGCAAAGCCCAGCCCGGCCCGTTCGCTGCCGCCGGTGGTAAACAGCGGCTCCATCGCCTTTTGCACATCCAGATCGTTTTCCGAAAGGGCGGCAGCTATGTAGATCTCTCCGATCCGGTCGGGGTAGGCGTGGACGATGCAGTTGGTGACCGCCTCCGAAACGGCGGTTTTGATGTCGCACAGCTCCTCCACGGTGGGGTCGGCCTCGGTGATAAAGGCGGCGATGAGCATCCGGGCAAGGCCCTCATTGGCGCCCCGGCTGGGGAAGGTGACTTTCATGGTGTTTTTCGGCTTATTCATACACAGCTTTCCTCCTCGATTTCCAAACTGCCGATGCCCGCGACCCGCATGACCCGCCGGATGTGGGGCGGCATGGCGCGCAGCACCAGTTTTCCGTTTAATTCCTGCATCAGGCGGTAGCGTCCCAGTACCAGGCCGATCCCGCTGGAGTCCATAAATTCGACGCCGGAGAAGTCCAGCGCAAGGCGGGCGGGGCGTTCCTTTTGCACGCTGCGGTCGATCTCCTCCCGGAGTTTTTGGGTATGGTGGTGGTCCAGCTCGCCGGAAAGACGGGCGGTCATGGTGCTGCCGTTGGTTTCAATCGTGACCGGCATTTTTTTGCCTCCTTTTGGGGTGGATTTATTGCAGGGGGGAGTGAAAAGTCCCTCCACTAATACGGACAAAACGGGGGAATTTTGCATCAAAAAGGTTAAAAAGCAACATTTTTTAATGAAAAGTTTACAAATGAGGGAGAAATCGACTAAATGGTGGAGATAACTGGGCATGATTTGATGGGATAAATTGGAGGTTTTAGGGGGCCTTTGCTGGGCGCCTGCGGCGGATATTCGTGAAAAAGTCTGTAATCGCCTGACGGCGGGGCAAGTTTTATATTGGGTTACAATTTGTACGGCTTGCCGCCGGGGCGTGATATGGTCTGTTGACGCCTGACGGCGGGGAGAGCTTTACAAGAGGTTTTAATCTGTACGCCTACCCGGCGGGGGCCTACTTTTGTTCGTACAAAAGTAGGCAAAATACGCTTGGGGCTCTGCCCCAAGACCCCTGTCGCTGGCTGTGCTGGATACGGATTGATTTGCAGCGGGAGCCGAAAATCAATCCGTACTGCGCACAGAATCGCTCCCAAGGTAGCCACGGGCGTATCTGCCCTTTCCCCCCACCCCCTTTCCCGATGGCGGGAAAGGGGCTCGGAT